>CASFUX010000241.1 GCA_949297975.1 uncultured Bacteroidales bacterium
GGCTGCAAAGGTAAGGGTTTCGCTCGAAACCGCCAAACTTTTTTTTGCCCCGCCCTCTTTTTTTTCATTCCGCCCCGCGCCGCCGCGCGAGGAACCGCCTCCCTTCCGGAAAGCGGGTGCAAAGGTAAGGACTTTCCGCGTACCAGCAAACAACCGGGCGAGTTTTTTCGAAAAAATTCATGCAGCGGAACATACTCCAGGGCGCAAACGGCTGTGACGCTGAACCATACGGAAGGGAAAATTTTTACGGAAACGGGAGAATTTTTTCCATCATTGCGGAAGTTTTGCCCCGTTACAGGGGAAATTTACCCCCGTCACAAGGGAATTTCGGGCGGGAAGTAACGGGATTCCCGCCCCGGCATAAGGGAATTCCGGGACAAAAAGGGCCGTTCCTGCACCACCTTCGGAACGGAAATATTTCTTTCAAGTCATGAAATTTCCTTATTCCATACATATATGATATGCACCCTCCCCTGCGAAAAAAATGCACACTCCTGCCCCGGATGTTTTGCCGATTGCGAAAATAGCCCTACTTTTGCAGCGACATTTTGGTGGCGAAGTTCCCAACATCCTCGGGAACTCGCTGAAAAGGGAACCGGGTGAAAATCCCGGACAGACCCGCTACTGTAAGCTCCGTCGCGGGGTTGCGGAATGGCAACCTGCCGACAAGCGCCGGATAACAACTCCAGCCACTGGGAAACCGGGAAGGCATCCGGCACAAGGGAGCAAGTCAGGAAACCTGCCAAAATGAATGGTGTATCAGCTTTCGTGGAATAGAGCTTGAGACAAACAACGCAGGCGGCATCGTCCCTGCACGTTTATCCTTTCATGTTTTATTTGCGGCCGTAGCACGACAGGGTGCAGCACATGCGCTGCCTTGCGCGGGCAACGGGAACGGAAGCTGACGGTATCAACCCATATCGGACAGCGAATATGTTTTTTGCCAGAACATATATTGGAGTCATGCTCGTTGCTTTGTGCGGTGCTTCGGCATCGGCACAAAGCCGGCTTGACAGCATCCAATCCCTCCAGGAGGTGGAAGTGGTGGCCGGTCGCCAACGCGAGGTCATCCCCGCGCAGAAATTGGAACGGAAGCAGCTTGAAGCCCTCAGCACCTACTCCGTGGCCGATGCCATCCGCTACTTCGGGGGCGTACAAATCAAGGACTACGGCGGCGTGGCGGGCATCAAGACCGTGGACATCCGCAGCATGGGCACGAACCACATGGGCGTGTTCTACGATGGCATCCAGCTGGGCAACGCGCAGAACGGCCAGATAGACCTCGGACGCTTCTCCATGGACAACATGGAGGAAATCTCCCTGTACAACGGGCAGAAAAGCGAAATATTACAACCGGCGCGCGACTACGGCTCGGCGGGCACCATCTACCTGCGCACCCGCCGGCCAAAATTCGAGGACGACAAGCGCAACAACCTGCAAGCCACGATGCGCACCGGCTCGTTCGGGTTGGCCAACCCCTCGGTGCTGTGGGAACACAAGATAAACGACAACGTCAGCCTGTCGTCCAACGCGGAATACACCTACGCCACGGGGCGGTACAAATTCCGCTACCGCAAAGTGTTCGACGACGGCACCGTGGCCTGGGACACCACCGCCGTGCGCGAGAACGGCGACATACAGGCCGTGCGGGCCGAAGCGGGCATCTTCGGCTACCTCCCGCAAGGCAAATGGCACGCCAAAGCCTACTACTACGACTCGGAACGCGGCATCCCCGGAGCCATCATCAACAACGTGTGGAAAAACGCCCAGCGGCAATGGGACCGCAACGCCTTCGTCCAAGGCTCGTTCCAGGCACAACTGCTGCCCGGCTACGACTTCATGGCCAATGCCAAATACGCCAACGACTACATGCGCTACCTCAACCCGGACACTACCTTGAAACTCGTCGATAACCGCTTCTGGCAGCAGGAAGCATACCTCTCGGTGGCCAACAAGTACACCATCGTGCCGGGATGGGACGTATCGCTCTCCGCCGACTACCAATGGAACGTGCTGGAGTCCGACATGCAAGGCTTCGCACACCCGCACCGGCACACGCTGCTGGCAGCCGCCGCCACAGCCTTCGAATGGCACGGACTGCGGGGACAGGCCAGCGTGCTCGGCACGTTCGTATGGGAAAATGCCGACCGCACAACGGCCGGCACAACGGCCAACAAGCCGCACAACGTACAAAAGGCAACCCCTGCCGCCTTCCTGTCATACACGCCCTTCCGGGGCTTCGACCTCCGCGCATTCTACAAGCACATCTTCCGGATGCCCACTTTCAACGACCTGTATTATACCGACATCGGCAACGCGGACCTCGAACCGGAGTATGCCACCCAATACAACCTCGGCGCACATTACCGGCTCGACCGGGAGCGGGGCGTGCTGCGCCGGGTTGAGGCACGGGCGGATGCTTATTTCAACCAGGTAAAAAACAAGATTATCGCCGTGCCCAAAGGCAACAGCCAGTACCGCTGGATGATGATGAACATCGGCTACGTGGAGATACGCGGCATCGATGCAAGCGCACAAGTCTCGCTGTGCCCGCTGCCCGGATTTCTTATCGACGTGCAAGCCAGCTACACCTACCAGCGTGCGCAGGACTTCACTGACCCCACGGACACCGACCCCTACGCGGGCACCTACGGCGGGCAGATAGCCTACATCCCCTGGCACAGCGGCTCGGCGGTGGCGCGGCTGACGTACAAGACGTGGCGGCTCAACTACAGCTTCATCTACGTGGGCGAACGCTACACCACGTCGGCCAACATCCCCGCCAACCACGTACAGCCCTGGTACACGCACGACCTCGGGCTGGGCAAGGAATTCCGCTTCGCCCGCTGGCGGCTGGACGTATCCGCCGAGGTCAACAACCTGCTCGACCAGCAGTACGAGGTGGTAGCCAACTACCCCATGCCGGGGCGCAACTACAAACTGACGATCAAGGCAATGCTATAAAACCACCCCAACCCCATAAAGGGGCTAAAAGGACGCAACGAAACATAACGCATATATACATTATATATATAATATGACACACACAAAGCATACCAAGTCCCCTTTAGGGGATTTAGGGGTAATCAAGTCCCTTTTAAGGGATTTAGGGGTTAAGCCCCTCCTTCTCCTACTCATGTTCCTCCCCGCCTGCCGCGAAGAAGTGGCAATACCCCGCCCCGACACGGGCACCGTGGGGCAGCCCGAACACACCGAAGTCGCAGGCTTCTTCCTGCTCAACGAGGGCAACATGGGCAGTAACAAGGCCACCCTCGACTACTACGACTACGCCACCGCCACCTACACCCGCAACGTGTACCCGGCGGCCAACCCCGGCGTGCCCTTGGAACTGGGCGACGTGGGCAACGACCTACACGTATATGGCAGCCGGCTCTACGCCGTGCTCAACTGCTCCAACAAAGTCGAAGTCATGCGTATTGACCGTTCCGACACCTGCACCTACCTGCTGCCCCACCGCATAGGACAGGTGGACATCCCCAACTGCCGCTACCTCGCCTTCCACGAGGGCTACGCCTACGTCACCTCCTATGCCGGACCCGTGCAGATAGACCCCGCCTACCAGCAGCTCGGCTACGTGGCCAAGGTGGACACCGCCACCCTGCAAGTGGTCGCCACCTGCACCGTAGGTTTCCAGCCCGACGAGCTGGCCGTGGTCGGCGACACGCTTTATGTGGCCAACTCCGGCGGATACATGTTCCCCGATTACGAGAACACCCTCTCCGTCATCGACCTGAACACATTCACCGAGACCCGCCGCATCCCCGTGGCCGACAACCTCCACCGCGTGCGCACCGACCGCCACGGCCAGCTGTGGGTCACCTCGCGCGGCAACTACGCCGACCAGCCCGCCCGCCTCTTCCGCCTCGACCCCGCCACGGGCACCGTCACCGACACCCTCGACTTCAACTGCTCCGACCTGTGGATAGACGGCGACTCCCTCTACTTCTACAGCCAGGACTGGAGCGGCACAAGCACCAGCCCCGCCTACGGCATTGTTGACATCCGTACCGCCCGATTGGTCAGCGACCACCTCATCACCGACGGCACCGATGCGAAAATCGACATGCCCTACGGCATCATGGTGCACCCCGCCACCAAGGACTTCTACATTACCGACTCCAAAGGCAGCGTCACCCCCGGCATCCTCTACTGCTTCAGTGCCGATGGCAAACTGAAATGGCAATGGGCCACCGGCGACGTGCCCGCCCACTTCGCCCTCGTGTGGCGGCAGACGGATGAAAGATAAGTGCATTATTTATTAAAACATAAAATACAAGTCCAAAACAAACAAACGTATGAACAAACCAACACTCCACGTGGCACTCTTGTGCCTCGCCATTGCCGCCCCCACATGGGCGCAAACGCCCGCCGCCGGGCAGTACGCCATCGCCGTGCCCGAAGAAGCCACGCTTTTCGTGGGCACCAAGACCAAGCATTTCGTGCCTTTCACCGAAGTGGCTCCCGTGAGCCGCTCTACCGCCGACGGCACCACCACCTACCTCTTCGAATACAAGGGCGGCGTGCACAACTACCGCGTGTCCGCCCCCGGAGCGGTGACCTGCGCCGACAAATTCACCCCCAAGGACGGCGAAACCATCACCATCGCCCCCGAACAGCTCGCAGGCGACCCCAGCCAGCTCGACCGCGACCCGGCCAGCAACAACGGCTACAACGTGGCCGACATCTTCCTTAATATTAATGAACGAGGCCACCTCCGCCTCCAGACAGGCAAGACATTCCAAATCGTCAGCCTGCGCAACTGGGAAGCCGTGGACAACATCGTCAACAACTACTTCATCGAACCGAACTACCGCTACACGGTGCTGAACGAGGACGGGCAAGCCGACGAGACGGTCGTCACAGTCGATGACCACGGCCTGCTCACCGCCCGCTCGGCAGGCACCGCCATCGTGCTGGTGACCTACGACGCCATCCGCATCCCATCGGCGGCGGGCGGGCCAATGTTCGGGGCCTTGTGGCCGGAAAACACAGGCGTGTTCGTCGTGTCGGTCGACGAGGGCGAACCCGGCATTGACACGGGCATGACCCTCAACGCCGACCTCAACGCCGCGCACACCGACAGCCGCCTGGCAGGCACCGCCATCGATGCCGAACTGGACGTGCTCTATTACGCCGAAGGCACGGACGGCTACCGCTACACCTTCACCCCCACGGGGGCGACCGAAGTGCTGCTCGCCCGCCCTACCCTGTCGGACGCAGACGGCCTCGCCTACCACGGCTTCGGCACCGAGGGCGTGACCGCCAACGAAGACGGCAGCTACACGGTATGCCTCACCGAGGGGCGCAACATCGTGAAACTCGCCTCCAACGCCGATGCCGAATACCAGGTGCTCACCGCCAAACCCGTGACCTGCATGGTGACCAACCTCACCTCCCCCGGCGACACCTACCTGCCGGGCGACGAGGTGTCCGTCCGCTTCGCCACCCTGTACCATCCCTGCAACAAACTGGCAGGCGTGTACAACATGACGGCCAACATCCAATACTCCGACGGCACCTCCACCTACAGCAACAAGGGCAGCCAATACACCTTCGCCAGCACCGAGGCGGCACAGACCCTCACCCTGACCATCCCCGCCGGGTGGCCGCTCGGCACGGACTTCACCCTCGCGCAGGGGGCACTCTACGCCAGCGGCTTCGGCGACCCCTACGGCAACCATCGCGCCATCACCTACGACGAAGGCAAGGACGTGAACTTCACCGCAGGCAAGCGCACGGCCTACTTCGGCAGCCTGCCCGCCATCAGCTTGCCCGTGGGTCAGCCCAGTTCCACCGGCCTGCCCGTTCCCGCCACGCAGGTATCCATCTACCCTAATCCTTTCGCCGACTACCTGACGGTTTCCACCGAAAGCGCGGGCAACGCCACGCTGTACACCCTCTCCGGCCAAGCCGTGCTGCAAGCCCCCCTGCACCCGGGCAGCAACCGCCTGGACACCCACGCCCTGCCCCAAGGCACGTATGTGCTGAAGTGCGGCGACACGACCGTCAAGGTGATGAAATGAAAATGCGTTTGATTTTTCCAAATGACGAGCAGATGTTTTCCCAATCGTGAGCACAAGTTTTATAACCCACAACTGTGGGCAGTAAAATCATGCTCATATTTTGGAAAACTTCTGCCCACGTTTTGGAAAACATGTGCGCACGATTGAAAATAAGAAACCACACGGACGGGATATTATTTAACCGCAAAGAGACGTAAAGGCTTCTTTTTCCTCTGCGTTCTTTGCGCTCTTTGCGGTTAAAGAAACGGCGGTTAAGTTATTCGTCCCGTCCCTCGTATTTCTTTTCGCTGTGCTTCACCACTTTGGCTTCGAGATAGAAGATGATTTCCTCGGCTATGTTGGTGCAGTGGTCGCCGAAGCGTTCGAGCTTGCGGATGATGCTGATGAGCACCAGGCACAGGTAGGCTTCCTTCGGGTGCTTTTCCAAGTAGGCGGCCACGATGCCCAGGGCCTGCTTGTTTATCTCGTCCACCAGGTTGTCCTTCGCGATGACCTGTTGTGCCACGTCCACATCCTCCTTTTCAAGGGCTTCGCGTGCCAGCGCGAGCATGGAGAACACTTGCTGGCACATTTCCTCCAGGCGCGAGGCCAGGATGATGTTCTCGCTTATCACCATGTCGTCGGGCAGGTTCATCACCGAGCGGGCGATGCTTTCGGCGAAGTCGCCCAAGCGTTCCAAGTTGGTGTTTATCTTGAAGATGGACAGCACATAGCGCAGGTCGATGGCCACCGGCGCGTACAAGGCGATGATGTCCTCGCAGTCGCTGTCTATCTTCAGTTCGTAGGCATTCACCTTGCGCTCGCGGCACACCACCGAATAGGCTTGATTCTTGTCGTTCTTCAACAACGCCTCCATGGCGTGATGTATCTGCTGGTCCACCAGCGTCCACATTTCCAGCACTTCCTCGTTCAAGTGCTTCGCTTCTTTTTCTATCTTTTTCATTTCAAATAAAGTAAGCTTCCCCACGTTCCTCCCGGGGAGGGGTGCGGGGATTAGTTGTACATGCTCGTATCCAAAAGCTCCCCCAGGAGGGGGATTGAGGGGCCGCTACCCGAACCGCCCCGTGATGTAGTTCTGGGTCTGCTCCTTGTCGGGGTTGAGGAACATCTTCTTCGTTTCGCTGAACTCGATGAGTTCGCCCAGCATGAAGAAGCCCGTGTTGTCGCTCACGCGGGCGGCCTGCTGCATGTTGTGCGTCACGATGACGATGGTGTACTCCTTTTTCAACGCATAAATCAGTTCCTCTATCTTCGAGGTGGAGATGGGGTCGAGTGCCGATGCCGGTTCGTCCATGAGCAGCACGGAGGGCGACACGGCCAAGGCGCGGGCGATGCACAACCGCTGCTGCTGCCCGCCGGAAAGGTCGAAGGCCGACTTTTTCAGCTTGTCTTTCACCTCGTCCCACAAGGCGGCCTGGCGCAGGCTGCGTTCCACGATTTCCTCCATTTCCTTTTTGTTCTTCATGCCGTTGACCCGCAGGCCGTAGGCCACGTTCTCGAAGATGGACTTCGGGAAAGGGTTCGGCTTTTGAAACACCATACCCACCTGCTTGCGCAATTCGACCACGGACACCGACTTGTCGTATATATTTTGCCCGCCGATGAGGCATTCGCCCGTCAGGCGCGTGCCCTCAATCAAGTCGTTCATGCGGTTGAACAAGCGCAGGAACGTGGACTTGCCACATCCCGAAGGGCCGATAAATGCCGTCACCGTGTTGCGCTCCATCTTCATGTTGATGTCCTTCAACGCATGGAAGTCGCCATAATAAAAATTTACATTCTTTGCTTCTATCATATCTTTTAAAGCTACAAGTTACGAGCTACAAGCTACGAGTGCCATGCGGCGCGAGCTTGCCTATTCTGTGTTCTTACTTCTGATTTCTTACTCCTTACCTCTTACTCCTTACCTCTTACCTCTTACCTCTTGCTCTTGCTCTCACTCCTGCCTCTACCTCTGCTTCCCGCCTACCCTTTTCCGGATGAACGAGGCGAGCAGGTTCATGGCCAGCACGATGATGATGAGGACGAGTGCCGTGCCGTAGGCGATGGGGCGAGAAGCCTCGATGTCCGTGCCGCTGGTGGCGATGACGTACAGGTGGTAGGGCAAGGCCATCACCTGGTCGAAGATGCTCGTGGGGAGCTTCGGCAGGAAATAGGCAACCGCAGTGAAGAGGATGGGAGCCGTCTCGCCCGACACGCGCCCGATGGCCAGGATGAGGCCGGTAATGATGTTGGGGAACGCCGATGGCAGGATGACCCGGAAGATGGTCTGCAACTTGCTTGCCCCCAAGGCCACACTGCCCGAACGATAAGAATCAGGTACGGCCTTCAACGCCTCCTCGGTGGTGCGGATGACGATGGGGAGCACCAGCAACCCCAAGGTGAGCGAACCGGCGATAATCGAGTCGCCGAAGCCCAGCGTGTTCACGAACAACGCCATCCCGAACAAACCGAACACGATGGACGGTATGCCGCTCAGGTTGTTGGTCACGACGCGGATGAGGCGCACCGTCCAATGATCCTTCGTGTATTCATTCATGTAAATGCCGGCCATCACCCCCAAAGGGAAGGCAAACACCATGCTGCCCACCACCAGGCAGAGCGTACCCACGATGGCGGGGAAAATACCGCCCGAGGTCATCCCTTCTGCCGGAGCCTGCGTGAGGAAGTCCCAACTGATGACGCCCGCACCGTTCACGATGATGAAGCCCTGTATCCACACCAGGATGCCCACCACCACGAAGCCCAACAGGCGGATGGTCCAAAAAGCCACCTGCTGCGTCATCCGCGTGCGAAGCCGGTAACCCGATGCCTTCAGTTGGAAGGAAGATGCATTTTCTTTTGTTTGTTCCATAGAATAATGTGCTAATATGCTAATGCGACAATGTACTGATTATGGGGAGCGGGGAGCGTGACTTATCCGTAGGGCGATGCCCTACGCTGAGTGCCACAAGGCCGTTGGCCTTGACCCGCAACTTACTTGTAGCTCGTAGCTACTACACCGCTTGCCGTTGTTTTTTTGAAATCAGTTCGGCGGAAACGCTTATCACCAACGTGATGAGGAACAGGATGCATCCTAGCAGGAACAGCGACTGGTAGTGCGCCCCGCCTGCCGGAGCTTCGCCCAGTTCCGCCGCGATGGTGGCGGGGATGGTGCGTATCGGTTCGAACAGCGAGGTAGGCATCACGGCGGCATTGCCCGTCACCATAAGCACCGCCATGGTCTCGCCCACGGCGCGTCCGATGCCCAGCACGATGGCTGCCGATATGCCCGATGAAGCGTAGGGAATGACCACCCGGTAAATAGTCTGCCATTGCGTGGCTCCCAGCGAAAGACTTGCCTCGCGCATGGCCCGGGGGGTGTTGCGCATGGCATCCTCGGCCACGGTGATGATGGTGGGCAAGGCCATGATGGCCAGGATGAGGCAACCGGCAAAAGCCGTCTCGCCCACCGGCAAGTCGAACGCCCGTTGCACCAGCGGAACCACGACCACCAGGCCGAAGAAGCCGTACACCACCGACGGGATGCCCGCCAGCAGCTCGATAGCCGGTTTTAACACCTTGCGCATCCGTTCGCCAGCCAGCTCGGACATGTAGATGGCTACCCCCATGCCCAGCGGCAACGCAATGAGTATGGCAAAGAAGCTCACCCACAACGTGCCCAAGATGAGCGGCAACGCCCCGAATAGCGGTGCGGGCGTGGAGGTAGGCAACCATTCGCGCCCGCCGAAGAAGTCGGCCACGGAGATGTTGCCTGCTTCCACCGTCTTGATGCCGCTGCGGTCTTCGGGCAGGTATTGTTCGGGCAAGAAGGCCAGGATGCCTTCGTCGCCCGCCACCACTTCCGCCAGCTTGTCGGGCAGGAACTCATAATCGGGGCCGAACTCTTCCTCTGCGTAATAATTGAATATCTCCTCGAAGCGGAAAGGCCGTATTTCCATGTCCGCGCCGCCCACTTCGCTCCAGGACGTGGTCTCGTAGTCGAAAATGTGCTTGATTTGGGAGGCGTTCAACCTCTCCACCGGGTTCGACGGATGCACGCACAGCACGTACCCCTTTTCCACCGTGGGGCTTTGGAACAGGCCGAAACCTTCCTTGAACAGGAACACGGTGATGAGCAGCACGATGACGATGCTCACCCAGCCCGAAGCGGTGAAGAGCCCTTCCACACCCCGTTCCAGCCACTTCGCGCCCCGGCGGGTGGTGCTTTTGAACTTCAGTTGCTTGTCAGTATTCATTCCGGATGGCGTTTGCTTATTTCACCGTTACATATCCCAGTTCCAATACCGTGGTCTGGCCTTCGTCCGACAGCACATAGTCGATGAAAGGCTTCACCGCCGCTTCCGACTTCACTTCATAGTAATAATACAGCGGGCGCACGATGGGATACGTCTGGTCCTTGGCATGGTCGATGGAGGGGTTCACGAAAGTCGCCCCCTGGTCGTAGGACACGGCCACGGCCTGTACGCCCTCGCCCAAGTAAGCCAGCCCGATGTAGCCGATGGCACCCGGTGTCTGGCTCACCGACTGCACGATGGCACCCGTGGCGGGCATACTCATAATGCCGCTCATGTAGTTGCGGTGCTTCAACACGCTTTCCTTGAAGAACTCATACGTACCAGACGATGTTTCGCGCGAATAAGGCACTATCTTCATGTCCGGGCCGCCCACTTCTTTCCAGTTCTTTATCTTGCCGGTGAAGATGCCTTCCAGTTGCTCGCGGGTGAGCTGCTTCACCGGGTTCGACGGGTGCACCACCACGGCCAGCGCATCGTAGGCGATGATGACTTCCTTCACCGTCTTGTCTGCGGCCTTCAGCTTGTTGCGTTCGTCGAACTTGATGCGGCGCGACGACTGCGCGATGTCCGTCGTACCTTCCAGCAAGGCCGAGATGCCGACCCCGCTGCCCCCGCCGGTCACCGTGACGTGGGCATCCGGGTGCTTCTGCAAATAATTCTCGGCCTCCTTCTGCGACAAAGGCAGCACCGTGTCCGAACCTTTAATCTTCTGTGCGTTCGCCATGCCCAGCGACACCGCCAGCAGGCACAAGCTAAAAACAATCTTCTTCATAAGTCTTTTTATTTAATTTCAAATTTCAGATTTCAAATTGGCGCACAAGCAAGGGAACGCAAATAATTATCCTTTTCCCTTTTATCCTTTCTACTTTCACCTTTTTCCCTTTTACCTCGCACAGCAATGGCTGTCAACGTGCCTTGCACATCAAAATCATTCCTTATATGTCATCAGAATTTATACTGCAACCGCAAGGTAAAATGGTCGGCTTCCTGGTTACTGAACGAAGCCAAATGGGTTGTCTGTTCGAAGAATACAAAATCATAGTAAGCCAGCAGGCGCAGATTTCGGGTAGCGTGCCACAATGCCCCCACCCCCACGGTGTGTTGCAAGGCATCGGTCCCGGTGGTACCGCCCAGCCCCACCTCGTTGCCCCGCACATCCACGTTCGGGTCATACCAGTCGTATTTCGCCACCACGGCGAAAGGCGTGCGGCCGATGTCGTGCACCAGCATGGCATAACCGCCGAAAAAGCGGCGCAAGTAGGTGTTGTCGGCAGGCAACACGCTGTAGTTCGGGCTTTGCGACGAGCCTGCCGTGCCCGGTTGCGTGCCCAACAGCACCTCGCCACGCAGTTGGGTTGTGCCCAGCACGCTGCGGACGGCCACCTGGGCATCCGCGCCGAAGTATTCGCGCTTGGCGAAGCGTCCCCGGTTGCCCGCGTCCGCGTGGAGCGCAAACGCCTTGCCTTCCATGCGGTACACGCTATCCGTGCCCTGGTACACACCGCCGTTATAATAGGAAATGCCTGCACCATACTTCAGCCAACGACCTGCCTCGCTCGCCACGCTCAACCGCCCGATGAAGTCCTTGCGGCTGTCCGTCTCCCGCTGTATGCCGTTACCGGCCACCAAGGCCGCCTCCAATTTCAGAATGTGGAGGGGCGAAGTCTCCGGGGCACGCAACACGATGTTCACGCCCAAGTCGCGTTCCTGCGGGAACAGCGTGCGGAACGTCGTGGAGCGTTCGGGCGACTCGCGCAGACTCGACGAATGGGTTATCTCGTAGCCGAACGGCCGGTTGAGCACCCCGGCACGCAACTCGTTCGTGCGCCACCACGGGTCTTTCACATTCACGTAAACGTCTTTCAAGCTCAAACCCTTCTCCGTCAAATCCACCTGGAACACGGCCGACACGATGCGTTCCTCGTACGTCAGTTTCACCCGCCCGCGCCGCACGCCGATGCGGTTGAACCCCTCATCCGGGTGTTCGTTGTCCGCCCCCACGCCCAGCCGGGCATCCTTCTCCCCATACTCGAACTGCGCCTGTATGTAGCCGGACACCTTCAGCTTGCCCGAGGGGAGCAGCGAAATGCCCCCGCCCTCGGCAGCTTGCGGCTTGTCGCTCTCTGCCGCCTCTTCCTGACCCCGCAAAGGTCCAGCGAGCAACAGCAGCAACGACAACATGCCGACCTTGATGGCGTAAGTATGATTCATGCCTGCTTTCAATTTTTCCAAGATAACGGTTCAAGTAAACAAAGCTAACTAAAAAACACTTTCTTTATATACTTTGTTCCCTCGTTCTTCAATTAATTCGCCGCAAAAGTCCGTCTTTATTGTTACGAAATTGTTACGAAACGGAAAAGTTTCCCTTAACCGGCAGGCAGACCACGCCTATACATATAATATTATATAGGACACTCTTCGCCTCTTCCATTTTGGGAGCGTCATTTCCGTTACTGCGCGGTCAAATTTCCGCAGGTACGGCGTTGCATTTCCGCACGGACGCGGCCGGATTTCCGCAGGCACGCCTTCCTACCCTCCCTCCACCGCTCTGCCCGAGACCATTCGCCGTCCCGCCCCCGCCCTTACAGGCTGAAACGCCCCTCCATCGGCACGGAAACAGCCCGGAAAGGGAGTTAAAAAGACATTTTTCCCAAAAAAGAACGCTAAATGTTTTTCCGTCAAAAGAAAAAGCTCTATATTTGCACTCCCTTTTGGCAAGAATACATTATATCATTCATTTAATAAACTTATCGCAATGACTAAAGCAGATATCGTAAACGAAATTGCCCTCAAGACGGGCTTCGACAAGGCTACTGTGCTCGACACCGTAGAAGCGTTCATGGAAACCGTAAAAGGTTCGCTGGCCAAGAACGAAAACGTGTACTTGAGAGGCTTCGGCAGCTTCATCGTGAAGCACCGCGCCGAAAAGACCGCCCGCAACATCTCCAAGAACACGACCATCATCATCCCGGCTCACAACATCCCGGCATTCAAGCCTGCCAAGACCTTCATGGGCCAAATCAAATAAATGTCTAACTTTTTAATACATTAGCTATGCCTAGCGGAAAGAAACGGAAAAGACATAAAATGTCTACCCACAAACGGAAGAAAAGACTGAGAAAGAACAGGCATAAAAAGAAATAACAAGCCCCTTACCGGTCTTTAGTTAGTAATTGCCTGTCGATTTTTCACAAAGTCCAGGAACGGAAAACAAACTTAACAGCGCAAGGCATTGGCTTTAAGTTTGTTTTTCTTTTACAACAGAAACCCAAAAAGAGATTAGAACGTGGATAGCGAATTAGTAGTAGATGTCAAACCATCGGAAATTACGATTGCGCTGCTCGAAAACAAACGCCTGGTAGAACTGCACAAGGAAGGACGGGAACAACAATACGCCGTCGGCAACATCTACGTGGGACGGGTCAAGAAAATCATGCCCGGTTTGAACGCAGCTTTCGTGGACATTGGTTACGGGAAAGACGCTTTTCTGCACTATCTTGATTTAGGTACCAATTTCAATACCCTTACCCAATTCACCAACCAGGCACTCGGCGACCGGAAACGCGTGCCTGCCATGTCGAAAACCAAA
The DNA here is from genome assembly GCA_949297975.1 of uncultured Bacteroidales bacterium. Taxonomy (GTDB): domain Bacteria; phylum Bacteroidota; class Bacteroidia; order Bacteroidales; family Paludibacteraceae; genus QVMH01. The sequence goes on from CASFUX010000241.1 coordinate 13,932, forward strand.
CTGCTTCCGGAAATAGAAAAGAACGGTGCCATAGCCGACACGCTCAAGACGGGCCAGGAAATACTCGTGCAGGTGGTCAAGGAACCGATTTCGACCAAAGGCCCACGCCTCACGGCCGAAATCTCCATCGCCGGACGGTTTCTGGTACTCATACCCTTCGCCGACAAAATCTCCATTTCCCAAAAAATAAAGAGCGAAGGGGAACGCGCACGGCTGCGCCAGCTCATACAGAGCATCAAACCGAAAGGGTTCGGGGTCATCGCCCGCACCGTGGCCGAAGGCAAAAAGGTGGCCGAGCTGGACAACGAACTGAAGATACTGGTGAAACGCTGGGAAGAATCCGTCGCCCGGGTGCAGCAGTCCAAGGGCGTGACCCTCATCATGGAAGAGATAGGGCGCACCGTGGGCATCCTGCGCGACCTGTTCAGCCCCAGCTTCAAGCACATATACGTGAACGACCCCGAGGTGTACGCCGAGGTGGCGCACTACGTGGGCCTCATCGCTCCCGAGCAGCAGGACATCGTGTCGCTGTACAAGGACGAGATACCCATCTTCGACAGCTTCGGCATCACCAAGCAAATCAAGTCGTCGCTGGGCAAGACGGTCTCCTTCAAGAACGGGGCTTACCTCATCATCGAGCACACCGAAGCCCTGCACGTCATCGACGTGAACAGCGGCAACCGCTCGAAGGCCGACGGGCAGGAGAACAACGCGCATGAGGTGAACCTGGCCGCCGCCGAGGAAATAGCCCGCCAGCTGCGCCTGCGGGACATCGGGGGCATCATCGTCATCGACTTCATCGACATGCACGACGGCGAGCACCGCCAGAACCTGTATGAAAAGATGCGCGAGTTCATGGCCGAAGACCGCGCCCGGCACAACATATTGCCGCTTAGCAAATTCGGGCTGATGCAGATAACCCGCCAGCGCGTGCGCCCGGCCATCGACCTCGACCTGGACGAAAGCTGCCCCACCTGCCACGGCAAGGGCACGATAAAGCCTTCCATCCTGTTCACCGACCACTTGGAGAACAAGATAAGCTATTTGGTACACACGCTGAAGGTGAAGGACTTCATCCTCTACATCCACCCCTACGTGTACGCGTATGTGGACAAAGGGTTCTTCTCCCTCAGAAGGAA
>CASFUX010000242.1 GCA_949297975.1 uncultured Bacteroidales bacterium
AATGGTCTGCTGCCAACAATAGGGCGGCCTTGTAGAGACAAGGCATGCCTTGTCTCTACCCTACCATCCGTTACTGCGCGACCAAATTTCCGTAGGTACGAAAATAAAATTCCGTGCCTACGAAAAATTATTTCCGCAGGCATGGGGGAAACGCCGCCCCTCCCCGGCGCAGAGGACAAGGCGGCCACTCCCGCAACGTTTCCTGCCATGCGCTTGCCCATTGTGCGCTTTATGCTTACTTTTGTGGGTCAGTCTATTGAGCTTCCTGCCATTGGCGGATTGTGCCTTTGCCCGCTGCGCCACCAAAGCAAGCCCAATACCTCTTTTTCGTCATGCACCCGTAACAACCAAGCCGTCATGGACAATGAAAGATATTTAAAAGAAACAGCGTTGTTAAACTATTCCTGCCCTTCAATCCAACAGCTTATACGCGAAAGGCGTTGGAAGTCATTGGATGATTTCGACAAAATAAAACAAACCTACTCTTTTGTGAGGGACGAGATTTTGTTCGGCTATAACCGGGCCGATGAAATCACGGCCGAACAAGTCTTGCAAGACGGATACGGGCAATGCAACACAAAAGGCATTTTATTCATGGCTCTGCTGAGAGCCATAGATGTACCGTGCCGGATACACGGATTTACCATAGACAAGGAACTCCAGAAAGGCGCGATGACCGGCATCGTGTATAGACATGCACCCCAGCAGGTGCTTCATAGCTGGGTAGAGGTTCTCTATCAAGAAAAATGGTATGAATTGGAAGCCTTTATTTTGGACAAGGCATATCTGAACAAGTTGCAAGAAAAATTCAAGCAATGCCACGGTGCGTTTTGCGGATATGGCGTGGCGGTCAAAGATTTCAGCAATCCGGCCATCGACTGGGACGCGAACAACACGTACATCCAAAGCGAGGGGATCAATCAGGATTTTGGCGTATATGATTCCCCCGACGAGCTGTTTAAAGAACACCATCAGGAAATGTCCAAAGCCAAGAAACTATTGTACGAATATTTGGGCAGGCACTTGATGAATAAAAATGTCAACCGGATAAGGGGAGCTCGCGTGGGCAAATACAAACCACAAAGGTAAGAGGCACCACAGGAGTAAAAGACACCATAGGAGTGAGGCACCTCTACAAAACATTGGCATCCATTCGCGCTATTCGCGTCATTTGCGTTCCAAAACCTGCATCTGCGTTCATCTGCGCAATCTGCGGGAAACAATCTGAAACCACCCTCTGAAATCCAACAAAAAAACACTAACTTTGCACTCGAATTTCATCGGAACGGAACAACATTACATTTAAATAACACAATTATGGTAAACTACAAAGACTTAGGATTGGTAAACACGCGCGACATGTTTGCCAAAGCCATCAAAGGCGGGTATGCCATTCCGGCCTTCAACTTCAACAACATGGAACAGTTGCAGGCCATCGTGAAAGCGGCGGTGGAAACCAAGTCGCCGGTCATCCTGCAAGTGTCGAAGGGCGCACGCAACTACGCCAACCAGACGCTGCTGCGCTACATGGCCGAAGGTGCCGTGGAATATGCCAAGGAACTGGGCTGCGAAAAGCCTGAAATCGTGCTCCACCTGGATCATGGCGACAGCTTCGAGCTGTGCAAGAGCTGCGTGGACATGGGCTTCTCGTCGGTGATGATCGACGGCTCGCACCTGCCGTATGAAGAAAACGTGGCCCTCACGAAAAAAGTGGTGGAATACGCCCACCAGTTCGACGTGACAGTGGAAGGCGAACTCGGCGTGCTGGCCGGCGTGGAAGACGAAGTATCCGCCGAACACCACACCTACACCAACCCCGAAGAAGTAATCGACTTCGCCACCCGCACGGGCTGCGACTCGCTGGCCATCTCCATCGGCACGTCGCACGGGGCGTACAAGTTCAAACCCGAACAGTGCCACGTTGACCCCGCCACGGGCCGCCTGGTACCGCCCCCGCTGGCATTCGACGTGCTCGACGCGGTGATGGAAAAACTGCCGGGCTTCCCCATCGTGCTGCACGGCTCGTCGTCCGTGCCCCAGGAATACGTGGACATGATCAACCAGTACGGCGGCAAACTGGAAGCGGCCATCGGCATCCCCGAAGACGAACTGCGCAAGGCAGCCAAGTCGGCCGTGTGCAAAATCAACATCGACTCCGACTCGCGCCTGGCCATGACGGCCGCCGTACGCAAGGTGTTCGCCGAAAAACCGGCCGAATTCGACCCGCGCAAGTACCTCGGCCCCGCCCGCGACGAAATGGAAAAACTGTACAAGCACAAAATCCTCAACGTGCTGGGCTCGGACAACAAACTGTCCTGCTAAGGCAGCGATACAATATTATATATAGGAAAGGCGACAGGCTCCCCCGCGGGGCTTGCCGCCTTTTTTTGTTGCACGGAGGTCGCGCAGAGGCATCACTTCGCAGCATCCCCGGACACATTTGCACACGACCACACATATATTAAAACACAATAGGGGCAATAGGCATTTACACTCAATTCTTTATCAATAGGGCATCGGGGGAGCAGCTTCGCCTTTTCCCCCGATAACCTCCCACCCATACAGGCTGTGTAAAAAGTACCATTTTCATGTCGTTCTTGTCATTTCGAGCGCAGCGAGAAATCTCAAAGTCACTTTTGGCGCGTTGTAGAGAAGATTTCTCCCTACGGTCGAAATGACGACGGGTTTGTTTCGTAATTTTTACACAGCCCGTACAGAGGAAAAAGCCCTCCTATTGTCCCTATTGTGTTTCAATAAAGAAACCTGCCACCCGTGCCCGCGTAGGTATTCCCGCCACACAAATACCTAAAAAATATGTTGTAAAACATGTTTTTCTTTTTCCATTTTATTTGCACAATTCATTCATTAATATTTTTTAACCTGTTTTGTTTGGAAAATATGTTGTAGAACATATAATTTTGCACCGTGTAAATCGAAAACATTTACACGGTGCTCTTTGAAATAGGTTTTGTTTCTACATGGGTATAAAAAGATTGTTTAGTTTTTAAAAGAAGATTAGGTATGAAAAAAGTGTTGTTTATAGCTATGATGGCCGTCGCTACCATCGGTAGTGCCAGTGCCGTGGACATCGCCAAGAGCGAAGTCTTTGTAAAATGCAATAATGAACGAGTATTCCACTCATTGGTCAAGTATCTGGAAGCAGACAGCTACCAGTCGGCCCAGTTGAAGGAAGTGTTTGCCGTGACCGAAGTTGCCATCAAGAACGCCATCCAGAAAGGCGACAGCGAAAAACTGGAAAAAGCGTTCAACTACAACCTGGGCAACGCCAAGCAAATCCTCAGCAAGGACCAGTACAAAAAGTATTTGCGCGTCATCAACCTGTCTTACCATAACTCCAACGCCGCTTTGCTGGCACAAAACAACCAACAATAAAGCACAGGGTTATGGAAGATATCGGTGAAGCACAACCAACAAGTGAGAAACAGAAACAAAACCTATACTGACAGGGTATCCGGACTACAAATGGACGGATACCCTTTTTTATTTCCCCTCCCGCTTGCGTTCAAGAAAAACTTTCCTACCTTTGACCCCACATCACTCACATCAAACAACAAGGTTATGAAAAAACTATTTCTCGCCCTCGCGACCCTCGTGCTGGTCGCCGGATGCAACGACACGCCTAAAAGTAGCATCGTCGTGGAAGGCGGCAACGAGGTCACCCTCGCCGCCACGCAAACCTCGGCCGAAGTGCGTTTCACCTCGCCCGCCCCGTGGTCGGCCACGCTGATGCCCGAAACCGACTGGCTCACCATCTCCGCCGCCTCGGGCGATGCGGGCGACGCGTCCATCACCCTCCAAGCCGAGGCGAACACCGCCGCCGACCGCCGCACCACCACCCTGGTGCTCCTCCCCTCGGGCGGGGAAACTACCCAAGTGCTCGTCACCCAGCTGGGCACAGCCGATGCGGACAGCACCAACACGCCCGTCTTCGTGTCCGAGACGGCCATTCGGCAAGTCACCATCCTCGACCCCGACGACGGCACCGAGTCCAACTACGCCTTTGAATACGACAATGAAGGCCGCGTGGTGCGGATGCAGGGCAGCGACAACTACGATGGCACGTCCATGTACCTCTACACCGCCACCTACGAGGGCAACACCGTGACCGTGGACGGCGACGACGGCGTACACATCGTGGCCGCGCTCGACGAGCAAGGCCGCGCCGCCCGGGTGGCCTACACCGAGAGCCTCTCGCCCGACGGCGGCGGAAGCAGCTCGCCCACCCGCACCGACATCACGCTGACCTACGACGACGACGACCGCCTGGTGAACGAAACCGGCAAGAGCGAATACGGCTACGGCTACGACGAATACTCCTACGACTACACCTGGACGGGCGGCGACCTCACCCGCGTGCATTACAATTATTATGATGAGGACTTTGCCTATTCCACGCACCCCAACACGGGCAACATCGACCTCAACTGGCTGATTACCGCAGGCTATGGCAGCGGCGGCATCGCGCCCCTCGGCATCTTCAACCTGCTGGGCATGCGCAGCACGCACTACGCCGTACCATGCTATTGGGCCGAAAATGATGTAACACCCGAACAAATGTCCCCAGTGTGCGAAGACGACCTCGACAAGCCCGTAACCGAGGAAGGCATGTACTACGAAGACGGCGAGACGACGACGGAATACACCTTCGACGGCCCCGAAGGCAGCCTCTCCGCCATTGCCACCGCCACGCCCGTATATGCCGTGCACTACCGCATGACCGGCACCATCATCGACTACGACCCCGAAGCCTATGAAATGCGGGACGGCAAGAAATACTACTACGTCATCGTCGACTGGGGCGAACGGGAAATAACCTCCCGCGAGGAAGTCCGGGTTGACCGCCAGGAAGTGACGGTGGGGTATTGAGAGCGGACAGCTAAGATCTAACAAGTATAAATCTAATATTTATCTACACGAGTTCGGGATAAACGATAATAATATCATGCCTTCGGCTTTAACCTCGAAGGGGTGGCATTTTTGTCTTATCTTAAATCGAACTCGCGTAATTATATATACCGAACTCACGTTAATTTAAGTGCGAACGACTCGATATGTCCGCTGAATAGTTTTCTTCGTGCGGCTTGCGTAGGTCTTAGAATTCCGTGTGCTGTTTTGAAATTTTCTTACTTTTGCATCCGTTTTTCAGCATGATGGGATTATGAAGTATGCGAGATGGTGCGCCTGCCTGCTGTGCCTGTGGGTGGCGGGGGCGCGGGCGGCGGACGAGGCCGCCAAGCCGAAGCTGACTTTTTACGGCTTCGTGCGCAACGAGTTTTATTACAACAGTCGGCAAAACGAACAGTCTATCGACGGGGTATTCCACGTGGCACCCAAGCCCGTGGAACGCGACCCGGAGACGGGGGCGGACAAAAATGCCGTGCCCGAGGCGGAGATGATAAGCGTGTGCACCCGCCTGGGGCTGGATGCCGTGGGGCCGCGCCTGCTGGGGGCGGCTACCTCGGCCAAGGTGGAGGCCGACTTCGCGGGCACGGGCAGCACGTACTTCCTGCTCCGCCTGCGGCAGGCCTACGCCCGCTTCACGTGGGAGAAGTCGGACCTGCTCATCGGGCAGACGTGGCACCCACTCTTCGGCTCGGTGTCGCCCACGGGGATGGCGCTCAACACGGGCGCACCCTTCCAACCCTTCAACCGCAGTCCGCAGGTGCGTTACACATACAAGCCCGCCGGTGCGTGGTCGCTCATGGCGGTGGCGGCCTACCAGATGCAGTATTCCTCGCAAGGCCCCGACCCGGCCAATCCCTCGTCCACCATCACCTCGCCCGTGTTCATGAAGCGGGCGTTGCTGCCCGACGTGTACCTCGGCGCGGAGGTGAGCACGGAGCACTGGACGGGCGGCGCGGGCTTCGACACGAAGACCATCAAGCCCCTCGGGGTGATGCACACTTCCTTCAGCGCGTTGGCCTACGCGCATTACCGGGCGGACAAGTTGCTGGTGAAGGGCAAGGTGCTGTGGGGGCAGAACATGAGCGACTACACCATGCTTAACGGCTACGGTGCGAGCCGCGTGGACGCGGAGGGCTTGGCGGTGGATTACACGAACTTCAACCTGCTGTCGTCGTGGGTCAATGTGGTGTATGGCAAGAAATGGCGCGTGGGGATGTTCGCGGGCTTCGCGCAGAACCTCGGCACGAGCGATCCGCTGGCAGCGGTCGACGGGAAGTACGCGGTGTACGGACGCGGCTTCTATGCCGCCTCGCAGACGTATGCGGACTGCTTCTGGCGGGTGGCGGTGTTCGGCAGCTTCAACCTGTCCAAATTATCGTTCAACCTGGAATACAACTACACGGCGGTGCAGTACGGCGCATTGCAATCCAATGGCCGCACCGCCGGTAACTACTGGGTGGCCAATCAGCGCGTGGCGGCTTCGGTGTTTTATCATTTCTGACAGTTTCGTGCATTTCCAAGCATTCAGTCCCCGCTTTTTGCGGGGATTTTTTTGTATTTGTCCGCATGAAGTTATCGTTCTACTTTTCCCTTTTAAAAACCGCCACACCCATGTACGCTGTGCACGCCCGTATATGCCGTGCACTACCGCATGACCGGCACCATCATCGACTACGACCCCGAAGTCTATGAAATGCGGGACGGCAAGAAATACTACTACGTAATCGTCGATTGGGGCGAACGCGAAATAACCTCCCGCGAGGAAGTCCGGGTTGACCGCCAGGAAGTGACGGTGGGGTATTGAAAGTGGACAGCTAAGAGCTAACAGTTAGTAGCTAAGAACTCTAACATTTATTATAAGGAAAAGGGCGGATGTTCCGCCCTTTTCCTTTTTTCTATCCTGCCGGACAGACGGGCTGCCTGCCCTGTCTGCGCCCGGGAAGGAACTGCACAAGGGCTTGTTTCCAATCGTTCCTTTTCTCTAAAAAAGAATAAAAACGCCTGCGGCTGCGAAACTTGTCGTATCTTTGCCCTGTTATATCGGCGCAATGCACATGAAACGTTACGGATGGCTGCTCAGTTGGTGGTGGTGCGGCACGCTCGCCTTTGCGGGCAACCTGCCGGCCGACACGATATTTACCACCTACGACCGGGGCACGTTCACCACCCACTGCGAGGTGGCCGTGGACGCGCCCGAAGCGGTCACCGCAGCCGTGATGAACGACTTCATGCGGCAATACCGCAGCCAGCTGGACAGCCTCTTTGCCTGGGGACTGAAGGACATGGGGCTGCGGGGCGAGGGCGACGAGCTGATTGTGTACAACCTCAAGCGGAGTGCCTACGACCCCGCCACCGACCTCACCACCGGCTGGCTCGACGTGGGTGTGCCGGGCCTGCTCACCTTGCGCGACATCGAGGTGGTGGGGCACATGTACCTGGCAGACAGCGTGCCGCCGGGCGAGACGGTGGTGCAATACGACATCCTGCGGGCCACGGGCTTCATCAAGGAGGCCGATGCCACGCTGCGGGTGGTACACACCGACCAGGAACACGCCCGCTGCACGCTCGACATGCGGGTGCGCTTCGGCTGGTTCTTCAACCTGTTCGTGTCCAAAAAGGTGTACCGCAAGAACCTGGAATGGCGGTTCATGCAGCTGGCCGACAACCTGCGGGAAGAAGCGACGAGGCGGTCTGCCCCCTCAACTCCCCCCGAGTGAGAGCTTTAGACACATAGCTTGTCCCGCCACCTTGTGACGGGACGTGGGAAATGTATCGGTCGCTTGGGGCGGATGACCATCCCGATACTTGCCATCGGGACAGTTCTGTGTGGCTCTGTGTCAAAACCCATCTGCGGGAAACAAAACAGGATATAGGTATGAAAAAGTTTGTTTGGTTATTGTGGCTGCTCACCCTGCCCGCATTGGCGCGGGAAAGCAGCCCGGAGGTGCTCCATTCCGACAAGGAAAAAGGCGAGTTCGTATCGAACATACAGGTCATGGTCAATGCCCCCTACGAGCAAACCGACCTCGTGCTCGACAAATTCGTGCGGCAATACAAATACAGCCTCGACAGCCTGTTCGACTGGGCACTTGTGGGCATGAACCTGCAAGGCGAAAAGGACGACATGATCAACATCGGCCTGAAATCGCACACCTGCGCCCCGGGCAGCGACCAGGTGGACGGCGTGATGGACCTGTACGTCACCATCCTGCAACTGAACTTCAGCGGCACCACGTATGACGTGACCATCTTCAAAAAACAGGAAGCCGACGGCACCGCCGCCGTGTACTACGACATGCCCCGCTGCGACAAGGTGATTGACCATGCCAACGCGCGGCTGGCCATGGCACGCGCCGACGAACACACGTCCATGCTCACGCTCGACGTGCACTTCAAGGCCACGCAGCCCTACAACCTCATGTCACGCAAGCAATACCGCGACAACATCGAGTGGCGACTGGTGCAACTCATGGACAACCTGCGCAAGGAGGCGGAAGGCAGACAGAAGTAAGGAGCAAGTGCAAGGCCAACGGCCTTGTGGCCTTCAGCGTAGGGCAACGCCCTACGGGCAGAAGCAAGAGGCAAGGAGCAAGTACAAGGCCAATGGCCTTGTAGCCTTCAGCGTAGGGCAACGCCCTACGGACAGAACAAGAAGCATTCGCGTGATTTGTGTCATTCGCGTTCCCCAAAGTCATCTGCGCAATCTGCGGGAAACAGACCAATCCGTGATAATCCGTGTTATCCGTGTGCTAATCTGAAATCTGGAATTTGAAATCTGAAATATAATCATACAGTGGCAGACAAAACATTATTAGAGAAACTGGACGGGCTGGTGCCCAAATTCGAGGAAGTGTCGTTGCTCATCACCGACCCCGACGTGCTGGCCGACCAAAAACGCTACGTGAAGCTCACGAAGGAATACAGCGAACTGAAAAAGCTGGTGGATGCCCGCAACGAATACAAGACCACGCTGGCCAACCTCGACGAGGCACGCGCCCTGCTCGACTCGGAACATGACCCCGAAATACGCGAGATGGCACGCGCCGAGATAGACGACATCGAGGCACGCCTGCCGCAGATGGAGGAGCACATCAAGCTGCTGCTCATCCCCGCCGACCCCGAGGACGCCAAGAACGCCGTGATGGAAATACGCGGTGGCACGGGCGGTGACGAGGCGGCCATCTTCGCGGGCGACCTCTTCAAGATGTACAGCCGCTACATCGAGTCCAAAGGCTGGCGGCTGCAAGTGACCAGCGAAAGCGAAGGCACCAGCGGCGGCTACAAGGAAATCATCTTCGAAGTGACGGGCGACAACGTGTACGGCACGCTGAAATACGAATCGGGCGTGCACCGCGTGCAGCGCGTGCCGCAGACCGAGACCCAGGGGCGCGTGCACACCTCGGCGGCCACCGTGGCCGTGCTGCCCGAAGCCGAGGAGGTGGACATCGAGATAAACCCCGCCGATCTGGAATACCAGACCGCACGCTCCAGCGGCGCGGGAGGCCAGAACGTGAACAAGGTGGAAACCAAGGTGCAGCTCACCCACAAGCCCACGGGCATCATGGTGCAGTGCCAAGTAGCCCGCTCGCAGCTGGCCAACCGCGAAATGGCCTTGCAAATGCTGCGCAACAAGCTATACGACATCGAGCTGCAAAAGCACCTGTCGGAAATATCCTCCCGGCGCAAGACGATGGTGTCCACCGGCGACCGCTCGGCCAAGATACGCACCTACAACTACCCGCAGGGGCGCATCACCGACCACCGCATCAACTACACCATCTACAACCTGCCCGACTTCATGAACGGCAACATCCAGGACTGCATCGACCACCTCATCATAGCCGAAAACGCGGAGAGGCTGAAGGAAAGCGAATTGTAGAGAGCTAAGAGCTAGTAGTTAGGAGCTAAGAGCTAGTAGTTAGGAGCTTGTTGTGATAATTAAAGTACCTAAATAGCATCATTTCTATAGATGGAAAAACAAATACAGACGCATAAGGACTTGGTTGTCTGGCAAAAGAGTATAGCTCTTGTCACGGCTATCTACAAAATAACAAGCACTTTTCCGAGCAGCGAATTGTTTGCCTTAACCAACCAGATACGACGCTGCGCCACTTCCATCCCGGCCAACATTGCGGAAGGTTCGGGCCGAAGAACCGCTAACGAACTGATACAATTCCTGCACATTGCCCTTGGCTCCGCCACAGAACTGGATACGTTTCTAATTATTGCAAACAACTTAAACTACATAGATGCAGACTCTTTCCAGCAATTGGATTACGACCTTGCGGAAATAAGACGCATGCTGATAGGACTTCTCAACTCATTAAAAACAAAACAGACTAACCATAACTACTAGTTTCTAACCATTAACCGCTAGCTACTAACCACCACTAACTGTTAGCTGCTAGCTACTAACTATTAACTCATTTATGACCCGACAACAACTTTTCGACAACATCCTGCGCAAGCAGTCGTTCCTGTGCGTGGGGCTGGACACGGACGTGGACAAGATACCCGAATGCCTGTTCGATGAAAGCGACGACCCCATCTTCGAGTTCAACAAACGCATCATCGATGCCACGGCCGACCTCTGCGTGGCCTACAAACCCAACCTGGCCTTCTATGAATGCCTCGGGCTGGAGGGCTGGGACGTGCTGGAACGCACCGTGGAATACATCCGCGCCCAGTACCCCGACCAGTTCATCATAGCCGATGCCAAGCGCGGCGACATCGGCAACACCTCGGCCATGTACGCCCGCACGTTCTTCAGCCACATGGACTTCGATGCCGTGACCGTGGCCCCCTACATGGGCGAGGACTCCGTGAAGCCCTTCCTCGGCTACGAAGGCAAGTGGGTCATCCTGCTGGCGCTGACCTCCAACAAAGGGGCATTCGATTTCCAGTTCACCGAGTCGAAGGACGGTGGCGAACGGCTCTTTGAAAAAGTACTGGGCACCTCCTCGCAATGGGGCAACGCAGACAACATGATGTACGTGGTGGGAGCCACCAAGGCCGACATGCTGGCCGACGTACGCCGTATCGTACCCGACCACTTTCTGCTCGTGCCCGGCATCGGGGCGCAGGGGGGCAGCCTGCAAGAGGTGGCCCACCACGGCAAGAACACCCAGTGCGGACTGCTGGTCAACTCGTCACGCCAAATCATCTACGCCTCCGCCGAAGCCGACTTCGCCGAAAAAGCCCGCGCCGAAGCGCAACGGGTGCAGGAGGAAATGAAAGAACTGCTGAAAACCATGTAATACCCCCAACCCCCTAAAGGGGGCTCTCCAAGTCTCCCCTTTAGGGGAGATTTAGAGGGGTGCATTTTATTTATGGAACGCCTTTATTCCCTCTTCACACAGTACCCCACCGTGTGCACCGACAGCCGCCACGTGCTGCCGGACTCCATTTTCTTCGCCCTGCGGGGCGGCAACTTCAACGCCAACGCCTTCGCCCTTGCCGCCCTGGAGCAAGGCTGCCGTTACGCCGTGGTGGACGAGGCGCAATATGCCACGGACGACCGCTTCATCCTGGTCGATGACGTGCTGAAGACCTTGCAGGCATTGGCCACCCACCACCGCCGCACGTTGGGCACGCCCATCATCGGCATCACGGGCACCAACGGCAAAACCACCACCAAGGAACTCACTGCCACCGTATTGCAGGAGAAGTACCGCATCCTGTACACGCAAGGCAACCTCAACAACCACATCGGCGTGCCGCTCACCTTGCTGCGGCTGCGCCCCGAGCACCAGCTGGCCATCGTGGAAATGGGGGCGAACCACCCGGGCGAGATAGCCGAACTGTGCGAGATAGCCCGCCCCGACTACGGCCTCATCACCAACGTGGGCAAGGCGCACCTCGAAGGGTTCGGCTCGCTCGAAGGCGTGAAGCGCACCAAAGGCGCACTCTATGAGTTCGTGGCGCAACACGGGCGCGGGGCGTTCGTCAACACGGACAACCCCCACCTGATGGAGATGGCCAAAGCCCTGCAACCCCGCCTGCGCGTGCAGCCCTACCTGCCCGGCAAGGTGGTGGATTGCTCGCCTTTCCTAAGCATGGAACTGCAAGCCTCGTGCGCCCTGTGCGGGGCATTCCCGGTGCACACCCGCCTCATCGGCGCGTACAACGCCGAAAACGTGCGGGCCGCCGCCACCGTGGGCAGCTTCTTCGGCCTCACCGACGAGCAGATACGCCACGGCCTGGAAGCCTACGAGCCGCAAAACAACCGCTCGCAACTGGTGGACACGGGGCGCAACCGCCTCATCGTGGATGCCTACAACGCCAACCCCGTGAGCATGGCCGCCGCCATCCGCAGCTTCGCCCAACTGGATGCCCCGCACAAGATGCTGATATTGGGAGAAATGGGCGAGTTGGGCGCACAGAGCGAGGAAGAACACCGCCGCATCGTGCAACTCATACAAGAAAACGGCTTCAACCACGTTCTATTGATAGGCGGGCAATTCCAACGCATCGCCCCACCCTACCCCTGCTTCCCCAACGTGGATGCGCTGCGCGACCATCTGCGCCGACACATGCCCGACGGATGCTGCATCCTCGTCAAAGGCTCGCGTACCAACCACCTGGAAACGGTGGTAGGAGATTTGTAAACAGCATAGGGCCACATGCCATAGGGCGGTGCCCTATGCTGAATGCCACAAGGCCTTCGGCCTTGAATGCGAAACAACACGATGCCAACATAGGGCGATGCCCTATGCTGAACGCCACAAGGCCTTTGGCCTTAAATGAAAAACAATACGAAACCAAACATAGAAGTCCAACGGACTTCCGGCACTCAGCGTAGGGCAACGCCCTACGGAAACGAACGCGAACAACACAAACCACGAAGTCCAACGGACTTCCGGCATTCAGCGTAGGGCATCGCCCTACGGAAACGAACGCGAACAACACAAACCCGAAGTCCAACGGACTTCTGGCACTCAGCGTAGGGCAACGCCCTACGGAACTAAACGAAACAAAACAAAACGAACACGAAAACCCAAACCAACAAACAACATGGACAAAAAACAAGCCTTCCTCATCGCCCTCACCGCCGCCACCGCGCTGCTCATCGCCCTCGTGATATACTTCGCGCACCGAACGCGCAAGTCCGAACGCGAGGTGGCCGAGATAGTCGAGATGATGGAATTCGAGAAGGAACAACTCGAAGAGGAGTACGAAAACTTCAGCCTGGAGTTCGGCGACTACCCCACCACCCTGCGCAACGACTCCCTCGTCAAGCTGCTCGACGAGGAGAAGATGCGCGTGCAGCAACTGCTCGAGGAACTGCGCATCACCAAGGCCACCAACGCCCGCCGCATCGCCGAGCTGCGCAAGGAACTGGCCACCGTGCGCAGCGTGATGCGCAGCTACGTGGTGCAAATAGACTCGCTCAACCGCGTCAACACCCAGCTGACGCAGGAAAACCGCGAAGTGCGCCAGCAATACCACGTGGCCACGCAAAAGGTGGAACTGCTCTCCAAGGAACGCGAGACCCTCACCGAGACCGTGGCCCGCGCCGCCAAGCTCGAAGTGTACGACATCGCTTATTCCCAGCTCAACGCCAAGGGCCGCCCCGCCCGCCGCTACGCCCAGATAGCCACCTTGCAGTTCGACTACACCGTGTCCAAGAACATCACCACCGAGCCGGGCATGAAGACCCTCTACCTGCGCATCACCCGCCCGGACGGCGAAGTAATGACCAAAGACCCGGCCAACCTCTTCCCCTTCGAGGACAAGGAAATAGCCTACTCCGCCCGGAAGGACTTCGAATACGCCGGCGAGGAACTGCACGACGTGATTTATTGGAAGGTGGAGGAAATACTCCAGATAGGCCCCTACCGCGCCGACTTCTTCATCGACGGCAACCACGTGGGCAGCCTGGACTTCGAGATAAGGAAGTAATACCCACACCTACCCCCAACCCCTAAAGGGGAGTTTATAATTAACCGCAAAGAGCGCAAAGGGCGCAAAGGGATTTATGCGACACGGTTGACCGGTGACTGCCGACCGTTGACTTCATAATCTCTTTGCGCCCTTTGCGCTCTCTGCGGTTAAATAATCCCGCCCTTTGCGGTTAAATATCACAACGCGGCACTCAGCGCACCGCCACTTTCACCCGCGCCCCGGCGGCTTCCACCACGTACACGCCCGCCTGCGGCAGGGTGAAGCGCGTCTCCGTGGTGCGCAGCACGCAGCGGCCTGCCATGTCGTACACGCTCACCGGCCCGGCCACGCCCGGCGGCAGCAGGATGTCGCACCCCTGCACGATGATACCGGCCTGCAAGGCCTGTACTCCATCCACGCCGTTCACGTTGCCCATGCCCTGGAAGTTGCTGAAGTAATTCCATCCATAAGCCGCTTGGTAGAGGTCCACGCTGCCGGCAGGCACATAAACCGGGATGGTGCGGTTGATGTCTTCAAAAACATCATACGAAGGTACCGTAGGAGGCGTGGCCACCCGCACGGTCATTTCCGCTAAACCGATGCAATAGGCGAATGCCCCATTCCCTATGCTCGCCACACCGTCGCCTATGGTCGCCGAGGCCAAACCGCTGCAACCATAGAATGCCCTATTCCCTATGCTCGTCACGCTATTGGGAATGGTCACCGAGGTCAATTCGCTGCAACTGGAGAATGCACCGCCCGGGATCACCTTAACCTTGTCCCCTATGGTCAGTTGTGATACATTTTTCCAACCTATAGGTGCACCTATTTCGCATTCAACCGCATTGTAATTCAATGTAGTTAATTGCATGCAACCATGGAATACCTGCTCCCCTATGCGCGTCACGCCGTCTCCTATGGTCACCGAAGTCAAACCGCTGCAACCGGCGAATGCCTCATCCCCTATACTCATCACGCTGTTGGGGATAAGCACCGAGGTCAGACTGCGACAATTCTCGAATGCACCACCTCCTATGCTCGTCACGCCTTCGCCTATAGTCAACGAGGTCAGACCATAGCAACCGGAGAATGCCTCATACCCTATACTCGTCACACTGTTGGGAATGTCCGCCGCAGCCAGCCCGCTGCAACCGGAGAATGCCTGAGTTCCTATGCTCATCACATTGTCGCCTATGGTCAACGAGGCCAGACTGCTGCAACCATAGAATACACTTTCCCCTATGCTCGTCACGCTGTCGGGGATAACCACCGAGAGCAGGCTGCTGCAATTACGGAAAGCACCTTCCCCGATGCTCGTCACCCTTTCGCCTATGGTCAACGAGGTCAGACCGCTGCAACCCGAGAATGCACTACTCCCTATGCTCGTCACGCTGCTGGGGATAACCAACGAAGTCAGACCGCTGCAACCTGAGAATACATTTTCCGGGATTTCTTTCACCTTGTCCCCTATGGTCAGTTGTGATATGTTTTTCCAGTCCATAGATGCACCTATTTCGCATTCAACCGCATTGTAATTCAATACGGCCAATTGAGTACAACCATAGAATGCACTTTCCCCTATGCTCGTCACGCCTTCGCCTATGGTCACCGAGGTCAGGCTGCTGCAACCAGAGAATGCCTCCCACCCTATGCTCGTCACGCTGTTGGGGATGACCAACGAGGTCAGGCTGCTGCAACCTTCGAATGCACTATATCCTATGCTCGTCACGCTGTTGGGGATAACCACCGTGGTCAGACTGCTGCAATCACGGAATGCAACAGGCCATATGCCCGTCACGCTGTTGGGGATAACCACCGAAGTCAGGCTACTGCAACCATTAAATGCACTACTCCTTATGCTCGTCACGCTGTTGGGGATGACCAACGAGGTTAGGCTACTGCAACCTTCGAATGCACCATACCCTATGCTCGTCACGCTGCTGGGGATAACCAACGAGGTCAGGCTGCTACAACCCAAGAATGCCCCATCCCCTATGCTCGTCACGCCGTCGCCTATGGTCAACGAGGTCAGACCACTGCAATCACAAAATGCCCATTCCCCTATGCTCGTCACGCTGTTGGGGAAGGTCAACGAGGCCAGATTGCTGCAACCGTAGAATGCTCTTTCCGGGATCACTTTCACCTTGTCCCCTATGGTCAGTTGTGATATATTCTCCCAACCTATAGATGTCCCCATTTTGCATTCAACCGCATTGTATTTCAATATGGTCAATTGAGTGCAACCATCGAATGCAGCTTCCGGGATCACTTTCACCTTGTCCCCTATGGTCAGTTGTGATATGTTTTCCCAACCTACACTTGTACATTTTTCGCATTCAACCGCATTGTAATTCAATATGGTCAGGCTACTGCAACCTGAGAATGCATTACTCCCTATACTCGTCACGCCTTCGCCTATGGTCAACGAGGCCAGACCACTGCAATCATAAAATGCCCATTCCCCTATGCTCGCCACGTTGTTGGGGATAACCACCGAGGCCAGACCACTGCAATCACAAAATGCCCATTCCCCTATGCTCGCCACGTTGTTGGGGATAACCACCGAGGTCAAGCTGCTGCAATCACTGAATGCATGTTCCGGGATCACTTTCACCTTGTCCCCTATGGTCAGTTGTGATATGTTTTCCCAACCTACACTTGTACATTTTTCGCAT
>CASFUX010000243.1 GCA_949297975.1 uncultured Bacteroidales bacterium
CGAAAACGTGGCGAAATAGTCCGATTCAACGATTTACAGATTCAACAGTTCAACAATGAAAACAACTCCCTTTACCAACATCCACATCGCGCTCGGGGCGAAGATGCACGAGTTCGCGGGTTACAACATGCCGATAGAATACAGCGGTATCATCGACGAACACCTCACCGTGCGCCAGGGCGTAGGCGTGTTCGACGTGTCGCACATGGGCGAGTTCTGGGTGAAAGGCCCGAATGCCCTGCCTTTCCTGCAAAAAATCACCTCCAACGATGTATCGAAGCTCACCGTGGGCAAGGTGCAGTACTCCTGCCTGCCCAACGGGCGCGGCGGCATCGTGGACGACCTGGTGGTCTATCGCTACGAGGATGAGAAGTACCTGCTCGTGGTCAATGCCTCGAACATCGACAAGGACTGGGCGTGGTGCAACGAGCACAACACCGAGGGCGCGGTGCTGGAGAACGCTTCCGACCGCATGGCGCAACTGGCCGTGCAAGGCCCCAAGGCCACCGAGATGCTGCAACGCCTCACGCCGGTCAACCTGTCGGAAATTCCCTACTATGCCTTCCGCGTGGGCGAGTTTGCGGGCGTGCCGGGGGTCATCCTGTCGAACACGGGCTACACCGGCGCGGGCGGCTTTGAGCTGTACTTCCGTCCCGAAGAAGGCGAACGGGTGTGGAACGCCCTCTTCGAAGCGGGCAAGGACTACGGTCTGAAGCCCATCGGTCTCGGGGCGCGCGACACGCTGCGTCTGGAAAAAGGCTTCTGCCTCTACGGCAACGACATCGACGACACCACCTCGCCTCTCGAAGCGGGCTTGGGTTGGATAACGAAGTTCGTTGAAGGCAAGGACTTCATCGACCGCCCGTTCCTCGAACGGCAGAAAGCCGAGGGCGTGCAGCGCAAGCTCGTGCGCTTCGAGATGGAGGAACGCGCCATCCCGCGCCACGGCTACGACATCGTGGACGAGGCGGGCACGCAGATAGGCCACGTCACCTCCGGCACCATGCTGCCCGGCACGAAGACCGGCATCGGCATGGGCTACGTGCCCACGGCCTACGCCCACCCGGATGCCCGCATCTACGTGGCCATCCGCAACAAGCACGTGCCGGCAAGGGTGGTGAAGTAATGACCGACAGCCATGACGCAGGAAAAGAGTCTTTACATCATAGCAGGGTGCAACGGGGCGGGCAAGACCACCGCCTCGTTCACCATCCTGCCGGATATCATCCACTGCAAGGAGTTTGTCAACGCCGACGAAATAGCGCGGGGGCTGTCGCCCTTCCAGCCCGAGACGGTGGCCATCGAGGCGGGGCGTATCATGTTGGCCCGCATTGACGACTTGCTGAGGGCGCAGGAGACGTTCGCCTTTGAAACCACGCTCTCCACGCGCAGCTACCGGCACACGGTGCAACAGGCACAAGCGCAAGGCTACGCCGTCACGTTGCTTTTCTTTTGGCTGAGCGATGTGGCCTTGGCCAAGGAGAGGGTCGCCACCCGCGTGGCCGAGGGCGGGCACAATATCCCCGAAGCTGTCATCGAGCGGCGTTACCGCAATGGCATCCTGAATTTGTTCGACATCTACCTGCCGATAGTGGACGGGGCGTTGATTATAGATAATTCATTAGGAAAATTAGAATTGCTGGCCTCGAAAATTGAAGGGCAAGCATTAGTTATTCATGATGAAAAGTTCAATAATTTAAAATTATATTATGACGAAATCAGAAAAACAGCAGGAACTGTTCGATAAAATCCAATCGGGCTTTGATGCCGTTTATGAAAACTTAATCCGATACAAGCGACAAAAGGGCAGTACCCTCGTCGTGTGGCGCGACGGGAAGGTGGTGCACATCAAGCCTTGATAGGAATATGCCACTTTTGAAGTGAAGCCATTTCACCTAAGCCATTGGGGAAGCGGTTTTGTTTCATTTCTCGAACCGTTCGAACCGCTTACCGTTCCATTCGTACAAGTGCGGGGAGATGGCGTGGGCATCCTCAGCGTAAGAGCGTTCGGCTTCTTGGCGCAGGCGTTGCAAAGCGGCGGGGTCGTCGCTGCCCGCCACCAACAACAGGTCGCGGCATGGAATGGCGATGATAATACGACCTTCCACCGGAAAATACTCCTTTGTCCAGATGTTTTCAAACAATATCAGACTTGATTCGAAGTTGCCACCTGCTACCACCATGCACAACCCATGGTCATTGTACACTCGCATTTCGGACACTACGTTTCTTAAGTTATTTTTCGCCAATTCCAGCAAATTATTCCTTTCGACCCCCAATGGTAAAAAATCCTCTTCCTTGATGCTCGCCAAACTGAATTGTGAATCCTGCATGTACAAAATGAAAAAATCTTCGTTATAAGGATCTCGCAAAAGTTCAGTTATCCCATGTTCCTTGGCATAATCGAAATAGTCCTTCGGTCTGACAACGGGGATGATTTGTTCTTTTTCAAGAGGTTGTTCCGGCCTGAAGGCACTGATTATACCGTTCACATACATGGAAATGGTTTCGTCCACCCTTTCAGGATCGGATTTGTAGGCCAAGTAAGCGTTATGTAGATTATGTCGGTAGCCAGGGCGTTGCGGGCAGGAAATTTCCATTTCATCAGATAAAACGAGATCCATTTCGGGCAAACGTTGTTTCAAGGCTTGTAGATAACGTTCGGCAAACGCTTGCGGAGTGAGCAGTTTGTTGCGGGCAGCCTTTTTCCCGAAAGATAGTTTGAAGTATTTCATGAGGGTGAAGTTTGAATGTTGTCCGTATAGATTCCTTTTTTCTTGGCAGATGTTTTTATTGTCCACAAAGGTAGAAACTTCTGTGCACGGAAGCAAAAAACATCAGCATGAAAAAGGAAAACCTATTGGCATTTCTTGAAAGAAATAAGATGATTTTTCCAGCAAATAGTTTTGTTTATTAAAAATTGTCCCTATATTTGCAACGGAATAATAAAACAAGCACGGATGACACGTTTCGGCAATACATATTTCTGGCATTGGCAAGGCTCGATTGTGGTAAACGATTGTGGTAGCTGACGCATGTGGGTATTGTCAAAGAGATAAAGCAAGCGGCCTGTCGTTTACCAAGAACGGCAGGCCGTTTTGTTTTAGCCTGCGACCCCCAACCCCCTAAAGGGGGCATATAGAACCTCTGTGTGTCTCTGTGTAATCAAATATCATTCATAAACCGCCCCGTACGGGGCATAAAACATCATCGCCTTATGGAAAGACAGAAAAGATTTTTCCTCGAAGAGCGGGACATTCCCCGCCAGTGGTACAACATCGTGGCCGACATGCCGGTAAAGCCCATGCCGATGCTCCACCCGGCCACCAAGCAGCCTTTGCGGGCGGAGGACCTCTTTCCCATATTCTCGGAGGAGGCCTCGCGCCAGGAAATGAACACGGCCGACCGCTGGATAGACATCCCGGACGAGGTGCACGAGCAGTACAAGGCCTACCGCTCCACCCCGCTGGTGCGGGCTTACGGACTGGAGAAGGTCCTCGACACCCCGGCGCACATCTATTTTAAAAATGAAAGCGTAAGCCCCGTGGGGTCGCACAAGCTCAACTCTGCCCTGGCGCAGGCCTATTACTGCAAGCGCGAGGGGCTGACTAACATCACGACTGAGACCGGGGCGGGCCAGTGGGGCACGGCGTTGGCCTATGCCGCGCGGGTGTTCGGCCTGGAGCTGGCGGTGTACATGGTGAAGGTGAGCTACGAGCAGAAGCCTTACCGCCGTTCGCTCATGCAGACGTGGGGGGCGCAGGTGGTGGCCTCGCCCAGCATGTCCACCAAGGCGGGGCGCAAGATACTGACCGACCACCCCACGTACCAGGGCAGCCTGGGCACGGCCATTTCCGAGGCCATCGAGTTGGCGCAGACGGTGCCGGGATGCAAGTACACTCTCGGCAGCGTGATGAACCACGTGGCCTTACACCAGACCATCATCGGGCTGGAGGCTGAGCGGCAGATGGAGATGGCGGGCGAATATCCCGACGTGGTGATTGGCTGCTTTGGGGGCGGGTCGAACTTCAGCGGCATCTCCTTCCCCTTCATGCGCCACACCATACAGGAAGGGCGCAAGACGCGCTTCGTGGCCGCCGAGCCTGCCTCGTGCCCCAAGCTCACGCGCGGTGTGTTCCAATACGACTTCGGCGACGAGGCGGGCTACACGCCCCTGTTGCCCATGTTCACGCTGGGGCACAATTTCGCTCCGGCGCACATCCACGCAGGCGGGCTGCGCTACCACGGGGCGGGCACCATCGTGAGCCAGCTGATGAAGGACGGCTACATGGAGGCGGTGGACATCCTACAGCTCGACTCCTTCAAGGCGGGCGTGCTCTTTGCCCGCACCGAGGGCATCGTGCCCGCTCCCGAGTCGGCTCACGCCATCGCCGCCGCCGTGAACGAAGCCCTCAAGGCGAAGGAAGAAGGCACGCCGAAGGTCATCCTGTTCAACCTCTCCGGCCATGGCCTCATCGACATGTCGGCCTACGACCGCTACCTCTCCGGCGACTTGCAGAACTACCAGTTGCCTGACGAGGAAATTAAGCGGAATGTGGAGGGGCTGGAGCGGATAATATGACAATGTGCTTGCTAATGCGAGGGTGCGTCCGCAAGGGATGGGGCGCACCCTCGTTCCGTATTGTGCGAACGCCTTTTGTCACATCGGTTTGTGCGGTTACGGGCTTTGCATTATCTTTGTGGGACAATAAATATCATATAAAATGGAAACGCCTTTTGTCTTTGGCAAGATAGCAGCCGACAAGAACTTTACGGACCGGGAAAAAGAAACGGATTGCCTGGTGCAAAACTTCACATCGTTGGTCAATACCATCATCATATCTCCCCGCCGATGGGGTAAAAGTTCGCTTGTAAACAAAGCCGCGCGGTTGGCCATGGAGCAGGACGACAAGTTGCGTATCTGCCAAATTGACCTTTTCAACATCCGCAACGAGGAGCATTTTTACTCCTTGCTGGCGCAGAAAGTCATTGCGGTCACTTCCACCCGTTGGGAAGAGGCGATAGAACACGCCAAGAAGTTTTTCTCACGTCTTGTCCCGAAAATATCCATCAGTGCCGACCCTGCGAGCGAGGTCTCGATAGATTTCGATTGGGAAGAAGTGAAGCGCAATCCGGACGAGGTGCTCGACCTTGCCGAGCGGATTGCAGCAGAAAAGGGATTGAAAATCGTGGTCTGTGTGGATGAGTTTCAAAACATCGCCGAATTTACCAACCCGGATTATTTCCAAAAGAAGTTGCGTTCCCACTGGCAACTGCACCAACATGTGGCCTATTGCCTGTATGGCAGCAAGCGACACATGATGCTGGAGGTGTTTACCAATGCGTCCAAGCCATTCTATAAATTCGGCAACCTTATTTTTCTCAACAAGATAGATGAGCCTTGCCTGGTCGAGTTTTTCCTAAGTCGCTTTGCCGACACAGGCAAGCACATTACGGGCGAAGCTGCCCAACTGATAGCCCAACTTACGGACAATCATCCCTACTACGCCCAGCAGTTGGCGCAATTGTCTTGGTTGCGGACGAAAGATGTGTGCGGCGTGGAGATCGTACGCGAGGCACATGCTGCCTTGGTGGAGCAACTAAGCCTGCTCTTTGTCACCATTACCGAGACGTTGACCACGCAACAGCTTAATTATCTAAGGGCTTTGCTTGCGGGAGAGAAAGGTATCAGTTCGACCGAAGTGATGCACCGCTATCAAATTTCATCCACAACCTCCATTGCCCGTTCGAAAGCGGCTCTTGTAAAGAACGATGTGCTGGATAACCAAGCTGGCGTATATTCGTTCCAAGACCCGATATATGCCTATTGGTTAAAGACACAGTACTTCGCCCAGTAAGTTATTGACAAAAGATAATTCTTTATGACTACCCTTCTCATCATCGCGGCGACGGTGCTGGTCAGCATCGTGGGCTTCGGCAATTCGCAGGTGTTCGACCGCCTCAAGTTCTGCGTGTACGACGTGCTGGAGCGGCGGCAATGGGACCGGCTGGTGACCTCCGCCTTCCTCCATGCCGACTGGACGCACTTGCTGTTCAACATGCTGACGCTTTACTTCTTTGCCCCGGCGTTGGAACGCTTCTTGGGCACGCCCCGTTTTCTGCTGATATACTTCGGGGCTATCTTGGGCGGTAGCCTGTTGTCGCTGTTCATGTATCGTCGGCAGCCCTATTACTCGGCCATCGGGGCATCGGGCGGGGTGAGTGGCGTGCTGTTCGGAGCCATTGCGCTCGACCCGCGCATGGGCATCATGATTATGTTCATCCCCATTCCCATACCGGGCTGGATATTCGCCATCGCCTACCTGGCTTATTCCATTTACGGGATGCGCCGCACGCTGGGTAACGTGGGTCATGCCGCGCATCTGGGCGGGGCGTTGGTGGGGTTCGTGCTGGCCATCGCGTTCTGGCCCGCCACGCTGGACGACAACTGGCTCTTCATCGCCCTCATGGCTATCCCGCTGGTGGTGCTGGGGTATTATGTATATAAGGAAAGATAGCCTCCCAAGGATAGCATGGCCATGAACAAACGGATATTCCCCTTTCTTTTCCTCCTGTTTTCTTATCCCCTTGCGATGTCGGGGCAGGTGGCGCACGTGGTGCCGTCGGCCCGGTCGGTGGCGCAGACGGCGGTGGCCGACGATGCCTCGTGGAATGCTTTCCACAACCCCGCCATGCTGGCCTACATCCAGCCGGTTGACTTGTCTGTGGTGTATGAGAACCGCTACCTGATGAAGGAACTTTCCACCAAGAGCGTGCAGGCGGGCTTTGCCACCCGGTATGTCAACGTGGGGGCTTCGTTTTCCCATTTCGGCTATTCGCTGTATCACGACATGTTGGTGGGGGTCGATGCGGCACGCGATTTCGGGGGCAAGTTTGCCTTGGGATTGGGTTTCGACTATTACATGGCTTATGTGGCGGCCACGGGGCGGTATCAAGGGGCGTTGCTGGGGCGCATCGGGCTGTCGCTGCGGCTGGTGGAGAGGCTGGTCATCGGCTTCAGCACGTTCAACCCTTTCCAGAACAATCTGCGCATGGAGCTGACGACGAAGCGTCTGCCATCTGTCTATAGCTTGGGTACTGCTTATTACATCCTGCCCGAGTTGGTGTGGCGTACGCAGGTGGACAAGGAGATCAGCAGTCGCTACCGCTTTGCCACGGGACTGGAGTATTCCATGCTGGGGCACATACGGGTGAAGGCGGGCGGATACGCCACCGGGCGCATCTTTGTGTCTTGCTTGGGCTTTGCCGCCAAGGTGTCCGGTTACACGGCCGACCTGGATTGCGAACTGAACCCCGTGCTGGGGCTGACGGCCAAAATCACCTTGCATTGTGCGTTGAACCCCCGCACGCCATAAATGTTAAGTTCTCAAGTTATGGCAACGTATAGACACAGAGCAACACAGAGCTTATCCTTCCTGTATAGCCCTTTGGAGAGCACACAGAACTGTCCCGATGGCAGGCATCGGGACTTGGTTGCCTTTGTCCGCATGAAACAGTCGGTGCATTTCTTAAGTCCCGACACGTTGTGGCGGGACAAGCTATGTGTGCTTCCTATCACACGTTGGATAAAAGAAATAGCTATTTGTGCTATGTGTCCATTGTGTTCCCCTTTAACTCTAAAGTGAGCTGTGCGTCATCTCTAAGCTTTTGCCCATGCGCAGTCTGTTGCCTTTCATATGCTGTCTGATCAGTTTCTTCGCTTCGGCTCAAAGCCCGATGGAGGGACGGGTGGAGGATGTGATTGAAGACATCCTCGCCCGGCTGGCGGAGGAGGATGAGGGCGAGACCGATTATTCCGCTTATTACGATGATTTGTACGAGATGGCGCAGTCGCCGCTCAACCTGAACACCGCCACCCGCGAGCAGTTGGAGGCGCTTCTGTTTCTGTCGGACATCCAGGTGGAGAACCTTCACTACTATTTATATATGTATGGCGATATGCAGACGGTGTACGAACTACGCTTGGTGGAGGGGATGGACGAGGAGACCATCCGCTGCCTGCTGCCGTTCATCGTGGTGGAGCCGGGGGAGCGCAAGCCCGACAAGCTGTATGCCCGCGAGGTGTGGCGGTACGGGCGGCACGAGGTATATGCCCGCTTCGGGGGCAATGTGGAACGGGCGGAGGGCTACCGGGCCACCGATGATGGAAAGGAGCGTGCCTATCCCGGCTCGCCCCTGCACCATCAGTTGAAATACCGCTTCCATTACAAAGACCGCATATGGGCGGGACTGACGATGGAAAAGGATGCGGGAGAGCCTTTTTTGATAAATAAGAAAGGGTACGACTTCTATTCGGGTTATGCCCAAGTGAACCAGATGGGCGTGTTCAAGACCTTGGTGCTGGGCGACTACCGCGCGGCTTTCGGCGAAGGATTGGTAGTGCGCACAGGCTTCAGCTTGGGCAAGTCGGCCGAGGCATTGAACACGAGCCGTTCGCCTGCCGGGTTGCGGCGGTCAGGCTCGGCGGACGAGTACAACTTCTTCCGGGGCGTAGGAGCCACGGTGCGATTGGGCAGTTGGGACGTGACGGCCTTTTATTCCCATAAGAAAATAGACGGCGACACGGCGGGCGGTGCGTTCCCGTCCATCATCCGCACGGGGTTGCATCGCACGGACGCGGAACGGAGCCGACGGCACGCCGTGCGCCAGCAGGTGGCAGGAGGCAATGTCACCTACACGCACGGACGGTTGCAAGTGGGGGCGACCGCCCTGCACACCCGCCTGAGCCATGTCCTACGCCCCCAACCGGCACTTTACAACGGCACGTATTTCGAGGGCGACCGGCAAACCACCGCCGGGTTGCATTACCGCTTCCGCATAGGCAAGCTGAACGTGTCGGGCGAGACGGCTTTGACCCAGGGTTGGGCTGCCGCTACGGTCAACGGCGTGAGCTTCGCGCCCACGCCGCGGATGGGATTGGTGGTGCAACACCGCTACCTGTCGCCGCGTTACGACACGTTTTTTGCTCGCGTGTTCGGGCAAACCACCTCCCGCTGCATGAACGAACACGGGGTGTACATCGGCGCGGAGGTGCAGCCGTTCCGCCGCTGGCGGGTGTCGGCCTATGCCGATGTGTGCCGCTATCCATGGCTGAGGTACGGCGTGCCATCGCCTTCGACGGGCACGGAGTACCTGTTGCATGTGGAATATCTGCCGCAACCCGAATGGCGCATGTATTGGCGGGCGAGAGCGCGGTTGCGGCAGAAAGGCGATACCCATACGATGCGTCCTACGGAAACGCTTGTGCCAACGGACCAATGGCAGTTCCGCTACGTGCTCGACCGCACGGTGGGTCGCTTCCGCTTCCAGACCATGCTCTACGGCAACCTGTCGCGCCAGGCGGGGGCGGCGTGGACGTATGGCGCATCGGCGGTGCAGGATGTGTCCGTTGCTTTTTCCCGCATTCCCCTCCGCCTCGACTTCCGCTACCAGTTCTTCGATGCCCGTGACTATGACAACCGCATCTACTGCTACGAGCGCGACGTGCTCCACGCCTTCTCCATCCCCATGCATTACGGCTTGGGCAGCCGGTATTACCTGAATGTGAAATACGACATCATGGACAGCCTTTCCGTATGGTTCAAAGTGGCGCAGACCGTCTATGCCGATGGCCGCACAGAAGTGGGCACCGGCCGCGACTGCACACCCGGCAACCGCCGCACCACTGTGAGAGCTTTGGTGAGATGGAAATTCTGAACCGCAGCCATGGGATGAGCCGCGCGGCTGTGAACGTAAAAGAACGCGAGTTCGAGATAAGCACGTTTCTTATCTCGAACTCGCGTTTTATCATGCGAATATCCTAATGTTGCCCGGCTGCCGGGGTGCCCGTGACGCGGCGGAAGAAGGCCTCGCGTGTGGGCCACCAGCTGCGCCCCACGCCGTGCTTCTGGTCGCGGTACACGTGCCACTCGCGCTCGCCCCGGGTGAGGTTGAAGCCCGCAAAGTTGGTATGGGGCGGGCACGTCTCGTCCTGCAAGCCCACGCCCATGATGATGGGACAGGTGATGTAGGGAGCCAGGTTCTTGATGTCGAAATAGGAGAGCAGGTCGTACACGTCGTCCCATGAGCGGTCCGTGTGCGTGCGCAGGTACTTTTCGAAGGCCGAGCGCGGCCAGGAGACGATGGTAAAGTAATCGCGGAAGTCGGACAGGAAGGTGATGTGCGGCGCACCGCCCTTGACGCGCTTGTCCAGGGCGCAGGCTGCCATGGCGAACGCGCCTCCCTGGCTGCCGCCCTCTACCACGATGCGGTCGGCATCCACTTCGGGGCGCGAGGCCACAAAGTCGATTCCCCGCACGAGATCCATGTACGCACCCCGGTAATAGTAGGTGTCCTTGCTTTCCAATCCGTAAACGAGCCAGTCGCCATAGGGATTAGTCGCCTTTTGGATGCCCTGCCCGCGCACGGATAGTACAAACTCGCAGAAGTCGGGCACGGCGTTGGCATCGGGGAAGTAGGGATTGGCTCCGTAGCCCATATAGGCCACGATGACGGGGTACTTGCCGGGCTTCTTGGGCACGGAGTAGTAACCTTCAATTTTCACGTTGCCGAGGGAATACATCTCCACATGATACATGTTCTTGATATCGGAACAATGATCTTCCAGCAGCGTGAGCTTGTAGCGGGGGGCTACCTGGTCCAATTCGGCGCGGGCATCTTGCCAGAACTGTTCGAAGTCGGGCTTGGCATCGGCGGGGGAGACTATTTTCTCCGGCTCGTAGCCTATGTTGAACTTCAGCGCGGGTCCCCGCTTGCCGTCGCGTTCGGCCTGCACGGTGATGCGGTAGAAGCCAGGTGCGGGCGGCGTGAAGCGGATGGGGTAGTCCAATGCCTCCCCGCGCTTGAGGAAGATGTCGGCCGTGTCGCGGGAGACGGGCTGGAAATTGTCCGTGGTGACGGTGCACGTCAGGCGGAAGCGGGTATCGGCGGCGGGCAGGTCGGCAAGGCGGATGTCCATCGCTACTTCCTGCGGGGCGAGGAACACCCAGTCCTCGTCCGCCGAAGTGGCTTGCAGCACCAGACGCGATACATCATCGTAAGGGGTGGTGCAGTCTGGCTCATGCAGGGCGAAGCTGCCTTGCAGGCGGATGTCCTCGGACGAACTGCCCACCATGACGGTGAACGTGCCCGGCTCGACTGCAAACTCGTCCGGCTGCTGCCATAACCCCAGTTCGCGGGGCGTAAGGGTGAACCGCACTTCCCGGCTTTCGCCCGGTTGCAGGCTGACGCGCTCGAAGCCGCGCAGGTTCTTCACGTAGGTGGTTACCGAACTATAATCGTCGCGCAGGTAAAGCTGCACCACCTCGTCGCCGGAGCGGCTGCCGACGTTTTTCACTGTACAGGAAACAACAACTTCGCCGTCCAGCCCCGTGGCGGGAGCCTTTATCCGCAAATCGTCGTAAGCAAAGCGCGTGTAGCTCAGCCCGTGCCCGAAGGAGTACAATGCCCCATCGACCCGCACGCGGCCCGGTGAGTCCGCTCCCGGCTTGAAGGGGAAGGCGTAGGGGATTTGACCCACGCTCTTGGGGAAGGTGACGGGCAGCTTGCCGCCGGGGTTGTAGTCGCCGAAGAGCACGGATGCCACGGCCTGGCCGGTGAACTCGCCCGGAAACCACGCATGCACAATAGCCGGGATGTAGCGGTCAGCCCAGTTGACGGTGGCGGCGCGCCCGTCGAGCAGCACGAGCACTACAGGCTTGCCGGTGGCGTGCAGGGCGCGGAGCAATTCTTCCTGCCGTCCCATGAGGTCGAGGGATGAGCGGGAGTATTCCTCGCGTACGGTGCGCTCGTTGCCGCCGAGCACGGCGATGACCACGTCGGCAGCTTGGGCGGTGCGCACGGCCTCGTCCAGGGCGGCCTGTTCGGCGGCATCGAGCGGCACGGGGTACAGTTCGCTTTCGGGGAAATAGGGGTCGATGATGTCGCAGCCCTTGGCGTAGGTGACTTCGGCCGTGGGCACGTGTTGGCGGATGCCTTCGAGCACCGTGGTGACGGGGGCGTTGGCCGGGCCGTAGCGGCAAATAAGGTTGTCGCGCTCGTCGGCGTTGGGACCGATGACGGCTATCTTCTTCACATCTTTGGAGAGAGGCAGCGCGTTTCCTTCGTTCTTCAACAAAACGATGGATTCCAAGGCGGCCCGGCGGGACACGTCACGATGCGCCTCGCTGTGCACCACCTTCGCGGCTTCCTTTGCATCGCCTTTGTACGGGTCGTCGAACAGGCCGAGCCAGAACTTGACACGCAGCACCTCGGCCACCCGCTCGTCAATGACCGACAGGGGGATGCGTCCCTCGCGCACGGCCTTGCGTAGCGGCAGGATAAATTCCTGCGGATGGTTGAAGTTGGTGCGTACATTCAACCCGGCGCGGATGGCTTGCGCCGCCGCATCTTCGGGCGTGGCGGCGGTGCGGTGCTTATTGTAGATGAACTCGACCGCTTCACTGTCTGAAACCACGTAACCGTGGAAACCCCACTGCTGGCGCAGTATCTCGGTCAGGAAGTGGTAGCTGCCCGTTATGGGCACGCCGTCGTAGTCGTTGTACGAACTCATCACGCCCATCGCTCCGCCCTCGGCGAGGGCCTTGCGGAAAGGTTCGAGGTAGAGGGAGCGCACCTCGCGCGGTGCGACGTGGGGGTCAGTGCGCGTGCCTTCGTCACGTCCGCCGACGGGGGTGCTATATACGGCAAAATGCTTGGGCGTGGATACCACCCCGGCGGCTTGCAGGGTGGCGACGGCCTGCTTGCCCAGCTCGCCGACGAGGTAGGGGTCTTCGCCGTAGCATTCCACCACACGCCCCCAACGGGGATCGCGTGCCACGTCGAGGATGGGCGAATACACGTTGGTGTAGCCCAAGGCGCGGGCTTCGGCGGCGGTGACCTCGGCGATGCTGCGGATGAGCGAGCGGTCCCACGTGGCGCCTTGCCCGCACTGGGCGGGGAACATGGTGGCGCGGTCGTGGCACAGCCCCCGGATGCCCTCGTTGGTGAAATCGACGGGGATGCCGAGGCGTGTCTTCTCGACAAACCAACGCTGGATGGCCTGGCGGTTCCGTACACTGGCGGCGTAGGGGTAGGACAGGGAAGAGCCGAACGTGCCCAATCCGTTGGCCTGCTCGTCTATGTTGGCGATGCCGTCTTTCCATATCTCCTGTTTCCAGGCGGCGGTGGGCAGGCTGTCGGGCAGCCATCGGCCCGAGCCGTAGAGCGTGGCCAGCTGGCAGGTCTTTTCGTCCAGCGTCATCTGGGCGAGCAGGTCGGCCACGCGGTCGGCTACAGGGGCGGCGGGGTTCTCGTACACGTCCATCACGCCGTTCTTGTTGAAGTCTATCCAGCCTTTGTGGTAGATGCCGGGCTGCTTGGGTGCGGCCCAGGCGTTCGCGGCCATCAGCGCGGCGAGGGCGATGGCGGGCAGGGAAATCGGGTGTCGTTTCATTGTGTCGGGATGTTATGGGGTTATGCCTTTTATAATGTTACCTCCACTTCGCAGGTGTGGCCTGCGGGGGCGAGGGGGAGCAGGTTGCCTTGTATCTCGACACCGTCCACCTTGATGCTGGTCACGCCTCTCATCCGCCCGGCGGGGTTGTGCACCTTGATGCGGTATGTGGCGCCACGGAACTTGCGTTCCACCGTGTATCTTTCCCAGCCGGACGGGATGCAGGGGTCGATGAAGAGCCCGTCGTATTCGGGGCGTATGCCGAGGATGTACTGGGTGACGGCGAAGTAATTCCACGCTGCCGTGCCGGTGAGCCACGAGTTCTTCGCCTCGCCGGGGCGGAAGGCGTCGCGCCCCGCGATCATCTGGGCGTACACGTAGGGCTCGAGCTTGTGCAGGTCGTGGTCGCCCTCGGCCACGTAGGCGGGGCATATGCGGCGGTAGTAGTCCCACGCTATGTCGCCCCGGCCGCGCACCGTCTCGGCGATGATGACCCATGGATTGTTGTGGCAGAAGATGCCCGCGTTCTCTTTGTATCCTTCGGGATAGCTGGAGATTTCCCCCAGTTCGATGTGGTAGGTGGTGTAGGCGGGCTGTTGCAGCATGATGCCGTGCTCGGTGGAGAGGTGTGCATACACGGAGTCGAGCGCGTGGTTGAGCATGCCGTTTTCCAAGCCGATGCCGGCCATGCCGCACCATCCGTTGGACTCGATGAATATCTTGCCCTCGTCGTTCTCGTGGGAGCCGACTTTGCGGCCGAAGTAGTCGTAGGCGCGGAGGAACCATTCGCCGTCCCAGCCGTGCTGCTTCACGGCTTCCACCATGCGGTTGACGTGGGCGGTGGCGCGTGCTGCCTCGTCGTCCATGCCGAGGTGGGCGACCAGCCGGGCGTACTCGCGGCCGTACATGACGAACAGCCCGGCTATCATGAGGCTTTCGGCCTGCGAGCCTTCTGTGCGGTTTTCGGTGGTCTGGAAGCTTTCATCGGGGTTGTCGGAGAAGCAGTTGAGGTTGAGGCAGTCGTTCCAGTCGGCGCGTCCGATGAGCGGCAGGCCGTGGGGGCCGAGGTTGTTCACCACGTGGTCGAAGGAGGTGCGCAGGTGCTGGAGCAATGGTACTTCCGTGCCGGGGCGGTTGTCGAACGGTACTTTTTCTTGCAGGATGCCGAAGTCGCCCGTCTCTTTCACGTAATGGACCGTGCCGAAGATAAGCCACATGGGGTCGTCGTTGAAGCCCTGGCCGATTTCATTGTTCCCTTTCTTGGTGAGGGGCTGGTATTGGTGGTAGCACCCTCCGTCGGGAAATTGCGTGGCTGCGATGTCGAGGATGCGCTGGCGCGCGCGTTCCGGGATGAGGTGCAGGAATCCCACGAGGTCTTGATTGGAATCGCGGAAGCCCATGCCGCGCCCGATGCCGCTCTCGAAGAAGGATGCCGAGCGCGAGAAGCAGAACGTAATCATGCATTGGTACGGGTTCCACAGGTTGACCATGCGGTCGAGCCGTCTGTCCTCTGAGCGCAGCACGCACGTGCTAAGGAGGTTGTCCCAGTAAGCCTTCAGCTCGGCCAGTGCGCGGTCGGCCTTTTCCGGCGTGCAGTAGCGGTCGATGGCTTCCAGTGCTTTGCGCTTGTTGATGATTTGGGGCGCCTCCCATTTGTCGTCGGGGTCGTTTTCCTCGTATCCCAGCATGAAGGCCAGCTCGTGCTTCTCGCCGGGCTGGAGCACGATGTAGAGGCAGTGCGAGGCGATGGGCGACCAGCCGTGGGCCTCGCTGCACCGGGGAAGTCCTTCCATGACGCTCTGCGGCGCGTCGAAGCCGTTGTACGGGCCGAGGAACGCGTCGCGGTCGGTGTCGAAGCCCGATGGCGGTTCCGACACGGCATAGTAGGCGTAGTGGTTGCGGCGTTCGCGGTATTCCGTTTTGTGGTACAGCACGTTTCCGTCCACTTCGACCTCGCCGGTGGAGAGGTTGCGCTGGAAATTCTCCATGTCCGTCTGCGCGTTCCACAGGCACCATTCGGCCAGGGAGAAGAGCAGGATGCGCTTCACCTCGCGCGACCTGTTGCACAACGTCATCCGTTGTACCTCCGCCCACGCGCCGAGGGGCACGAAGAAGGTGACGGTAGCTTCCAGCCCGTTTTTCGAACCGCGGATGGTGGTGTAGTTCAAGCCGTGCCGACATTCGTAGCTATCGAGCGGCGTGCGGCACGGCTTCCACCCCGGATTCCACACACAGCCATCGTCGTTGATGTAGAAGTACCGCCCCCCGTTGTCCGTGGGCACGCCGTTGTAGCGGTAGCGGGTCAGGCGGCGGAACTTGGCGTCCTTGCAGAAGTCGTACCCGCCTGCCGTGTTGGAAATCAGTCCGAAGAAATCTTCCGTCCCCAGGTAGTTGATCCAGGGGAACGGTGTGCGCGGGTTGGTAATCACGTATTCCCGCCGCGCGTCGTCAAAATGTCCGTATTGCATGTCTTATATATAAAAGATGAAAAATCGATGTCTGTGCCGGGGAGGGGGCGCGGGGCGGCACGGAGCGTCCCCACCGCCGCCTCCCCGGGGAAGCACGCAGGGCCGTCCCGG
This sequence comes from uncultured Bacteroidales bacterium, assembly GCA_949297975.1. Taxonomy (GTDB): domain Bacteria; phylum Bacteroidota; class Bacteroidia; order Bacteroidales; family Paludibacteraceae; genus QVMH01. The sequence continues at coordinate 16,033 of CASFUX010000243.1, forward strand.
CGGCAAGCACCGGGACAAAGTTACTGAAAAAGCGGGACTTCTCCCGCCCCCGTCCCAGGCGCACCCCGCCGTCATTTCGAGCGCAACCTGCCGTCATTTCGAGCACCTCCTGCCGTCATTTCGAGCGCAGCGAGAAATCTCCGCCAATACCGCGCCCAAAGTCTCGGCGGGATTTCTCCCTACGGTCGAAATGACGCGCTGGTACGGTCGGAATGACGCCTTGCCACCTCACCCCGGGCCCCTCTCCCCGGGGAGAGGGGAACCCGGGAATGTTTTGAAGCCGAGGCTTTCACCTGCGGGGGTAACTCCGCCCCCGTCTCGGGCGCACCCTGCCGTCATTTCGAGCGCAGCGAGAAATCTC
>CASFUX010000244.1 GCA_949297975.1 uncultured Bacteroidales bacterium
CTATCTCGCCGTCGCTCAGACCGTACCACATACGCATGAGTTCCATGCGGAACAGCACCATGCAGTCGTAGCACGGACGGCCGGTCGGGGAAAAGCCCTTGGCATAGGCAGGCTCTATCAAGGCACGGAGCGGATGCCAGTCTATCACGGCGTTTATCTGGTTGAAGAACTCGGATTTCACCTTGCGCCTTTGCATCTGCAAGTCGCCGAAACTCAATTGGGAGGCCTTTTCTTGTTTCATGCCTTAAAGATACAAAAAAATCAGCTAATTACTAATGCCTTTTGCCACAGTTTTGCAGAGGTCTCAAGTTAGATAACTTTCTATAGTAAGTTAGATAACTTTCTATAGTAAGTTTTGGCAGATAGTTGTACGACAAAATGGCAGGTATTAATAAAGTGCCGTTCGGGTTTTGGATAAACATGAGGGACAGTTACTTAACGTGAATTCGGTATAAGTATTATCGCACTCTGTTCTTGTCAATGATGTCAATGTTCATGGCAGGCTTTTTGGGGACTATGTACTGTCAATTCTCCCCTATCAATTGCCCCACTAATTTTCCGATCATCGTCTTATAGCTTCCTGCTCGACTTTCTATAGTTTCCGAAAAAGGAACCAAGAGTTTTGAAATTAACAAGAGCGCAAAGGATGCAAGGGGCAGCGACATCACCCACACTCTGTTCCACAACAAAAAAAGGATGCCGCCTTGCTGGCGACATCCCTTGTACGTTCTTCTTTACACCTTTCTACTTTTACCTGATGGCCACCTTGTAAGTCATGCCGTCCACTTCCAGCAGGTAGAGACCTGCGGAGGCTGTGTAGGTGTATTCCCCTGCGGCAACCCGGCTGTCAAGCAGTTGCCCGTTCAGGGCATAGAGCTTCACAGTGGCCGTGCCATCGAACGCAGCGCAGATGGTCTGTCCCTGGGTCGTTACATGCGCCTGCAAGGCGGGCACGTCAAGGCCGGTGGTAGGGCTGTTGTTGCCTTCTACCGTAAACCCGGTAGCATACACTACCGAACGGATAGTGTCGCCGTAGCACACGCTTTCATACCACACGTTCAACGTATAATCGCCATCTGCCAACCCTGCGGTTACGTTCAGCGGCTCGATTGAAGCCCATGTCATTTCATATACAGCCGTTTCCGGTTCGGTTGCCGTAGCCAATACGCTATTTGCCTGAGCGACCAGTTCGGTAGAGTCGGCGTTATACACATTATAATGTAATGTCACGTCCACTTCTTCCGGGGTTAATGTCAAGGTCTTGCTATTTTGCTTTTCACACCCTCCTATTTCACCATTATATTCCGACCCAATCCGTGCTGATACGCTGTTGGTTCCCCCGCTCAGCAACAATGGCTGCGCATTCGTAAACGTACCGGCATGTGCGGGCAGATTTTCAGCCGATGCAAGTTCTTCCGCATTAATGCCGATGGAGTCATGATCCAGCACGCAGACCACTATCTGCAATGGGAAGCATTCGAGCGTATGCCGATTGTAAGAGAACATCCAACGCACATTCCCGTTAGAGCCACCCGAAAAAGTATATTTCTTTGTGGCCGGAAGTAAATCCGCTATCAAGTCGGTCGAAATGCCTGGATAGATAAACCCTTCCACTTTCCCTATCTTATAGGCTCCCGTTCGCGTATAAAAACATTTAACTAACCCTGCCTCATCCGGTTCGGAAAAAAGCCGTCCATTCTTTGTTCCCGAATCCGGGGAATAGTACAAATCCTGCGCATCGCAGAGGTACTTGATATAGCCGTCCACCACCTTGGCCCGAAAGACCACTTCCTTTTCTTCTTCTACCGTGAAAGCACGCCCCGTAGCCCAAGTTGTGAAGGAGGAACCCAGCGTGCCGGTTCCATCGGCATAAACCACTTGGTATTCATATTGCCCGGCAGGCAACGTGAATGTCTTGGTATAAATGCCCAACGTGTCAACCGGGTCATCCATCAGATAAGCATCTGTAGGTTGACCCTGTTCAAAAACAATCGCTTTCGGATCCGCTTCTTTCGCTTCACCATCCCACGAGCCTTGTGCTCCGGTAAGCAACTCCGACCCTTCGGGCACCAAGTTAAAACGAATGTACAAATCGGCGTGTTCTACGGTTTCCTGTCCCCACGCCATACCAGCGGTCAGCATGACCGCACACGCAAAAGTCATTTTCTTTCTCATGATAGGTAATAATTAAATTGTGAATAATGAGTTTTTCTGTTCCACAAAGTAAGGTATATCACAAGAAGGCGAATGCCAAAATATTGTTTTAAAATGCAAGAATATTGGAATTTTACGATGTTTTTACGCAAATAGACATGGATAGATACACGGATTCAACAAAAAAAGGGATGCCGCCTTGCTGGCGACATCCCTTGCACGTTCTTCTTTATACCTTTATACCTTTCTACTTTTACCTTTTTACTTTTCCCCTTTACCTGATGGCCACCTTGTAAGTCGTGCCGTCCACTTCCAGCAGGTAGAGACCGGCGGAGGCTGTGTAGGTGTATTCACCTGCGGCAACCCGGCTGTCGAGCAACTGGCCGTTCAGGGCATACAGTTTCACGGTAGCCGTGCCGTCGAACGCGGCGCAGATGGTCTGTCCCTGGGTCGTTACATGCGCCTGCAAGGCGGGCACGTCAAGGCCGGTGGTAGGGCTGTTGTTGCCTTCTACCGTAAAAGTCGCCTGGTAGGGCACCGATGCATTATCTGCCACGATAGTATCTTTGCCATATTCTGCCGTGTATTCCGACTCGAACCAGAAAGAAAGCGCATAAGTCCCGTCTTCCAGTCCAAGCCCTTCCAGCAAGTCGGCATTGGCCAGTTCCCACGAAGCCGAGAGGTTGGTCGGTTCGCCGGTCAGGGTAAATGCTTTCTTCTGCACTTCGGCCTCTTCGGCTTCTTCCACGCCCGTCTTGGCGATGGTGTAGCACAAATTCACCTGCGTATTTTCTTCGCTAATAGTATTCAACAGCGGATAGCCTGTCCTTAGAATAACGGTATTCAGTGCCCCGCTTACCGGAATGCTTTCTACTGCACCCAAATCCACGCCTTGTATCGTGGTCAAATCATAATTGCCTATCGTGGCGTTAAGGTCTTGTATTGCATCGATGGTCTTTTCCACGGACAAGGAAACTGTTTCATAATGCACGGTGATGATGCCACGACCTTGCGCTTTCCGTCCCGGCTCACCATCTCTTACCACCAATTTACCATTCCCGAAGTCATCTCTTGCATTACCAGAATAAGCGTCGCAACGGTTGCTATTCCCCAACTTGGCTTGCACGTTAGCTTCCTTGCCATCCAAATCATAAGCGTGGGAAGAATACAAGGCCCCGATGGCAGCCGGGATGTCACCCTGACCAGCACCGGCTCCATCCGTAATGGTCAGTTCCTGCGCATCACATATCGCACGCACTTTTTTCGTGCCATCATCTTTGGTTTCCAACTTGGCATAGAAAGTTACTTCCGTCCCGTCGGCAGGCACTTCAAACATGCGGAAACCGCTGGTTACATTATCGTATTGGTCTTCAAACACCACCCGGTAACCATACAAATTCATCCAGCCATCATTCCTACCTTCAGCCGGGGCGGTCTCACCCCACTTGGCCGCCCACTTGCTGGTGCGGAAGCAGCGGTCCAGCGTCATGGTCAACTGGTACAAGTCTTCAGTGCCTTCCACCTTCTTCATGCGATACCTGTCGCTGGTTTTAGCGTCCGCCGAACTCCACGGATAATCCTTTCCATCCGTGCCATCAGCCCGGTAGGTATAAATGCCCCCCGGCTTTACAATCAACACGTCTTCCTGCGTGGTTTCTTCCTGTCCCCACGCCATACCTGCGGTCAGCAAGACCGCACATGCACTAATTAAAATTTTTCTCATGATAGGTAATAATTGAATTGTGAGTAATTTGTTTAACGCTGCAAAGGAATACATATAAAAGGAAAAGGAATGCCAAAATATTGTTTTTGAATGCAAGGATATTGGAAATTTGCAGAGACACCGCCCCTGCGACATCTCGTCCCATGATGTTTTTTTTGAGATGCTACGGAGGGGGGGGCATCTTTACGGGCAACCCGACCCACTTCAACATGCAAAAATATTATACAAGAATGCAACGATATTGCAAACCGCCCTCAGAAGGCTCATTTTTACAATATCGTTGCATTCTTGTACAATATTCTTCTATTTTCGATTTCATGCATTATATACATTTGCCACAACAAAACCGAGTGCCAATCAAGGGACACGGACGACAAGCGAAAACACATTATATTATACAATATATAAGGTAAAAATGAAAAACTATCTGTACTTCCACCTGCTGCGCACGGCGGCTTTCCTGCGAAACACCGGTTTCGCCTTGTTGCTTGGCTGCTCGTTGGGCGCGTTTGCCCAAAGCGGGCTTCCTTTCGGGGTGAACCTGGCCGGGGCTGAGTTCGGCCACGGCTCGAAAATGCCGGGCGAAGTGAACAAGGACTACTTCTATCCCACCACCGCTGACCTGGACTATTGGCAATCGAAAGGCTTGACCCTGCTGCGCGTGCCGTTCAAGTGGGAACGCATCCAGCATGAAGCGTTCGGCCCGCTGACCCGCGCCGAAGTGGACGTGATGAAAGACCTGCTGCGCGAAGCCGAAAAGCGCGACCTGCACATCATATTGGACCTGCACAACTACGGCCGCCGCAAGGTGGGCGACAAGACCCGCATCCTCGGTGAAGCGGAACTGCCCATCGAGGCGCTCTCCTCTTTCTGGAAACAGCTGGCCACCGAGTTGCAGGACTGCAAAAAAAGCATCTACGCCTATGGTTTGATGAACGAACCGCACGACATGCTCGAAACCGTTCCGTGGGTGAAGATAGCCCAGGCCTGCATCTGGGAAATACGCCAGGTGGACACCGAGACCCCCATCATGGTGGGCGGCAACCGCTGGAGCTCGGCCGACTTCTGGAAGGAAGTGAGCAATGAACTGAAGGGGCTGTACGACCCGCAGCACAACCTGATATTCGAAGCACACTGCTACTTCGACGAGGACGCATCGGGCATCTACCGCCGCTCGTATGACGAGGAAAAGGCCAATCCCTACATCGGCGTGGAACGCCTGCGCCCCTTCGTGAAATGGCTGAAGGCAAATGGGCTGCGCGGCTTCGTGGGCGAATACGGCGTGCCTGACAACGACCCTCGCTGGCTGGTGTGCCTGGACCACATGCTGGCCTACATGCAGGAACAAGGCGTGAACGGCACCTACTGGGCAGCCGGTGCGCGGTGGAACAACTACATCCTGGGCGTCCAACCCCTGGACAACTACACGAAGGACATGCCCCAGATGGAGGTATTGGTGAAGTACAAGGAAACGAAATAAACGCCCCACAAGGGCTTTATTATAAACAATTTATTTATCAACTTTTTTAAACATTATTTATTATGAAAACCTTTACGAAATTTGGCTTGACCGCCGCATTAGTATGCGGGGCAGCAGTGGTGAACGCAGCAGAACCGACGTATGCTCCTCCCATTCCGACGTATGCGCCGGAAGACGTAGCACCCATCTTCTGCGAAACGTATGGAGAACCCACCGAACTGAGCACACCAACGTGGGGAGCTGTGTCCCAATGGACATATTCAGGTACTGCCGATGGCTCCATGGGTGTATTGCTGCTTTCTGGCATGGATCAAGAAGGTCCCATCGAAGCGGATGACCCCACTGGCACTGTCTACGAGTGGGTTGCCATCCAACTCAACCCCTTGATTGAAACGAAACTCTACACGTACTTCCACGTGGATGTGTACTGCAATGAAGAAACGGACTTCCGCATCGGCTTGCACTCCAACCACCCACAAGATATAGAGTTGTATTTCCCCAATATAGAACGTGGAACTATGGAGCCTGGTAAGTGGTATTCTATCGACTACCCGATAGCCGACCTGAAATATGCCCAAGCGGACAATGCCGTGCAAGAAGGCATGTGGCTTGATGGTGAAAAATTCCGTAACGCAAACTTATTACGCATCGGCAACGGTCCGGACCTGTTCGACTACTCGGGTGAAATCTACATCACGAACCTCTTCCTGTTCAATGGTGAACCGACCTGCCTGGAAGGGAAAATCATCGAACCGGAAGAATCGGGCGTGGATATGGTGGAACAAAACAACTTCCGTGCCTTCGTCAGCAACGAAGAACTGACTTGCTCGGCCAACGAAACCATCGAAACCCTCAGCGTGTACAGCGTGACGGGCCAGTTGGTTAAGTCGGTTGCCGCCGGACAGCAAAGCCTCAACCTCAACGTGGCCGACCTCACCGACGGGCTGTATGTAGTGGCCGCCGAACTGGCCAACGGCCAAAAGGCTACCCTGCGCATAGTGAAGTAAATTATCAGAACACACCCCTAAATCCCCTAAAGGGGACTTGAAATGCTTGAAACAAACCCGCCGTCATTTCGACCGTAGGGAGACACGAAGTTGAGCGTAAGCTAAATCTCCTGCAACGTGCAAAACTGTGAGATTTCTCGCTGCGCTCGAAATGACGAAAAGGGCACAGAAACGGCACTTTTCACACAGTCTTCCTGGGTGAGAAGCCTGGAGTGAGATTAACAAGACAACCAAGAACACGGATAACATGAATTCGTCCGTACAATCCGTGTCATCCGTGTTCTTTTTTCAAACCAACCTCTCATACTTATCAAAGCTTCCCCGCTTTTTCTGTACCGCGACATAAGCATATTTTTCTATATCAATATTCACTAACAAACACAAACAAATTCATCATGAACAAAACAATCAAAATCTGCGCGTTGGGCGCATTGTTCCTGGCAGGTATGCACGCTGCCTATGCCCAACCGACGACCGCCGCGCCCACCCCGACGCAACCGGCAGACGATGTAGTGTCGCTCTTCAGCGACCATTATGACACAACGGGGAAAGGAGTGGGAAATACCGTTAATTGGGTCGGGGACAATGATATTATCAAGACGACCATTCCCGGCACGGAGGACAACATCCTGCAAACTTCCGGCAACAGCTACGGTGCCAATACCGGTGGCTGGACTGCACTAACCAAAGGTTACGTACACTTGGACGTGTGGTCCGAACAAGGCGGTGATTTCAAATTTTGGTTAGGCGACAGTTTTAGCGGCAACTTCAAATCGCCTCAAGACTTCACATGGCCCTCATTAAAAGCTAACCAATGGAATTCCATTGATGTTCCGGTCGTCGCCTTCGTAAAGGCCGGACTGAATGATGCGGTAGCAGTAGAAATGATCCGCTTCTACGGAAAAGGCACGTACTATATCGACAACATCTATGCCTACGGCTCGAAAGAAGATTATGTACAGCAAATAGACATACCCGTAGCCCCCACCCCTACCCAACCGGCAGAAAATGTGAAAAGTGCCTTCAGCGATTCTTACACACGCGCCATCAAGGCCGATCCTGTATGGGTCAACTATGCCGGCAACACCTCCATCCAAATCGTGGAATATGCCAATAGCGGTGGACAGAAAGTACTGGAAATGAAAAATCTCAGTATGGGAGGCATCAACATCTCCAACTGGAACATCCAATCGTGCAACTTCATCCACATCGACGTGTACCGCTATGGCGAAGATGGTGACGGCTCGTTCCAATTCGGACTGAACAGTAGTGACTGGAGCGGCAAGAATTTCCACTACATGGAAAACTTCACGTGGCCACAGACCAAAATCGATGACTGGGTAAGCATCGACATACCGATGGGCGAATTTGCTACAATGGTGAACACAAAAGGCATCATCATGATGCAATTCAAAGGCTCCGGCACATTTTATGTGGACAATATCTATGGGTATTACGAAGAACAAGAACCGGTAGTCATCGAAGTACCTACCACCGTGCCCACCATCGAAGGCATAGACAAAGCGAACGTGATGTCCATCTTCTGCGAACAGTTCGAAGAAGAAGGCTACCAAGAAAGCGAACTGGGCATGACCGACACGGATGCTTCGGGCAACCTGATGGACTACGGACAGAATGCCGACCAGACGCGCGAATTTGTGGAAATCGTGCCGGGCAACCAGACCATCCACCTGATGAACTGGAACGATTACCCCTTCAAGATCCACAAGAACAGCACCACCATGGACCTCAGCGGCATGGACTACCTGCACGCCAGTGCTTACCTGATGAGCCCGCTCGACATGACGAACAAGCCGCTCACCGTAACCTTCTGGATGCACGAAAAGGACGGCGGTTCACTGAACCCCACCGAAGCCGCTGTAACCCTGATACCCGGCCAATGGGTATCGTTCAGCGTACCCTTGTGCCACTACAGCGAAAAACTGGATTTGACGAAGACCTATGTGCTCCGCTTCCGCGAAGGCGGCTACCCGGCCATGGAAGTGTATCTGGACAACATCTTTGCCTACAAAGGCGAACCAGTGGGTACACTGGCTCCCGACTGTGAAGAAAAGGAATACTGCGTGGCCATCCAGGACACCACCAGCGGCACCCTGCCCCCGGAAAGGCAACCCATGCTGGGCGTGAACCTCTCCTCGGCTTCGGGCGGCACCGTGCCCGGCATCCTGGGCAACAACTACGCCATGCCGAAGATGCAAGACCTCTACTACTTCAATGCCAAGGGTGTGAAGTTGTTCCGCTTCCCCTTCCGCTGGAAACGCATACAGGATGAACTGGGCGGCCCGTTGGTGGAAGAAGACATTGAAGCCATGAAAAAAGTGGTGGCCGAAGCCGAACGCCTCGGCATGTGGGTGATGCTCGACATGCACGACTATGCCGAATATGGAATTAAACATGATTCGGACCAGATGCCAGACACCACCTTTGCCATCGATGGCCGTTACCAGACGTTGAAAGACCCGAACAAACCGGAAGATGGTAAAGGTCCATGGAAAGTGGCGGATGAACCGCACGAACGCGACCTGCGCGTGTACTTCGCCGATGTATGGCAAAAACTGGCTTCTGAATTCAAGGAATATTCCAACATTTGGGGCTACGACCTGATGAACGAACCGAAGGACGTTGACATCGACGGCCTGCGTGAAGGCTACCAGATGGCGATAGATGCCATCCGCGAAGTGGATCAACGGACGGCCATCGTGGTGGAAGGCAAGAACTATTCGGGTGCCAGTGGCTGGCCGAGCAATGCCAAAGGGCTGGAAAACCTGGTTGACCCGATAGGCAACAACATCGTGTACGAAGCGCACTGCTACTTCGACAGCGACAACAGCGGTACCTACCAAAACAGCTACGATGTGGAAGTGGGCGACAACTTCGACGTGTACAAAAAACGCCTCGACCCCTTCACCAACTGGCTGCAGGAATACGGCAAACGCGGCATGTTGGGCGAATACGGCGTGCCTTACAACGGGGCCAAACAGTCCGACCCGCGCTACATGGTACTGATCGACTCGGTGTTCTCCTACCTGAAGCAACACCAGCTCACCTCCACCATCTGGTGCGCAGGCTTCTTCTACGAAAGCAACCACTTGAGCGTGTCGCCCGACAAGGACTATTGCACTGAAAAGTCCACCATGGGCATCATGGAAAAATACATCACCAACTTCCATGAAGGCTGGGTGGACGATGAAAGCGGCATCGGGCACATGATAGTGGACAACAACTTGAGCATCTATCCCAACCCGGTAGAAAACATGGTCATGATACAAGGCAACAGGCCCATCGAAACCGTGAAGGTGTACAACCTGTTCGGCCAGGTGGTGCTGGAACAGACGCTGAACGCCGTGCAAGGGGAGCTCGACTTGAGCGAATTGGCCGCAGGCAACTACATGCTGCAAGCTGAAATGCCCAATGGCGAAATCTCGATGACACACGTTATCAAGAAGTAATAGCGGACACAACATCCATGTGATAAAAAGGAGTTGCCATGGTGCGAAAGTTCTCGACTTTCTCATCATGGCAACTTTGTTTCAACGCACCTCACCATCAGCAGACAAAAACAAGCATGAAAATAACGAAACGATGCATTCATGGGATAGCGGTAGCCGTCCTGTTCGCCATCGGCAGCGCGACGGCACAGGAATTCAAGCTGACCCCCTCGGGCTATTTCCAGAACCAAGGGGTGGACGTGATGGTGTTCGACGACCTGTACCCGGAAGGACATCAGGGCGGCATAAGCCTCATCATGCACGGGCACCGGGTGGCCACCAACGGCGACATCCGCCTGGAAGCCACACCGGGGCAATGGCAGCCCGTGTCCAAACAACGAAGCCGACAGGTCGGCGACGACTGCATCACCACCTCGCTGTGCTACCCGGACTCGTCCCGCCACCTGGCCGGGGTCAACCCGATGATTTATCCCGATGTGCAGTTCAACTACCAGATACGGGTGGAAGCGCACGGCGAAAGCATCGAGGTCATCGTGGACCTGGACCGCCCCATCCCACCGGCCTTTATCGGGAAAGTGGGCTTCAACCTCGAATTTTTCCCCGGTTCGCTCGTAGGCAAGCCCTGGCTGATGGACGGACAAAGCGGCCTGTACCCCCCACAGCCCAACAGTCCCATCGAGACCGTGCCCTCCAACCGCCAACGCCCGGGACACTACCACGACGGCCAACAGCCGCCGACCGACCTCGGGCAGCTGCTCGGCGGGACAGGTTATTCGCCCATCGTGGCGGACGACGTGATTGCCAAGCCTTATGCCGTGGGGTGCACCTTCGTGTCGCGCCCCGATGACCCGTACAACAAGGTTACCATCGAAGCTCAGACGGGCGAGCTGCAACTGATAGACGGACGCATGAACCACAACAACGGCTGGTTCGTGCTGCGAACCCCCATCCCGGCAGGTGCCACGAAGAACGCCGTGCACTGGCGCATCACCCCCGAAGCCGTGGAAGGCTGGATGTACACTCCCGTGGTGCAGACTTCGCAGGTAGGCTATCATCCCCGGCAGGACAAGGTGGCCGTGATCGAAACCGACCTCCGCGACACGCAGACGCTGCCTGCCACCCTGGTGCGCATCGACGCGCAAGGCCGACAGGTGGTGAAAAGCCTCGCGCCCGCTCCGTGGGGGCAGTTCCTGCGCTACCGTTACCTGAAGGCCGACTTCAGCGACGTGCAGGAAGAAGGGCTTTACCAGATATGCTACGGCACGTCCGCCTCCCCCCTGTTCCGCATCGCCCGCGATGTGTACGACCGGGGCGTGTGGCAACCGGTGCTGGAATATTTCCTGCCAGTACAGATGTGCCACATGCGCGTCAACGAGAAATACCGCGTGTGGCACGGTGCCTGCCACCTGGATGATGCCCGGATGGCTCCGCCCGGCAACCACATCGACGGCTACGACCAGCGGCCCGGCCTGTCGGCATTCAAGCCCGAGGAGGAGGTACCTCATGTGAACATCGGCGGGTGGCATGACGCGGGCGACTTCGACCTGCGCATCGAGTCGCAAGCCGGGGAAACGTACATCCTGGCCTTGGCCTACGAGGCTTTCCACCCGGAAATAGACGTTACGGCCATCGACCAAGCGAACCGGATAACGGAAATCCACCAACCGGACGGCCAAAACGACCTGCTGCAACAGGTGGAGAACGGCGCCCTCAGCGTGGTGAACGGCTACCGGGCATTGGGACGCTTCTACCGGGGCATCATCGCCCGCAACCTGCGCCAGTACGTCCTGCTGGGCGATGCCGCCGCCATGACTGACGGCGTAAAAGGCAATGCGGACTGCCGCTGGATATTCACGGAAAACAACCCGTTTCGCGAACTCACCACGGCGGCGCAGCTCGCAGCGGCCTCGCGTGTGCTGACGGGCTTCAACGACACGCTGGCCACGCAATGCCTGCACATCGCCCGCTCCGTCTATGAGACCACGCCCGTGGAAGACCCGCGTGTGCTGCCCGCAAAAATCCATGCTGCCGTCGAGCTGTACATCACCACCCGCGAAACAGAGTACCAAGACTTCCTGCTGGATCACACGCAGGACATCACCCGAGCCATCGACTATACGGGATGGTTCACCGCCCGCGCGGAACAGCTCCTGACCACGCAACAAGACCAACGCGTCATGGCTTTCCGCACGGCTTTCCGCCAAGCATTGGACAGCCTGGCACAAGAACGGCAGCTCCTGTCTGCCGAGACACCTTATGGCGTGCCCTACCGCCCGCAGATATGGGGAGCAGGCTGGAAAATACAAAAGTTCGGCTTCCAACAATACTTCCTGGCCACGGCCTACCCGGAGCTTTTCCAGCAAGCCCCCATCTTCAACGCGCTCAACTTCATTCTGGGCTGCCATCCCGGTTCCAACCAAGCCTCGTTCGCTTCCGGCATCGGGGCGCAATCGGTCACCGTCGGCTACGGGCTGAACCGCGCCGATTGGTCGTACATCCCGGGAGGGGTCGTGTCGGGCACCGCGCTCATCCGCCCGGACTTTCCCGAACTGCTCACCTTCCCCTACCTCTGGCAACAGACGGAATACGTGCTGGGAGGCGGCTCGTCGCACTACATGTTCCTCGTATTGGCAGCAAAGCAACTGCTGGAAGGCGAGGAGTGAGTATATATATAAATGAAAAGAACCACATCCTCACCGAGGGGATGTGGTTCTTTCCTCCCGTAGAGACGTCACTCCTGTGGTGTCTCGAACGTGGCGTATAGACAATATACAGCATAAAATGATAAACCACAGAGACACAGAGACACAAAGGTGAACAGCGACATTCGCACAGATAACAGAGGACACTCAGTGAAATGCCGCAAGCGGCATTTCTCCGTGGACTTTTTGAGCGGACAATTAGGAGAAGATAGGTGTATGTATTTCTCCGTGGCTCTGTGGTTTAAAATTTAATTCGGTATAACCTCTAATATAATTAATATAATAATAGAGACGCCACGGGAGTGACGTCTCTACAACATATCAACAATAGAAACGCCACAGGAGTGACGTCTCTACAGGGCAGGTTTCTATTCCTCTTCGCCCTTCGTGGCTTCGTATTCCTTCAACAGTTTTTCCTGGATGTCCATCGGCACGAGTTCGTAGCCGGAGAACTTCATGGAGAAGGAGGCGCGTCCGCCCGACAAAGAGCTGAGGCTGGTGGAATAGTTGCTCATTTCCTTCAGGGGTACTTTGGCGGTGAGGCGTTCGTAGCCTTTCTCGCTGTGCATGCCCATGATGATGGCGCGGCGGCCCTGCATGTCGCTCATCACGTCGCCCAGGCGGTCGGAGGGCACGTGCACTTCCACGTCATAGACGGGTTCGAGCAGCTTCGGACCGGCTTCCTTGAAGGCCTGCGAGAAGGCGTTGCGCCCGGCCAGGCGGAAGGATATTTCGTTGGAGTCCACCGGGTGCATCTTGCCGTCGTACACGATGACGCGCACGTCGCGGGCATACGACCCTGTGAGCGGGCCTTGCTCCATGCGGTCCATCAACCCTTTCATGATGGCGGGCATGAAGCGCGCATCGATGGAGCCGCCCACGATGCTGTTGACGAACACCAGTTTGCCGCCCCATTCCAGGTTGACTTCCTGCGTGTCGCGCACGCTGATTTTATATTCCTGGCCGCCAAACTTGTAGCTGGGCTGCACGGGCGTGCCTTCCACGTAGGGTTCCACGATGAGGTGCACTTCGCCGAACTGCCCCGCCCCACCCGACTGCTTCTTGTGCCGGTAATCGGCGCGGGCGGCCTTGGTGATGGTTTCGCGGTAGGGTATCTTCGGCTCTTTGTATTCAATGGCGATTTTGTCGTTGTTTTCCACCCGCCATTTCAAGGTGCGCAGGTGGAACTCGCCCTGACCGGAGAGGATGGTCTGCTTCAGTTCCTTGGACTGCTCCACTATCCACGTGGGGTCTTCTTCGTGCATCCGGGTGAGCACTTCGTTCAGTTTTTCTTCCTCGGCTTCGTTCACCGCGCGGATAGCCCGGCGGTACTTCGGGTCGGGGTATTGGATGGCCTTGAAGTCGTATTCCACGCCCTTTGCGTTCAGCGTGTTGCCCGTGCGGGTGTCCTTCAACTTCACGGTAGCGCCGATGTCGCCCGCCACCAGTTCGTCCACGCTGGTGCGCGTCTGCCCCGCCACGGCGAATATCTGGTTGATGCGTTCCTTCACGTTGCGGTTCACGTTTTGCAGGTCGTCACCCACGTGCAGCGTGCCGCTCATCACCTTGAAGTACGACACTTCGCCCACGTGCGGTTCCACGCTGGTTTTGAACACGTAGATGCTGGTGGGTGCTGCCGGGTCGGGTTCCACCTCGTGGCCGTCCTTGGTCTGCGGGCGTTCGGTCACGTCCACCGAAGGCACCACATTGCCGAGGAATTCCATCAAACGGCGCACGCACATGTCCTTTTCGGCGCACACACAGAACACGGGGAACATGTCGCGGTGCAACAGCCCGGCGCGGATGCCCTGCCGCATTTCATCCTCGGTGAGCGAACCTTCATCGAAGAATTTTTCCATCAGGCCCTCATCGTGTTCCGCTGCCGCTTCCACCAAGGCGTTGTGCAGTTCCTGAGCCTTTTCCAGCTGGTCGGCCGGTATTTCCAGGATGTCGGGTGCGCCGCCCTCGGGCTTCCACGTGTACATTTTCATCTTCAGCACGTCAATCACGGCATTGAAGCCCGGTCCGGTCGCCACGGGGTATTGGATGAGCACCACCTTGTTGCCGAAGTCCTCCCGCAGTTCTTCCACCGTGCGGTCGAAGTCGGCCTTTTCCTGGTCCAACTGGTTGGTCACGAAGATGACGGGCTTGTTCAGCTTTTCCGTGTAGCGGAAATGGTTGTCCGTGCCCACTTCCACACCATACTGGGTGTTGAGCAGTATCAACGCCGTGTCGGTGACGTTGAGCGAAGTCACTACGCCCCCGATGAAGTCGTCAGACCCCGGGCAGTCGATGAAGTTGAGTTTCTTGCCCAGCCATTCCACCTGGGCCACCGTGGAGAACACGGAGTAACCGTATTCCTTTTCCACCGGGAAATAGTCGGATACCGTGTTCTTCGCGGCCACCGACCCTCTGCGTTTTATAACTCCACTCTCGTAGAGCATGGCTTCTACAAGAGTGGTTTTTCCAGCCCCCGAACTTCCCAACAAGGAAATGTTCTTAATTTCATTCGATTGGTATACTTTCATACAGCATTAAAATTGAATTGTTTATAAAAAGATTGGGTGCTTCGGCATCTTGTCCGAAAAACGATGGGCAATGTAAGCATTATATGCAGAAAACCACGCCTCCGCCCGCATGTTATACAACAATGTTTTGAAACATAAGATATGGGGTGTTTTCCAAAACGAGAGCAGATGTTTTCCCACTTATGCGGGAATATTTTCCAACTTCCCAGCACAGGGCTGACGCATTGCTTTTAGTCCTCCCATTCATATCATTAAAATAAGTACCTTTGGCACATGATATATTTTCAGTGAATGAAATGGAAGTAATCTCAATATTGAAGCGGGTGAAAGATCCCCGCCGTGATCA
>CASFUX010000245.1 GCA_949297975.1 uncultured Bacteroidales bacterium
CTCCCTACGGTCGAAATGACGGCGGGTGGGGGTTCGACACTCTGTGGGTCTCTGTGTCCCACCTCTGTGTAGCTCTGTGTCCTAATCTCAGTGCGCTCCGTGCCTCCACCCTGCAACTTTTCCCCCGCCGTCCTTGGCGGTTTCGGCAAAATGTCGTTACTTTGCAGAAATTTTGCAATTGAAGAAGCTATGTCGGGTGTGCATAAGGGAAATACGAACGTTCCGTGCCGCGGCACTTGGTTGTCCGCCCGTCATGCTGTTTTTATTCGGATGCGTTAGCCGTTGCGGCTGGCGCATTTTTTTTGCCCGCCCGCAGGCGCGTTGTTCATTGTTCATTGTTAATTGTTCATTTATAATTATACGTCTATGTCTAACAACATCAAAAAAGCCCTTGTGCTCGGTTCGGGCGCGCTGAAGATAGGCCAGGCGGGCGAGTTCGACTACTCCGGTTCGCAGGCGTTGAAAGCGTTGCGCGAAGAAGGCATCTCCACGGTGCTCATCAACCCCAACATCGCCACCATCCAGACCTCCGAAGGGGTGGCCGACCGCGTGTACTTCCTGCCGGTGACCCCCTATTTCGTGGAAGAAATCATCAAGCGCGAACGGCCGGACGGCATCCTGCTGGCCTTCGGGGGGCAGACGGCCTTGAACTGCGGCACACAGCTCTACCTCGACGGCACGTTGCAACGCTACGGCGTGCAGGTGCTGGGCACGTCGGTGGAGGCCATCATGGCTACCGAGGACCGCGACCTGTTCGTGAAGAAGCTGGACGAAATCCAGGTGAAGACGCCCGTGAGCCAGGCGGTGGAGTCGATGGAAGACGCCATCGCGGCTGCCGGGCGCATCGGCTTCCCCGTCATGGTGCGCTCGGCCTACGCGCTGGGCGGGCTGGGCAGCGGCATCTGCCAGGACATGGGCGAGTTCCGCACGCTGTGCGAAAGCTCCTTCGCCTACTCGAAGCAGATACTCGTCGAGGAGTCGCTCAAGGGATGGAAGGAAATCGAGTTCGAGGTCATCCGCGACGCGAGCGACCACTGCTTCACCGTGGTGCCCATGGAGAACGTGGACCCGCTCGGCGTGCACACCGGCGAGAGCATCGTGGTGGCGCCCATCTGCACGCTGCGCCCCGACCAAATCCGGATGCTGGAGGAACTGGCGCAGAAAATCGTGCGCCACATCGGCATCGTGGGCGAGTGCAACATCCAGTATGCCTTCAACGCCCAGACGGACGACTACCGCGTCATCGAAATCAACGCCCGCCTGAGCCGCTCCTCCGCGCTGGCCTCCAAGGCGAGCGGCTACCCGCTGGCCTTCGTGGCGGCGAAGCTCGCCCTGGGCTACACGCTGGACCAGATAGGCGAGCCGGGCACGCCCAATTCCGCCGCGGTGGCTCCGTCGGTGGACTACATGATTGTGAAGATACCGCGCTGGGACCTCTCGAAGTTCGTCGGCGTGTCGCGGCGCATCGGCTCGAGCATGAAGTCGGTGGGCGAAATCATGTCCATCGGGCAGTCGTTCGAGGAAATCATCCAGAAGGGCCTCCGCATGATAGGGCAGGGGATGCACGGCTTCGTGGGGAACTACAACCTGGACTTCGACGACCTGGACGAGGAGCTGGCCAACCCTACGGACTTGCGCGTGTTCGCCATCGCCCAGGCATTGGAACGGGGCTACACCGTGGAGCGCATCCACGAACTGACGAAGATTGACCCGTGGTTCTTGGGCGCGATGAAGAACATCGTGGACTTCGCCGCCCATCTGAAAGAATATAAGAAGATAGAGGACCTGCCCGCCGACGTGCTGCGCGAGGCCAAGCGGCTGGGCTTCTCGGACTTCCAGATAGCCCGCTACGTGGAGAACCACGCGGGCAACATCGACCCGGACGCGCTGCGGGTGCGCTCCCTGCGCAAGCAGCACGGCATCACGCCCGCCGTGCGCCGCATCAACACGGTGGCGTCGGAGCATCCGGAGGCGACGAATTACCTCTACCTTACCTACGGGAAACAGCCCACGGCCCCCTCTAACTCCCCCGAAGGGGGAGAACCCGACGCGATGAACCCCTCCCCTTCGGGGAGGTCGGGAGGGGCCTCCGTGGTCGTGCTTGGGTCGGGCGCGTACCGCATCGGGTCGTCGGTGGAGTTCGACTGGTGCTCGGTCAACGCGGTGCAGACGGCCAGGCGGCTGGGCTACCACTCCATCATCATCAATTATAACCCGGAGACGGTGTCCACGGACTACGACATGTGCGACAAGCTGTACTTCGACGAGCTGTCGTTCGAGCGGGTGATGGACGTGCTCGACCTGGAGCGGCCCCACGGGGTCATCATCTCCATGGGCGGGCAGATACCCAACAACCTGGCCATGCGCCTGCACCGCCAGCAGGTGCCCATCCTCGGCACGTCGCCGCTGTCCATCGACCGGGCGGAGAACCGCCACAAGTTCTCCTCGATGCTGGACCAGCTGGGCGTGGACCAGCCTGCGTGGCGCGAATTGACGAGCTTGGAGGACATCGAGGCCTTCGTGGACCAGGTGGGATACCCGGTGCTGGTGCGTCCGTCATACGTGCTGAGCGGCGCGGCGATGAACGTGTGCCACAACGAGGAGGAGTTGAAGACGTTCCTGCGCCTGGCGAAGACCGTCTCGAAGGAGTACCCCGTGGTGGTGTCGCAGTTCATGCAGAACGCCAAGGAGATAGAGTTCGACGCGGTGGCGCACGACGGCGAGATCGTGGAGTATGCCATCTCGGAACACGTGGAATTTGCCGGGGTGCACTCGGGCGACGCGACGCTCGTCTTCCCGGCGCAGAAGATATACTTCGAGACGGCCCGGCGCATCAAACGCATCAGCCGCAAGATTGCCAAGGAACTGAACATCAGCGGCCCCTTCAACATCCAATACCTGGCGCGGAACAACTACGTGAAGGTCATCGAGTGCAACCTGCGGGCGTCGCGGTCGTTCCCCTTCGTGTCGAAGGTGCTCAAGCGCAACTTCATCGACACCGCCACGCGCATCATGCTGGGCGCGCCCTACACCCGGGCGGACCGTTCGGAGTTCGACATCGACTGGATCGGGGTGAAGGCGTCGCAGTTCTCCTTCGGCCGTTTGCAGAACGCCGACCCCGTGCTCAGCGTCGATATGTCATCGACCGGCGAGGTGGGATGCATCGGCGACGACTTCAACGAGGCGCTGCTCACGGCGATGATTTCGGTGGGGTATGCCATCCCGAAGAAAACGGTCATGGTGTCGTCGGGCGACAGCAAGTCGAAGGTGGATTTATTGGAAGGTTGCCGGATGCTCCAGGCGCACGGCTACGAGCTGTACGCCACGGCGGGCACGAGCCGCTTCCTGGCGGAGAACGGCGTGCGGAGCGAGGTCGTATCGTGGCCGGACGAGGGCAAGCCGAACAACATCATGGACCTGATGGCTTCGCACCGCTTCGAGCTGGTCATCAACATCCCGAAGAACCACACGCGGCGCGAGCTGACGAACGGTTACCGCATCCGGCGCGGGGCAATCGACCACAACATCCCGCTCATCACCAACGCGCGGCTGGCCTCGGCCTTCATCGAGGCGTTCTGCACCCTGCGGCAGGAGGACATCCGCATCAAGAGCTGGCAGGAGTACGAGTAACGGCGACCCAGGCCGACCACCGGCCCCCCCAACCCCCCCCGAAGGGGGGGCTGACGATACAACAGAGAGCGCAAAGGTGCAACAGTGGATGTTGCCCTTTGCGCTCTCCGTCATTTCACAAGTCCCCCCTTCGGGGGGGAGCTTAGGTGTCGCGGTAGAAATTCGTGGGTTATCCTATAAACTTGGCTGCAAATGTTTGAATATTAGAAAAAGTGTTTACCTTTGCAGCGTTAAAGCCTGTCGCGCACATGGGCGGCAGGATCACATAGTACATAAGACGGCGTTTACTGGACGCTCTGTTTTTGACGCTATAAGAATCTCGCAAATTCCCAAGCAGTCTATCAAAAACAAAGCAACGGTGAATGCCCTTGTGGTGTATGTTGTACCAGCCTTTAGGCTAAGGTGCTGCTATCTCTGCCTCGCGTTTGCGGGCAGAGATGCGCATGTGCCTTGGCGGGAAAGGCCGGTTTATGATATGCATGCACGTGGGGCTTTCAGCGTTGCTCGTTCCGATAGACTGGGCAATGCGAGAGCCTTTATAGCGTGGAACGAGCAACTAGGAATCGGCTCCACGCTTTTTTATGCCCTTATGTGAAGCATTCTACATTCAACATTTCTTATTCCCTTAACACTTCCGAACCACAGGGGCCAGGTCGGGCAAAACAAAACAAGATGAGACGAACGAGCATTTATCCGCTGCTGTTCGCCTGCCTTTTCATGACAGCCTGTGGCACTGCGAAAAAGCTGGCGGACACGCAAACCCAGCAATTCAGGTACGAGATGGAATGTGCCGGCAATGGCGTGCAAGGCACTTACCTGGTCAAAGTGTGGAGCTTCTCCAATAGAATTGACGTGGCATTGGAACAATGCAGGAAGAACGCCGTCCACGGTGTGATATTCAAGGGTTACACGGGGCGGGACGGTTGTGTGTCGCAACGGTCCATAGCCCGCACGCCCGGCGTGGAGATGGAGCACCGGGAATTTTTCGACAGCTTTTTTGCCGATGGCGGCGAATGGCAGAAGTATGTGACCCTTACCGAGGGGACGCAAGAGGTCATCGACTTGGGCAAAGAATATAAGGTAGGCATGGTCGTGTCCGTGGCCAAGGACGACCTGCGTCGGGCACTGGAGGCGGCGGGGATTGTCAGGTCATTGAGTGCCGGATTTTAACAACTCAAACAAAAGACAATTATGAAAACGAGACTTTTCCTGTTTGCCTTCGTGGTAACCTTGCTTGTCGGCTGCGGATCGCGCCGACCGGAAGCATACTATGATTACAAGACGCAATTGATAGGGTCGGAACTCGACGGCTCGTACACGCTGCTCTCATGGGGGCGAGCACGCAACGCAGCAGATGCTTTCCAACAGGCACAGAAACAAGCCGTGTACGATGTGATATTCACAGGTGTCATCGGCAATGCCCCCAACCGCTCGCTTCAGCCACTCGTGCTGGAGGTAAACGCCAAGGAAAGGCACGAGGATTATTTCAATGCCTTCTTCGCCGATGGCGGCCCGTGGAAGGAGTACTGCTCGCTGAAAGAAAAGCGCATATTCTCGACCGACTATGCTCGCACCGACACCCAAAGCCTGTGCCAAACCACGGTGTGCGTGTACCGCAACCAATTACGCCAACGTTTAATACAGGATGGCATAATAAAGTAAAAACATAAGATTATGAAAAGGATTATTTTAGGACTGGTGTTGGCCTTGATGTGCGGGAATCTGTTCCCGCAGGCCAAGAAGCCGACCCTCATGGTAGTGCCGAGCGATGCTTGGTGCATCCAGAACGGATATGCAACCACTTATGACAACCAAGGAATTCAAGTGGTGCTGCCCGATTACCAAGCTGCATTCCAGAACAACATGGACCTGAAGCTGGTGGTTGCCAAGATAGACGACTTGATGGCCGAACGCGGCTTCCCACTAAAGAATCTGGAACAAACCATGCGCTCCATCGCGCAACGTGAGGCCGAAGACAACATGATAACGGGCAAGAACTCGGGAGCATCGTTGCTGGAGAATCCGTTGGACAAGATAAGCAACGTGGCCAAGGCCGACATCATCATTGAAATAACGTGGGATGTCAAGAAAACCGGACCGAAATCGACGCTCAGCTTCATCATGGAGGCAAAGGATGCCTATACGAACAAGAGCATCGGCGGCGCATCAGGCACAAGCGAGCCCACCTTTTCGAGCGAGCCGGTCGTGCTGCTGGAAGAGGCGGTGCTGGCTCATATCGATAATTTCAATGTACGCCTGCAAAACCACTTCGATGACCTGTTCGCCAACGGACGTGAAGTGTCGTTGGAAATACGTGTGTTTGACAACGACGAGGGCATCGACCTCGAATCGGAGTACGATGGCATGGAACTGGCCGAGATAATCGATGAATGGATGGAAGCCAACACGGTGCAGGGACGTTTCTCGAAACTTGACGCATCCGAAAGCCTCATCCGCTACGAGCAGGTGCGCATCCCCCTTTACAAGGAAAGCGGAGCGGCCATGGACACCGAGAGCTTTGCCCGCCAGTTGCACACGATGCTGCGCAAAGAGCCATACAACCTACCCGTGAAAATAATCAACCGAGGACTTGGAAGAACCATTTTAGTGATAGGAGATAAATAAAATGAGAAAATACATGATAACCGCCCTGCTCTGCCTCGGAACATGCCTCTGCGGCATGGCGCAAGCAGAAAAGAATGCCAGCAGCACATTGGCACTGAAACTTTTGATTGAGGACTTGCCGGAAGACTTCCCCGAGGCGGCCAAGATGCGCCTGCACTCCAAGGTAAGCGGGCTGATGACGCAAAACGGCATCCTGTCGAGCGACTGGCTCAACCGTTTTTTCATCACCGTGTCGGCTGTGCCGCTCACCAAGGATATAGTGCCCGGAACGCCGGTACGCATCGCGCAGAACATGGAGTTCACATTCTACATAGCCGACTACGTGTCGCAAACCGTGTTCTCGTCTTTGGCGGTCGAAACCAAAGGCATTGGCACGAGCGATACAAAATGCTACCAGGAAGCAGTGTCGCACATTCGGGTAAACACACAACAATTCAAGGAATTCGTCGACAACGGCAAGGCGAAGATAATCGATTATTATGACCGGAATGCCGACCGCCTCATCGCCCAAGCGCAATCGCAGGCGAAGCGGAAGGAATACGAGGCGGCTTTGTTCCAACTGATCGACGTGCCGATGGATTGCAAGTCGTATGACCAATACCTCCAGGCGGCGGATGATATCTACCAGCAATATATCGACTACGAATGCGAGGTAAATCTGGCGCAAGCCCGCACGCAGTGGATGTCGGCACAAAACGCTAAAGGGGCTTCCTTGGCGGCGGAATACTTGGCACGCATCATGCCCGATGCCCAATGCTACGACGCAGCTATGGAACTGTACGAGGAAATAAAAGGCAAAGTGTTAGACGATTGGCATTTTGAAATGAAAAAATACCAAGATGGCGTGGACTTGGAAAGCCAACGCATAGCTGCCATGCGCGAAGTGGGCGTAGCGTTCGGCGAAGGACAGCAACCTACCACGACCAACCTGTCATGGTTACATTAATAAAAGTATCATAATAAGCAAAGAAACAACGTAAAATGAAACGATTATTTCTGTTGTTGCCAGCTATTTTCCCTTTGCTGGCATTTCCTCAAGATGAAAATGTCTTGAAAGAGTACGACCGCAGTTCGCTGGCAGTACTGATGGTGTATCATCCCGAAGATGAATTTGCCTACAATATATGTCAGGTGTTTGACTCCATGCCGTGCCCCGACAAATACGACGACCACAATGTGGGAGTACGCATCATCGACTATAATGCATTTTGTGGGTTGAAAACGAAGAACGAGACTTATGCTTTCCGTGGCTCTGACCCGACCATAGCAGACAACAACGCGCAATTCTACGAAGCGTTGAAGAGCAACGGTTTGATTATGGGGTCAGGCCATTATGCGGCTGTCTTCATGGATTATGTGAATGACATAGTGCATAGGCATACGGACATTGAGAACGATGTACGTGATTTGTCCTACGAGGAATTGGATGCTTTATTGAAAACCCTTCCCAAAAGGCAACAGGACAAGGTAATGAAGGCAGTCGGCGACATTCCTATGGGTTTGCACAAGGCGAAATACGGCAAAGTGTTGTCAAAAGAACAAGTAAAGACAAATGCCAAAGCCATAGAAGTGTTGTTGAATGAAAACGGATATGCCAAAGACATGGTGGCCAAGTGGTTTAATCTCACGGGCAACACGGTGGGCGATGCGGTGTTTGACATGAGCCTGGTGCAGCAGCGGGGCGACTACAACGCTACTCTGACCGATGTGGCATTGGCACGCCAAACTGCCCGAGGGGTGGCTTTGCTGTCCGACATGGGTGAGAACCTCATCAACAACACCTACGTGCTGGTTAACGACATATCCTATGTGACCTCCGAAGAAAAAGCGCAGGTGGCCAAACTCACCACGGGTATCCTGCTGGCTGTCGCGGGGGCTGCCACGGGCACGGATATGTCCGAAACGATTGATGCAGTGAGTGACATGGCCGATAGCTTCACGGGCTTCAACGTGAAGACCCATTCTTATTTGTATCGTTTGCAATGGAACGACTCGGTGGCTAACACATTCTACAGCCAATATTATACGGAAACGCCCGATTCGACCAAAATCATTGCTTTCCTGAACGATACCTCTACGTTCAAATTGCAATACGTAGCTCATGAATATGAGTTTGCAGGAAAGACCACCGTAAAAGGCTTTTACGATAGGCAAGAGCTGATAAAAATGAGTTGTACTCGTTCCATGGACAAGAACATCGCGGCCTTACAGTTGCAGTACGAGGACTTCAAGGTGAAAACGCCCATCCGGGAAGTGCTTTTCAACGAACGGGGGAAAGCCGAGGGGTATTGCGCTGAGATAGGTTTGAAGGAGGGCATCACGGAGAACAGTTCTTTCCAGGTCATCCAACGGACGTTTGATGAAGAAACCAACCGCACTGGCTACAAGTACATTGCCACCGTCAAACCGGTCAAAGGCAAAATATGGGATAACCGCTACAATGCCGCGCAGGAAGGTGCGGAAGGTGCCGATTTGTCCTACACAACATTTCGCAAGGTATCGGGCGGAGAAATTCTACCAGGCATGTTAATTATAGAAGGGAAATATAGAAAAGCGATGTAGGTAAAAGTGCGAGAAAGATGAAACAGTGCGAATGGGCGGAATAATCTTCACGCCTGTTCGCACTGTTTGCATTTCATTGGGTCTACGCGAGTTCGGGATAAAATAAGGCAAATGTTACCCTTTAGGGGTTCAAGCAATGTGGAAAACCACTTGTTGCTGCTTATGTGCGCTCCCCGGAGACGGGGCACGCCCCGTCTCTACCTTGTGCCGGATGAACCGGCTTCCTATTGTGCCTATTGTGTTTTATATGGGGATGCCCCTTTGCGTCCTCTGCGTTCTTTGCGGTTGGGAAAACGGCGGTTTTCTGCGCGGAAAGCATTATCTTTGCATCTCGCAACCCAACCAACCCCGTTACGGACGTGAGAGTACGCATCACACGCATCCTCTGCCTCGCCTGCCTCCTGTCGCTGTGCGCCTGCCGGGTCACGAAGTTCGTGCCCGAAGGCGACTACCTGCTCGACAAGGTGGCCATCGAGACCGAAGGCAAGGAGGTGAAAAAGGACGAACTGGAAAAGTACGTGCGCCAGACACCCAACTCCTCGGTGTTTGGCATCTGGCGCATGCAGCTGCGCCTCTACAGCCTCGCCGGGCGCGACACCGCACGCTGGCACAACCGCCTGCTGATGCGCATGGGCGAGGCCCCCGTGATATACGACGAGGGGCAGACCTACCTGTCCGAGCAGGCACTCAAGCAGGCCCTGGCCAACCGGGGATACATGCACGCCGAGGTGGGCAGCACCGTGGAGCTGGACGACCGGCGCGCCCGCGTCACCTACCACATCCGCGAGAACGAGCCCTACCGCCTGCACCGCTACGCCACGGACCTGCCCGACTCCACCCTCGCCGCCGTGGCCGCCGACTCCGCCCGCTCGCTCATGCGGAGGGGGATGCCCTTCGACGTGGACGTGCTCGACGCCGAGCGCGAACGCATCAGCAGCCGCCTGCGGCATCGGGGCTACTACAACTTCAGCAAGGAGCTGCTGGCCTACGAGGCCGACAGCGCGGCGGGCGGCAACCGCGTGGACGTGACCCTGCACATGTCCCCCCTCGCCCCGATGGACGACGACTCGCTCCGCCACGCCATGTTCGCCCGCTACCACGTGCGCCGCGTCGTCTTCTTCACCAGCCGGGGCATACGCGGGGGCAGCGGCAACCGATTCAGCGACAACCCGGACGACTTCCGCCTGGAACGGCGCGGCGGCTACACGCTCATCAGCGAGAAGGAAGACTTCCTCCGGCTGGGCACCCTGGTGGAGAATACCTTCGTGCAGCCGGGCAGCCTCTACACCGACGCCGCCGTGGAGCGCACCTACACGGCGCTCAACGCCCTGTCGCCCGTGAAGTACGTGAACATCACCTTCCACGAAGTACCGGGCGACTCGCTCGACTGCCTCATCAACGTGGCGCCCGCCAAGCTCTTCTCCCTCACCGCCGAGATGGAAGCCACCTACACCGACGGCTTCTGGGGCGTGGCGGCCAACCTGGGCACCACGCACCGCAACGTCTTCCACGGCGCGGAGTCGCTCTCGCTCCAGGGACGCCTGGCCTACGAATGGCAGGGCGAGGGCGTGCTGGCCAACGAGCTGGGCTTGCAGGCGGGGCTGCTCTTCCCCGACATGCTCGTCCCCCTCGCCTCCGAGGAGTTCAAGCGCAACATGCGGGCCACCACCCAGTTCACCGCCGACGTCAGCTCGCAGGACCGCCCCGGCGAGTTCAACGTGCGCCGCTTCGGCGTGGGCATGAACTACAACTGGACGAGCGGACGGCTGCGCCACACCATCGACCCCCTGGACATCAACTACGTGAACTTCAACGTGGACGACGACTTCCGGCGCGAGTTCCTCGAGACCAACCGCTTCAACCCCTACAGCTACGAGAGCCACTTCATCACCCGCCTGGGCTATACGGGGACGTTCTCCACCTTCAACCCCGCCCGGCCCCTGCGCAACCACCTCTCCCTGCGCTACAGCCTGGAGACGGCGGGCAACGTGCTCTACGGCCTCAACCACCTGTTCCGCAGCGAGAAGAACGACGAGGGCTTCTACACCGTGGTGGGCGGCATCCCCTATTCGCAGTACGTGCGCGGCGACGTGAACGTCACCTTCCACCAGATATTCGACGCGAACAACCGCTTCGTCTATCACCTCTTCGCCGGGGCGGGCGTGCCCTACGGCAACGGCAGCGTCATCCCCTACGAGCGGCGGTATTACTCCGGCGGGGCCAACAGCGTGCGCGGCTGGGCCGAAAGCACCCTGGGGCCGGGCGTGTACCAGCGCGACCGCTCCATCCGCCGGGGGCGCGACTACAACCAGATAGGCGACGTGAAGCTCGACCTCAACTTCGAGTACCGCTACAAGATGTTCGGCAAGCTGGACGGCGCGGTATTCCTCGACGCGGGCAACATCTGGACGGTGAAGCCCTACGAGACGCAGCCGGGGGGCGAGTTCAGGTTCGACACCTTCTGGCGGCAGCTGGGCGTGTCCTACGGCCTCGGGCTGCGCCTGGACTTCTCGTTCCTCGTGGTGCGCCTCGACCTCGGCGTCAAGCTGCACGACCCCTCCCGCCCCGAGGGCGAACGCTGGCGCAAGAAGCTCACTTCGGACGA
>CASFUX010000246.1 GCA_949297975.1 uncultured Bacteroidales bacterium
AAATGATTTTTTTCATGTTTTTCTTTGGTGGTAAAATAAAAAAGGTCTACATTTGTGTCAGCAAACCATGTTGCTCCGAGATTGGAAAACTCAACACTAAAAATTTAACGAGGCCAATCGGTATGGTCCAATGGCGGGCTGCGCC
Source organism: uncultured Bacteroidales bacterium (assembly GCA_949297975.1). GTDB lineage: Bacteria > Bacteroidota > Bacteroidia > Bacteroidales > Paludibacteraceae > QVMH01. The sequence goes on from CASFUX010000246.1 coordinate 146, forward strand.
TTCGGGTATGTCTTCGTGACACGGCAGATTACAAAGGACATCGACACCTCAAATCCTGTTTACAGGAGTTTTCTCAACAAACGGCAACATGGTTTGTCCTTTTTCAGATGGCCGGACAACCTATTATTAATAGGTATGCGATAACGGACATGCGGGGCGGAGTGATGCGCAAAGGCATCGCTCCGCCCCGCATCTTTTTCCCCGCGTTCTTTCTGCCATTTTGTCGGTTTGTCGCAAAGGAATACGTGACAAAACTTACTATAGAAAGATGCTCCACTTACTATAGTAAGTTGCTTCACTTTCTATAGTAAGTTGGACAACTTTCTATAGTAAGTTGGAAACCCGGCAGCAGTCCGTATGTGAAGGCATCGGTCATATGCGATGTCGGCAGCGAATATATGAAAGAAAAGAACCGCAGCGGCAGTATTTTGCCACAAAAAAAACGTATTTTTGTGGCAAAAATGATGGTATGGGCGCGAATAGTTCTTATAGGATGATGTATGACCTGGTGGGGCAGGCGAAGGATGGGACGATTTTCATTCCCGATGATTTTGCCACATGCGGAACTCCCGATGCTGTTCGTTCGGGGTTAACTCGTTTATGTCGCAATGGGAAGTTGCACCGCTTTGCAAAAGGCATTTATTACATACCATCCTATGACAAATGGAACGGGACGTTGCGTGGACCCTCGTTGGATGCCATAGCCCAAAAGATTGCGCAAAGGGACAATGCGCGTATCATTCCAACGGGGGCGTATGCGCTTAATAAACTGGGACTTTCCACGCAAGTTTCTGTATAACAGATAGTTTATCTATGCTGATGGTAATAACAATTAACAGATGTTGATATGATAAAAACATTTAAATTGTGGTTCCTTGTTGTATGTGCGACTGTAATGTTGGGTAGTTGTGGCGCATTAAAAACACCTGTAATAATAAAAAATGCTCCAATAGAAGGGTATAGATATGTTTTTGTAACGCCAACCAAAGAATTGACATCAAGCGCAGGAGGCACTTATGGCGGACAATATGGTGTGTATGGAACTACAACGACTAGAAGTGTCAATCCAAGTGATGTTATTTCTGGTGAACTTATAAAAAGGGGATTTGTGGTATTGCCCGAATTAAAATCTGAGTTAAATAATAAAACTCTGATTGTAAATTATGGTGAAAGTGGTAGAAGGAACAGAGGGTTAGGTTATACGATAGAAGTGACGATACAATTTATTTCAGCAGAATCTCATGAAATAGTTTGCACTTGTACGGCTGAGGGGCAAGGGGAAACAGAAGCTGATGACATTCGGCATGCGATCAGAAGGGCTTTGTCTGGACTTTTTGATAATGAATAGTGCGGATTTTTATGTTTTTGTTTCTTATTTTAACGTGAGTTCGATATAAGAAATGGCCTTTATCTAACCCCTCGGCTCTTCGAGCCACTCCCAGCCCCCTCTAACTCCCCCAAAAGGGGCGAACTGGGGGAGAGTGAGGTCACCTCAGCCAGCTGTCATCAGACGAAACATGCTTAACTCTCCCCTTTTGATAAAGGGGAGTGGCTCGAAGAGCCGAGGGGTTAGAAGGCATATCAACACGAAAGCATGACGTTATTTTAGCAGGTATTACTACTGTGGCAGATGTTGGCATAGTGGCAAAAAACTATCTAAAAACGTTCATTGTGTTTTTCATTCGACAAATCGTGGTGTCTTGACAAAATTTGTTGCCTAACACCGAGGGGGATTCGTTTCGGTTTATCTTTAGTAATTATTCAGCGAGCTGGCTTTGCTTTTTTTGCTTTGCGCTCGACTTTCACTATATTTGCCCATGTTTTCAAAACACAGCCATCATGAAAGCTCTTGTGAAACTTCGTCCCGAAAAGGGGATTTGGATGGAGGACGTGCCCATGCCGAAGGTGGGCGTTAACGACGTGCTCATCAAGATTAAGAAGACCGCCATATGCGGTACCGACCTGCACATTTACAAATGGGATGCCTGGTCGCAGGCTACCATCAAGACCCCGATGACCATCGGCCACGAGTATGTGGGAGCCATCGTGGACAAGGGGAGCGGGGTGAAGAACATCCAGGTAGGCGACCGCGTGACGGGCGAAGGGCACATTGCCTGCGGGCATTGCCGCAACTGCCGCCGAGGCAAGCTGCACGTGTGCGAGAACATCGTGGGCGTGGGCGTGAACCGCGACGGGGCGTTTGCCGAATACCTGTCGCTGCCTGCCGAAAACGTGGTGAAGCTCGACCCGCGCATCTCGGACGAAATGGCCTCCATCATGGACCCCTTCGGCAACGCCACACACACGGCCTTGTCGTTCCCCCTCATCGGCGAGGACGTGCTCATCACCGGGGCGGGGCTTATCGGCACCATGGCCACGGCCATCTGCCGCTTCGCCGGGGCGCGCTACATCGTGGTGAGCGACCTGAACGACTACCGCCTCGACATTGCCAAGCGCATGGGGGCCACCCTCACCATCAACCCCACCAAGGGCGAGACGGTGGAACAGGCCAAGGCGCAACTGGGCATGCACGGCTTCGACATCGGGCTGGAAATGTCCGGCTCGCCCGCTGCCTTCCAGGGCATGATAGATAATATGTACAACGGCTCGAAGATTGCCCTGCTCGGCATCCTGCCGCCCACGACCACGGTGGACTGGAACGAGATTATCTTCAAGGCCCTCACGCTGAAGGGCATCTACGGGCGCGAAATGTGGGAGACGTGGTACCAGATGGAACAGATGCTCATCACGGGGCTTGACCTCTCGCCCGTCATCACGCACCGCTTCCCCATTGACGACTTCCAAAAGGGCTTCGACATCATGGAGTCGGGCCAGTGTGGCAAGGTCATCCTGAACTGGGAATAAAATTGGTACGCAAAGACGGAAGATTATATACGCAAAGACGCGAAGATTTCCCCTTGCTTTGAAGCCATATCTCCGCGTCTTTGCGTCTTCGCGTACCATCTAAGAAATCTTCGCGCTTTCGTGTCTTTGCGTACCATCTAAGAAACCTTCGCGTCTTCGCGTACAAATTTTCATGCAACTGAAACTTAACAGCATTCATCATCCATCCTACGGCCAGTGGGCGGTCTACGTGCTGCTGGCCGTGGCGTTGTGGGGAGCGACCTATGCGGGGGCGTTCCACACCTACGGCATGCCGGCGGACGACTGGGTGCGGGCTCTTGCCGCCCACCTGCACGATGGCTCCGTCGGGCGTAATGTGGCTTGCCTGGGACTTGCGCTGGCCAATGCCGTGCTGCTCAGCCTGCTCACCAGCCGTTTCGCGTTTGTGGACACGCGCACCCAGTTGCCCGCCATCACGTTCCTGTTGCTTGCCGCGGTGTGGGAACCGTCGCACGCCAAACTTGAGTCGTATCTGGCTCTGCTGCTGTTCACGGGGGCGTTGTTCCGGCTGCTTGACATGCGGCGCGACCCGGCTGCTTCCGAAAAAGCTTTCTCGGGCAGCCTGCTTATCGCTTGCGCCGGGCTGCTCATCAACGACCTCATGTTCCTCATCCCCATATGTTGGCTGGGTTTCTTGCTGCTGCAAAGTTTCTCTTTGCGCACTTGGCTGGCCTCGCTCATGGGGGCGGCGGCTCCGTGGATGTTGTATGGTGCCGGGTTGTATGCCTTCGACCCGCCGGTGGACTGGGGTGAGGTGTTTCGCCTGCATTTCTCGTTCGGCTTCAGCCTGGACGGGCTGATGCTGCCCACCAAGCTGTATATCGGCCTGTTGTTTGTCCTGTTCTTCATTACGTTGGCGGGCACGTACACCGACTTCCAGCGCAAGTCCGACAGCACCCGGCGCAATTTGAACTTCATCCTGATGATACTGGTGTTTTTCCTGCTGGCATTCCTGGCGCAGGCCGAGTTCGATGGCACGTTGTTCCCGTTCATCGCCTTGTGCTTCTCCCTGTTCATCTCCAACGTCTATTCCATCCGGCGGACCAATTTCTATTCTATCCTCTACCTGCTGTTCCTGGCGGTCAACCTTTTGTTCCTCATTTTTAATTTCGTCTGGTGATATGTCGGGGCTTATCGGGTTAGGCTACGTGGGGCTGTTCATTGCCGCTTTCCTGGCGGCCACGGTGGTGCCGTTCAGTTCCGAAGCCGTGTTCACCGCGTTGGCATTCGGTGGCTTCGACCTGTGGACGTGCGTGCTGGTGGCCACGGCGGGCAATTGGCTGGGAGGCATGACGTGTTACGCCTTGGGGCGGCTGGGCAAGGTGGAGTGGATCGAACGCTTCACGGGCGTGAAAAAAGAAAAGATAGATCGCATGGCCGACCGTGTGCAGCGTCATGGCAATTGGCTGGCCTTTTTTTCCTTCCTGCCCGGCGTGGGCGATGCCATCGCCGTGGCCGCCGGTTTCTTCCGCTGCAACGGTTGGATTGTCGCCATAAGCATCCTGCTCGGCAAGTTTGCCCGCTACGTGGTGTGGATGCAGGTGAACGGGCTGTTTGTGTGAAACTGCGCATAAAAGCACAAGCAACTCAAGGTTATCTGGAATGAAAGTGTTACTTTTGCGCGCTTTTTCGCTACAAAGGCAATTATCCGGGCGAGTCGGATGGTGTTTTTCGGGCGAATGTAAGTGAGTTAGATTGGGCGTTGTGCCCGTACTTAAAAGCAAGGAAATGAAAAATAAGTATGTCGATTTGATTGAACAGTCGTTCGAGTTCCCGAACGATGAGTTCACGGTGGTGGAAAACGAGCTCCAGTGGTTCGGCGTGCCGGTCATGGATCTTATCAAGCAGTATGGCACGCCGTTGCGCATTGCCTATCTGCCCAAGATTGCCGAAAACATCCGCAAGGCGCGCCGCATGTTCAACGTGGCGATGGCCAAGGTAGACTACCAGGGCGATTACCATTATTGTTACTGCACGAAAAGTTCGCACTTTTCGTTCGTGCTGGAGGAGGTGCTGAAACACAACGTCCACATCGAGACCTCGTCCGCCTTCGACATTAATATTATAGAGGCCTTGTACGAGCAAGGCACCATCACGCCCGACATTTTCGTGGTGTGCAACGGTTTCAAGCGTCCGCAGTATGTGGAAAACATCCAGAACCTCATCCGCAACGGCTTCCACAACATCATACCGATACTGGACAATAAGTTCGAACTGGACTTGCTCATGAAGGACTTCAAGGAGAAGTTCAAAGTGGGCATCCGCATCGCCTCGGAGGAAGAACCCAAGTTCGATTTCTATACGTCGCGGTTGGGCGTGCGCTACAACGACATCATCCCGTATTATCAGGAAAAGATAGCCCGCAACCCGCAAGTGGAACTGAAAATGCTGCACTTCTTTATCAATACGGGCATCAAGGATACGTCTTACTATTGGAACGAACTGAGCAAAGCGGTCAACTTGTATTGCGAGCTGAAGAAGATATGCCCGCAGTTGGATAGCTTGAACATAGGCGGGGGATTGCCCATCCAGTCGCACCTCGATATGGTGTACGAGTACGAGTACATGGTGGAGGAAATCGTGGCGCAAATCAAGAACATCTGCGTGCAGAACAATGTGCCCGAACCGCATATATTCACGGAATTCGGCTCATACACGGTGGGCGAAAGCGGGGCGATGCTCTACTCCATCGTGAACCAGAAGCGGCAAAACGACCGCGAATTGTGGGACATGATAGACAGCTCGTTCATGACCACGCTGCCCGACACCTGGGCCATCAACCAGCGGTACGTGTTCCTGGCCATCAACAACTGGAACTCGCAATACGAGCGGGTGAACCTCGGCGGACTGACGTGCGACAGCGAGGACTTCTACAATGCCGAAGTGCATTCCAACGCCGTGTTCCTGCCCAAGATAGAACCGGGGCGCGAGCAGTACATCGGCTTTTTCCACATGGGAGCCTACCAGGAGGCGTTGAGCGGCTACGGCGGCATCCAGCACTGCCTCATCCCCTGTCCCAAACTGGTCATCGTGGACCGCGACGAGGACGGCGAATATACCACCAAGCTCTTCGCCAAGGAACAAAGCTACAAGTCGATGCTGAAGATATTGGGGTATTGATCCGCTGCGCAGAGATTGGAGATTTACTTCGTGAGATTGGTGCTGGCGCACGAGATTGGAGATTGGTGTGCGGGGATTGTAGATGCCGCGTCTGTTGGAGAAAAAGATACTTGCATTTATAAAAGGGAGGGCGGTTGACCATGCATGGCCAACCGCCTTTCCCTTTGCCTGTTTCTAAGAAACTACCAATCATTATCAGTATTCAGGTATTGCTCCAGGGAGCGGGCTAGGTTCTCCCAAGACCGCATCAATGCAATGTGCCCTTTATCTGTTACTGAAGGTATGCAGTTTCCAAGAGGACCTCTTACTCCAGCGATATTTTTTGGTCCTTGAGCTACACAAGGGTCGCTAATGATAAGTCTGACTTTGCCAGCACGTATATCCAATGAAATAATTTGAGTGCTTTCGAAATAATAAGACATAGTTTCTGGCAAATCGGCAACATATTTTCCCATGATTTTCCCATTTTCTTTGTCTTGGAATTGAATAACGGATTTGGCAGAAGTAAATTGTTTTACAAACCATTCATGGGCTTTGATATATAATTCGTCTTGTGTGTTGCCTGGGGCTTCAATAATCCTTTCGAAAGGAGTTGGGGTGATTAGTCTACGTGAAGAGCAACTATTGAGCCCAAGTATAGCTAACGTGATGAGTGCGATTGAAATTAATTTTGATTTCATATGAGATAAGTTTTTTGTTTTACAACTTAGTGCCTCAGAATAGAGTAAGTGAAATATACGCACAGAAAAAGCGTGGCACTTTTGTATTCTCGCATCATTTGAATCTTGAGGCTCTGGACTGCCCACACTTGTCAAATAATAACGAACAAAAGCCCACGCGCAGAACACACGTGAGCGTTATGATCGCTTTTTTCCTGACAAGTGTTGAAATTGTCCAGATTTCAAGATTCAAGAAACAAGCTATAACGCTATTTCCTTATGTTTCTATTTCAAGGTGCGTATATCAAGAAATACGCAATTATACCATAGGCTGTAGTTTTTTTGTTTGAATGATTATATGTAGGGCAAAGGTAAATGAATATTTGCAAGTTTGTGTATGCAATCTTGATTTTATACCTAACTTAGCGTCAATATCCGTGTCATTCCGTCCCTATTCGTGTATTCCGTGTGCTTTATTTCCCTTCCAGCCATTCGTGCATGGCGCGGGCGGCGCGGCGGCCGTCGCCCATGGCGAGGATGACGGTGGCACCGCCCCGCACGATGTCGCCCCCGGCGAAGAGCATGGGGATGCTGGACTGCATGGTGTCCGGGTTGACCTCGATGGTGCCCCACTTGCTCACGTTCAACCCTTCCACCGAATGGGGGATGAGCGGGTTGGGCGACACGCCGATGCTCACAATCACTTCGTCCACATCGACCCATTCCGTGCGGCCTTCGACCGGCACGGGCGAGCGGCGGCCCGAAGCGTCAGGTTCGCCCAGTTCCATCACCTGGAGCTGCATCCGGCACACTTGCCCGCGTTCGTCGCCCTCATAGGCTATCGGGTTGTGCAGGGTGAGGAATTCCACGCCTTCCTCCTTGGCATGTTTGATTTCTTCCGCGCGGGCGGGCATTTCCTCTTCCGACCGGCGATAGACAATCATGGCGCGTTCCGCCCCGAGGCGTTTGGCCGTGCGCACGGAGTCCATGGCCGTGTTGCCCCCGCCGATGACGGCTACCCGCTTGCCTTCGAGTACGGGCGTGTCCGAGTCGGGGTCGGCGGCATGCATCAGGTTGACGCGCGTGAGGTATTCGTTGGACGACATGATGCCTACCAGGTTTTCGCCCTTGCAGCCCATGAAGCGGGGCAGCCCGGCACCGCTCCCCACGAAGATGCCGCTGAAGCCGGCCGCTTTCAATTCGTCCATGCTAATCGTCTTGCCCACAATCGTGTCCGTCATGAACCGCACGCCCATCTTGCGCAGGTTGTTTATCTCGAAATCGACGATGCGGTTAGGCAGGCGGAATTCCGGGATGCCGTATTTCAGCACCCCGCCTATCTCGTGCAACGCCTCGAACACGGTCACCTCGTATCCCAGCTTCGCCATGTCGCCTGCGAACGACAGCCCGGCCGGGCCGCTGCCCACCACGGCCACTTTCTTGCCGTTGGGCGGGGCCACGGGGGGCACGGAGGCCTGTCCGCTTTCCCGCTCGTAGTCGGCGGCGAAGCGTTCAAGGTAGCCGATGGCCACCGCTTCCTTGCCCATTTTCAGGTGGATGCACTTGGACTCGCATTGCTTTTCCTGCGGGCATACCCGTCCGCACACGGCGGGCAGGGCAGAGGTTTCCTTCAGCACTTTGGCCGCATTGAGGAAGTCGCCCCGCTCGATGTGCTTGATGAAGCGGGGGAT
>CASFUX010000247.1 GCA_949297975.1 uncultured Bacteroidales bacterium
ATGGCATACGCGCCCACCACCTGGTTCAAAGCCAGCTGCACCGCCGTGGGCAGGTCCACACGGTCGCGCTCCATGACGTACTCGATGAGCTGCACGAGCACCTCCGTGTCCGTCTCGCTGCGGAAGGTAAATTCATGCTCCTGCAACGAGGCCTTCAGCACGGCATAATTCTCGATGATGCCGTTGTGTATCAAGGCCAGGTTCTCCGACTGTGAATAGTGCGGGTGCGCGTTCGCCTGGTTGGGCTCGCCGTGCGTGGCCCAGCGCGTGTGGGCAATGCCGATGGTGCCCGCCACGTCCTGCCCCTCGGCGAAACGTTCGAGGTCGGCCACCTTGCCTTTTACCTTGTATATGTTCAACTTGTCGTCGTGCATCAACGCCACGCCCGCGCTGTCGTAGCCGCGGTATTCCAGGCGTTTCAGTCCTTTAATCAGGATGGGATAAGCATCGCGCTTCCCGATATAAGCCACAATTCCACACATATTCAGTTAGTAGTTAACAGTTAATAGCTAATAGTTGGTTGGTACGCGAAGACGCAAGGACACAAAGATATTTTACAGGGAGAAATGCCTCCTCCGCGTCTTTCCGTCTTGGCGTAATAGCGGGGCAAAAGTACGAAAATAATCGGTAACATGCATGTCCGCAAGCAACTTGCCCCGGCAAGCTATGTGAAAAGTACCATTTCCATGGCATCCTCGTCATTTCGAGCGTAGCGAGAAATCTCACAGTGGCTTTGGAAGCGTTATAGAAGGGGATTTCTCCCTACGGTCGAAATGACGGCGGGTTTGTTTCGTGGTTTTCACACAACCTCCCCGGGGAGAGGGATTAAGGGTGAGGTATAAAAAAAACGCCCCGGAAACCCTCCACTAAGAGGGCTTCCGGGGCGCGTGTCAGATGGTCAACAACTGCCTTATAATATTATATGTATAGACGTTTAACGGTAATACACCTTGCTTACCTTGCTGCCCTGGCGCACGATGTAGATTTGCCCTTGTTGCGGACTGCCTACCCGCAGGCCTTGCAGGGTGAAGTATTCCGGCGTGGCGTCTTCGTCCGTGAGAACGGTTTCGATGCCGGTGGATACGGTCTCAGTCTTATGCGGCACGATTTCCGTGTACATGGTCACTTCGGCCGTTTCGCCCAGGAAAGGTCTCACAAAGCGGATGGTGCCCCAATACGAAGTCCCGGCCGGAATTACATATTCGCCCACTTCCGCATTGGCACCCCATATCCACATCTGGGGTTCGTTGAACACGAGCGGTTTGGTCGCGCCGCCCCACCAAGTGTCCCAACTCCCATTCAGTATGATGTTGAGGTTCTTAATCGGTCCGGCAATCGCCTTGTCCTGCGGGATGTCGAGCCAGAACACCTTCGTCCCTTCTTCGTTCTCAAACTTATATTCGTCCAACGGACTCCAACCGATGGGGGCATCGCCTAACAAGTGCACCTCATCAAGTGGTCGGGCATCCGGCCCGGGGGTTGTGGTGTTGAAGGTGATGGTAGAAAGGTCGCCCGCTATTTCCACCGTCCATTCATCGGCTGTCCAAGGAGCGGTCAGGTTGCCGCCTCCGTTGTCCTTGCCCGGCCCGCCAAGCGGGAAAGGCGTTCCCAAGTCGCTGTTTACCAATTCCACCGCACCGAAAAATGTCACCAAGTTATCATCCCATACACCCCACTCTGATGTTTTGGCAATCGATATGCCGACAGTACTGAAGTTTTTCAGCTTCAAGACAAACTTGCCATCCGTCAGTTTCACTTCTACCGCATTGGCAATGTCCCAATTGCCGAGCACCTGCCCGTTGATTTCCGTACCAGGGGCACCGGCCACGTAAAGAGCCGACACCGTGTTTTCCTGAGCTTGCACAGCCCCGCACATCGTGGCGGCGAGGGCTGCAATCGTGAAGAATTTCTTCATAAATCCGTGTTTTTTAGTTGTACAAATGTTGTTAATTAATAAAAAGTTGTTGCCGTCAACAATAATAAGGGGCATAAAAGCAAGTCATTTCCTAAAATGAAAATATATGTTCTTTAACATGTTTTGGGCGATGAAAGCACCTTTTCCATGCCGTCCTCGTCATTTCGACCGTAGGGAGAAATCTCACCGTGGCTTTGGAAGCGTTGTAGAAGAGGATTTCTCCCTATGGTCGAAATGACGGCGGGTTTGTTTCGTGGTTTTCACACAACCTCCCCGGGAAGAGGGGTTAGGGGTCAGGTATAAAAAAACGCCCTGGAAACCCTCCACTGAGAGGACTTCCGGGGCGCGTGTCAGATGGTCAACAACTGCCTTATAATATTATATGTATAGACGCTTAGCGGTAATACACCTTGCTCACCTTGCTGCCTTGGCGCACGATGTAGATTTGCCCTTGTTGCGGACTGCCTACCCGCAGGCCATGCAGGGTGAAGTATTCCGGCGTTGCGTCTTCGTCCGTGAGGACGGTTTCGATGCCGTTGGGTTCGCTCTTGTGTTCCTTGATTTCGGTGTACATGGTCACTTCGGCGGGTTCACCGGCGGCGGGCCTTACGAAGCGGATGGTACCCCAGTACGAGGTGCCGTCGGGTATCACGTAGTCATTGTCCGTACCCACGTTGGCCTTCCAGCCCCACATCTGGGGTTCATCGAACACGAGGGGCTTGGTAGCACCGCCCCACCAGATTTCCCAGTCGCCGTTCACGATGATGTTCAGGTTCACGTGCGGCCCTACGATGGCCATGTCTTCGGTGATGTCGAGCCAATACACGTTCGTGCCCGCTTCATTTTCAAACTGGTATTCGTCCTTCGTGTTCCAGCCGATGGGGTCGTTGCCCAGCAGGTGCACCACGTCGGCAGGCTTGGGGGTGCTGGTGCGGTAGGTGATGGTGGAGAGGTCGCCCGCAATTTCCACTTCCCACACTTCGGCCGTCCAGGGAGCCGCCACGTTGCCCGCGCCGTTGTCCTGGCCCGGCCCGCTCATCGGGAAGGCTTTGTTCAGGTCGGCATCGGTCATGTCGGCCGTGCCGGGGTATGACCACAAATGGTCGTTCCACGTTCCCCAGCTTTCTTCTTCCAATTTCATGTCCGAAATGGCAATGGCACTGAAGTTCTTGATGGTCAATACGAATTTGCCCTGGTTGGGTTCTACTTTCAGCGTGTTGAGGATGTCCCAGTCGCCGAGCGTCTGCCCGTTGATTTCCGTACCGGCGGCACCGGCAATGTAGATGGCTTCCACGGCATTCTGTGCCTGTGCAGCCCCGCACATAGTGGCGGCGAGGGCTGCAATCGTGAAGAATTTCTTCATAATCTCTGTGTCTTTTAATTGTAAATAAATGTTTGTTGATTGAAAGTTGTTGACGTCAACATATAGATAGGGAATGCGGCGCGGACAATTCCTAAAGGAAAATATATGTTCTTTAGCATGTTTTTCCAATTCGTCCGCATAAACCCACTTCATCTGCTTCGTCCGTGTTCGCGATTATTATGTGTCTCCTCCCCCGGAGTGCCGAGGGGTTGGATGAGAGAAACCCTTATGCCGGACTTGCACATGCCTTTCCATACTTCCCTTTATGCCGGGGGATACCTTCCCGGATGCGGTCATATACTTTCCCGCCTGCGGACGCATTCTATAAACTAAAGTTTGGTTTTTAAAAACTAAACTTTGGTTTGTATAAACTAAGCTTTAGTTTTTAAAAACCAAACTTTAGTTTATAGAATACATGCTGAGGCGCGGAAGTATATCCCGGCATCGGTGGAAGTTTCCCTCCGCATCCGGGAATGTTTGGATGGGGATGTGGGGGCTAACCCCGAAGGCAAGGCACGGGATAGGAAATGTGCTCCTGCCTGCTAACAACCTCACCCCTAACCCCTCTCCTTGGGGAGAGGGGGATTAGGCTTGTTTTGAAGTCGGTTTTTCCGCATACGAAACTAACTTTATTCCCCTCTCCCCGGGGAGAGGGGTTAGGGGTGAGGTTTTCGACCATCAAGGACTGTGCGCCACGGGCGCAGGATGCATTTCCTGCTAAAAAACATGAATTCCACTTTAGGAGAATTTGCTGAATTTTGCCCTTATCAATATCAATAGGTACGAAAAAGATATGAAGTCAAGTCAAGAGAACAGGCCGGAATGGCTGCTGCCACGCTATCTGGCCGGGCAGCTGTCCGAGGAGGAACGGCGGCGATTGGAACAATGGGCGGAGGAGAATGAAGAGAACAGGAAGATTTTCCAACAGGCCATCGATGCCCACGTGGAAATGAACGCGTGGATGACGTTCTGGCGGGTAGATGCCAACCGGGCGTTCCGGCGCGTGAAACGGCGCATCCGGGCCGACCGGTTCAGGCTCGACAAGTGGCGCGGAACCTTCCAGCGGGTGGCCGCCGTGCTGCTGCTCCCCCTGGTGCTGGCCACGGCATGGCTGCTGGTGCACCGCCAACCGGCCGACACGGCAAGCACTTGCGAATTGCAGACCCTCGCGGGCATGATCGGGCGGGTAACGCTG
>CASFUX010000248.1 GCA_949297975.1 uncultured Bacteroidales bacterium
CTCGCCCGGCTGCGGACGGAGGAACGCTCGGCCTTGCTGTTGCACTACATGGAGGACTTCCCGGTGGCGAAGGTGGCGGCCATCATGCATATGCCCGTGGGCACGGTGAAGTCGCACCTGAAGCGGGGACGCGACAAATTGGAAACTTTCTTGAAACAAAATGGATATGAAAAAGAATAAATCGAATGATGAACGCCTGCGCGACTTGCTGCGCGGGGACGTGCCGGACGTGGAACGTGACTTCTTCGAAGGCCGTTTGCGGCACAAACTGGACCGGGTGGATGCGTGCCGCCCCGCGAGGGGATGGGCACGGTGGCTGCCCGGGGGGCTGGCGGCGGCGGTGCTGCTCGTGTGCCATCGTCAGGCGTGGGAAGGGGTGTTGGCCTTGTCGCGTTGGGTGGTTGAGGCTGCCGACCGGCTGGGTTCGCTCGACAGCCTGGACGTGCGCTGGGTGCTGGCGGGCGGGCTGGCCGTGGTGTGTGGCGTGCTGGCCTATCCTTTGGCGAAGCGGTGGCTGTGAGGTGCAGCCTGCCACGGGGGATGACACAAAAAGCGGTGGAACGACCATTCGGCCGTTCCACCGCTTTTTGTGTTGTATGTGATTTTACCGCGGGTTTAGTAGAAATTCGAGCGGGTGTCCACGATTTCCGCATTGTCGCGGATGTCCTGGTAGATGGTGTAGGACAGCGAGTACATGTTGCGGTTGTTCAGTTGGGCGATTTCCGCTGCGGCATCGAAGGTACCCGTGCCGTCCGTTGCCTTGGTTGGCAGCACCACGTACACGCCCGAGTTGCCCTTGATGGGCTGCGACAGCTTGTTTACTTCTTGCGTCATGGCCTTGCCGATGACGTAAGGTTCGAAGCCTGCGCTGCCGAACGAGTACGAGGCGAAGCTCACGCCCGTGGCTTCCTTCACGTCCACATCGAGGGCTTTGGCCAGTTCTTCCAGCGACTTGCCTTCGGCCAGCTTGGTCTGCAGGTCGGCTATCATGCGTTCGGCTTTCTTTTCCTTCATCAGTTCGGCCTTGATTTGTCCGCTCACTTTAGCCACCGGGGTGTACCCTTTTTCGTTCACTTCCGTCACCACGGCCACCACGAACTGGTCGCCGCAGTCGAACACGTCGGATACCGTGTTGGCATCTTCACCGAACGCCCAGCGCACGATTTGGCGTGACTGCGGTACGATGGATACGCGTTCGGCGTTCTTGTCCAAATTGTTGGCGGGGCGCACGGACAAGCCCAGCTCGTCGGCCTTGGCCTGGAAGCCCGCCGCGTCCTTGGCCGCGCTGGCAAACTGTTTCGCTTCGTTGTAGATGCGGGCCTGCGTGCGGCTGCTGGCGGTCACCTTGCGTTCGAGGATGGCGAGTTTCACTTTCTTGCGCGGGGCGGTCTTTTCCATCACCTGCACGATTTGGATGCCTTGGGCGTTCTTGAACATGTACACTTCATTGGCTTTCTTGTTGAAGGCATCCATGAATTCTTTGTCCACGCCCTTGGTGTTTTCGGTGAGCCAGCCTATTTCGCCCCCGTTGGCAGCGGTTTGCTGTACCAGGGAGTATTCGCGGGCCAGGGCGGCGAAGTCGGCCTGGCGGTCGTTGCGCAATACATTATATATACTGTCGGCGCGTGCTTCGTCCGTGGGCAGCAGGTAGATGTGGCGCAGGCGCACGGAGTCCGAGGTCATGAAGCCCGTCTGCATGATGCGGGCCATGGTGTGCGTGTCGTTTTCGAACACGGGTCCGAAGAAGTCGCCTTCTTTACCGCTGAAGGCGAAGTCCTTC
>CASFUX010000249.1 GCA_949297975.1 uncultured Bacteroidales bacterium
GCCGTGTTCGGTACGACCATTGAGGAAAACTACCACCTCGTGGCCGACATCTACCGGCAGATAGAACCGTTCAAGACCCGCCGCGCCGGGAAACTCTCCGGTGGCATGAAGCAGAAACTGGCCTTGTGCTGCGCCCTCATCCACAAACCGGAAGTGCTCTTCCTCGACGAACCGACCACCGGGGTGGATCCCGTGTCGCGCAAGGAGTTCTGGGAAATGTTGAAGCGGCTCAAGGCCGAGGGTATCACCATGGTGGTCTCCACCCCCTACATGGACGAGGCGCGGCTGTGCGACCGCATCGCGCTCATCAAGGACGGGCGTTTCCTCGGCATCGACAGGCCCGACAACATCACCGCCAGCTTCCGCACGCCGCTGTGGGCGGCCAAGAGCGAGCACATGTACCGCCTGCTGCACGACCTGCGGGCATACCCCGGCATAGATAATTGCTACGTGTCGGGCGAATACCACCACTTCACCACCCGCACGGACGACTTCCAGCCGGACGAGCTGCTCCGCTACCTGGAAGCCCAAGGACACCATGCCGAGGTAAAACGCATCGAAGCCACCATAGAGGATTGCTACATGAACCTGGCGAAGGTTTAATTAGAGGCAAGGAGTAAGAGGTAAGAAGCAAGAGGCAAGTTGTAGGGGTGAAAAATCTTTCGCCCTCCATCTGCGTCCATCTGCGAAATCTGCGGGAAACATCGCACGCAACTTGGAAACATGATGAAACAATGGACAACATCGTTATCTATACAAAAGACCTGACCAAACAATTCGGCACGTTCACCGCTGTGGACCACATCTCGTTCGAGGTGCATCGGGGCGAGATATTCGGCTTCCTCGGGGCGAACGGGGCGGGCAAGACCACGGCCATGCGTATGCTGTGCGGCTTGAGCATCCCCACCTCGGGCGAGGGACGGGTAGCGGGCTTCGACATTGCCACCCAGCAGGAGGACATCAAGAAGCGCATCGGCTACATGAGCCAGAAATTTTCCCTCTATGAGGACTTGAAGGTGTGGGAAAACATCCGCCTCTACGCCGGCATCTACGGTATGAAGACGGACGACATCGAGCGGAAGACGAAACTGCTGCTTGACAAGCTCCACTTCACCAAGGAGCGAAACGCGTTGGTCAGCTCGCTGCCTCTCGGCTGGAAACAGAAGCTGGCCTTCTCGGTATCCATCTTCCACGAGCCGAAAATCGTCTTCCTCGATGAGCCGACAGGCGGTGTGGACCCCGAGACAAGACGGCAATTCTGGGAAATGATTTACGAGGCGGCCGACCGGGGCATCACCGTATTTGTCACCACGCACTACATGGACGAAGCGGAGTACTGCAACCGCGTGTCCATCATGGTCGATGGCCGCATCGATGCCCTCGACACCCCCGCCCGCCTCAAGCAACAGTTCAACGCCCAGTCCATGGATCAGGTATTCCGGCGGCTGGCAAGGAAAGCGGAAAGGAGTGAATAATTAACAATTAATAATTAACATGGGTGGCAAAAATATCATCTCCATCAA
Source organism: uncultured Bacteroidales bacterium (assembly GCA_949297975.1). GTDB lineage: Bacteria > Bacteroidota > Bacteroidia > Bacteroidales > Paludibacteraceae > QVMH01. The sequence goes on from CASFUX010000249.1 coordinate 1,524, forward strand.
ATCGTATTCATTTGCACTACGGATAATCAAAGCATACCAATACCTGGGCAAGGAACACAAGGAGTTTATTCTGTCCAAGCAACTCCTGCGAAGTGGTACTGCCATAGGAGCAATGGTCAGGGAAGCGGAGTATGCGCAATCCAAGCCGGACTTCATACACAAGTTGAGTATTGCATTGAAAGAGGCCAACGAGACTGAGTATTGGCTCATGCTGCTAAAAGACAGCCAATACATAACAGAGCAGAGTTTTTTGTCTATTGATACTGATCGCAAAGAATTGATAAAACTGTTGGTCAGCATCATCAAAAGTTCCAAATCCGACATCACCAAGAAAGACGAGAACGTTAATTGTTAATTATTAATTGTTAATTGATGAAAGAGTTTCTTGCTTTTGTTCGCAAAGAGTTCTACCACATCCTGCGGGACAGGCGCACTATGCTCATCCTGCTGGGGATACCGGTGGTGCTCATCGTCCTGTTCGGCTTTGCGCTGAGCACCGAGGTGCGCAACGTGGACATGGCCATCCTGTCGGCTGAGCCGGACAATACGGTGCGGCAGATAGCCCAACGACTCGATGCCAACGAATACTTCACCGTGAAAGAATTCCTGGACAATCCCTCGGACATCGACCGGGTGATGCGTTCCGGCGAAGTTGATGCCGTGCTGGTGTTCGAACCGGGCTTTTCCGACAAGTTGTTTACCCCCGAAGGTCCGCAACTGCAAATCGTAGCCGATGCCAGCAACGCCACCATGGCCCAAAGCTACATGGCCTATATCAGCGCGGTGGTGGGGCAATACTTCGAAGAGCAGATGCCCGAGGGGCAGGCCACAGGCATCGTGCCCAACGTGGTGATGCTGTACAACCCCCAGATGAAATCATCGTACAACTTCGTGCCCGGCATCATGGGACTTATCCTCATGCTCATTTGCGCCATGATGACCTCCATCGCCATCGTGCGCGAAAAGGAGACCGGCACCATGGAGGTGTTGCTCGTGTCGCCCGTGCGCCCCATCTATATCATCCTCTCGAAGATGACCCCGTACTTCGTGCTGTCGTGCGTCAACCTGGTTACCATCCTGTTGCTGGCCATCTTCGTGCTGCGGGTGCCCGTGCACGGCAGCATGGCCGCGCTCATATCCATTTCGTTGCTGTACATCTTCACCTCGCTGGCATTGGGGCTGCTCATCTCCACTGTGTCCGACCGCCAGGTCATCGCCATGATGGTGTCCGCCCTCATGCTTATGGTACCCACCATGTTGTTGTCGGGCATGTTGTTCCCCATTGAAAGCTTGCCGCCCATTCTGAAGGTACTCTCCAACATCCTGCCTGCCACGTGGTACATCTCGGCCGCCCGCAAACTGATGATAGCCGGATTGCCTGCCGTGTCTGCGTTGAAAGAGACCCTCGTGCTGGCGGGCATGGCCGTATTCCTGCTCACGGTCAGCATGAAGAAGTTCAAGAACAGGCTGGAATAGATGAGCTACGAGCTACAAGTTACGAGTAAGGGAGCAAATAGTAAATAGTAAATCGTCCAATAGTAAATACTTATGACATTAAAGTTTTTATTGGAGAAAGAGTTCAAGCAGCTGGCACGTAACAAAATCATGCTGGCCCTGACGGGCTTCTTCCCGCTCATGGTCATCCTGGTGATGCCGTGGGCGGCCACGATGGACATCAAGAATATCCGCCTCACGGTAGTGGACAATGACCGTTCACCCTTGTCCGAGGAGTTCGTGGACAAGCTGGCCCATTCCACCTACTTCCGCCTGGTAGGCACATGCCCCAGCTACCGCGAAGGCATTGAAGCGGTGGAGGTGGGCGAGGCCGACATGGTGCTCGAAATACCCGACGACTTCGAGAAGTCGCTCACCAACACGGGGAGCGTGCCCGTGCAAGTGTCCGTCAACGCCGTCAACAGTATGCTGGGCAGCATGGCGCAAAGCTATATCACCACCTTCTGCCGCGAATTCTCGCAGGACCTGCAAGCAGCCAACCCCGACACGGCGGGCACCCCCACGGTGCAGATGACGAGCATCAGCAAGTTCAACCCCACGATGGACTACAAGTACACCATGATACCCGCCCTCATCATGATTTCCCTGCTCGTGCTGTGCGGCTACTTGTCCGCCCTCAACATCGTGGTGGAGAAGGAACAAGGCACCATCGAACAGCTTAACGTGACCCCCATCAGCCGTACCTCGTTCGTCTTCGCCAAGCTCATTCCGTTCTGGATTATTGGTTTTGTGTCGCTCACGCTGGGTTTCTTCTTCGCTTGGTTAGTCTATGGGCTGTCCCCGGCAGGCAGCCTGGGGTGGTTGTACTTCTTTTCGGCCCTGTTCATCTTCGCCATGACAGGGTTCGGACTGGTCATCTCCAACAAGTCGTCCACCATGCAGCAGGCGGTGTTCGTCATGTTCTTCTTCGCCATGATATTCATCATGCTGTCCGGGCTGCTCACGCCGGTGGACAGTATGCCCGCATGGGCGCAAGTCATTTCCGCTTTGTGCCCCACCACCTACATCGTGGACGCGCTGCGCAACATTTACCTCAAAGGCAGCGGCTTTCTGGATCTGCTGCCCGACTTTATCGCTTTAGCCACCATGCTGGTCGTGTTCAACGTGTGGGCGGTGCTCAGCTACAAGAAGTCGGAATGACGCAGAGGCAAGTAAACGAATGTACGAGCAAGGCCAATGGCCTTGTGGCGTTCAGTGTGGGGCAACACCCCTACGGTAGAGGAAAGGGTTTGGCATGTCGGTGCGTTGCCTTAGGTGCGGGGAGGTTTGGGTTTCAGGATTTTCTTGTTACTTTTGTGCTATCATAAAAGTAATTTAAAAAGCGGTATGGAATAGACACGCTATATTGGTATGCCGCAGAAAGGAGAAATACGATGAGCGATGAACTGCAAGACAGGGCCATGTTTGTATCGTTCTGTATAGAACAATATGCCAAAGCCAAAGGTATGAAAACCGAGGATGTGGCAAAGCTGCTTGAGCAATATGGAATAATGGAGCATTTCTGTGAATTTTATGATGTGCTTCACACCCAAGGACACCATTGGTTGATTGAAGAAATTGATGAAATGATAAACGAGAGAAAGAAATGAGCAGAATATATCATGGAAGCGTAGAAGTGGTAAAAAATCCAGAGATACGTCAACCCAACCGTTCGCTTGACTATGGGCACGGGTTCTATGCCACCACCTCCTACGAGCAGGCGAAGAAACTAACGGAGCGGAGAATGAGAGACAAAGGAGTAACTGTCGGCTACGTGAATGTTTATGAACTGGATGATGAAGCGGTAAACTGCATGAAATCACTCATATTTGAAACGCCAACGGAAGAATGGGTGGTCTTTGTGATGAAGAACCGCACCAAGCGAGGTTTCACCCACGATTACGACATCGTGTATGGCCCAGTGGCAAACGATAGTGTCTATACACAATTCACGCTCTATGAAGGAGGCATCATCAGCATACAGACCCTCATTCAGGAACTAAAAACCTATAAATTAGTAGATCAGTATCTTTTCCACACGGAGAGGTCGCTACATGCCATCACGTTTATTGAATCAAAGGAAATAAGGCTATGAGTGCTCCAATAACCCAAGAAAACTTATATCTGCTGCTGCCTATCAAGATAGGATGGCTTGCCCCGTGGATCTCTGAAGACAAAGGCATAAGTCTTGCAGATGCTATCAACCGCATCTATCATTCGCAACTTTATAAAAAACTATCGACTGAAAGTACCAAATACTGGCATCTGGGGCCAGTGGACTTATATGAAGAGCTGAAAAAGGAATTATAAAAACAAGCCGTTGTCCGCCCATATGGACAACGGCTTGTTTCATTCCAAAGTCTCAAAAACTCTACTTTCTCCACACCTTCAGCCTGTCGGCGTAGTTCAGCAGCAGCCAGCCACCGATGATTTGCACCAACATGCCCGGCACGCCGATGCGGAAGTCCTGTGCGGCCACGTACAGGCTGCCGTACATGAGCCATTCGCCCAACGTGCCCACCACCTGGTAGGCCAGTACCACGCCCAGCAGCAACGGCAAGGTGGCCTTGCGGAAACGGGCGGCAGCCCATCCGGCAAACACGGCCAGCAGCACCGACTTCAGCAGGATGGCCGGGAGTGCGGCCATGAGCGGCATACCGAACAGCAGCGAGTTGACTACCGGCGAGGCAATGGCCGTGAGCAATCCTGCCTTCCATCCGTACTTGTATGCCCCCACAAGTGTGAAGAAATAAATGGGCAACCACGTGGGGCCGCCTAATTGTACCAGGTGGCACAGTTGCGGGAACACGATGTTGCCCGCCACAAAAAGTGCCGCCACTCCATACGTCTTCGCCTGGCTATAGTCCAGCGAATACAGTTTCAATGTTGTTTGCACCATATTATTTACTATTAGACAATTTAAACTATTTACTATTGGGTTATTTGCTATTTACCATTTGAATCAGTACATCCCCTCCTTTGGAGGGGCTTGGGGAGGCTTTCCTTACCTCTTACCTCTTACCTCTTACCCCTTGCTCCTGTACAAACCTCTCTATCACCGGCAGGCATTCGTCCACCGTGGCGCAGGGGGCGCACAGCGCTTCCAAGGGGCAACGGCCCGTGCCAGCGCGGTTGATGATGTGCGGCACTTTTTCCTCGTACTTCACCTGCACCGGGCTTGCTTGGAACAACTCCAATGCCGCCTCGCTCACCACCCTGGTATGCACCCGGCGCACCCCGCCCGCTATCATGAGGGCGGCGGCACCCTTGCCCACCACCTTGTCGGCCACATCGGCTCCTTGCAGGAAGTGCGGTTCGTCATGCCACAAGCGGTAGAGATCGGCCACGCCGCGTCCGTCGAACGTGCGCACCATGCCATCCCGGCTTTGCACTACCAGCGAATGATGCCCCTCGCGCAGCAAGGCCGCTAATTCCTCCAAGGTCATCATAGCGTGTTCTGCTTCAGTTGTTCTACGAAATGGTCGATGCGCTGCATTTCCTTTGGAATGTCGATGCTCTGCGGGCAGTGCGGATTGCATTGCCCGCAACCGATGCAGTGGTCGGCCTGGCGCAGGCGTGGCACGCTGCGGTCGTATCCCACCAGGAACGCCCGCCGAGCCCGCTGGTAGCCTTCATTTTGCGACGACGTGACGATGTTGCCTTCGTTCACGCATTTATTATAATGTAGCAGTACCGCCGGGATGTCGATGCCGTAGGGGCAAGGCATGCAATACTTGCAGTCGTTGCACGGGATGGTGGGGTATTGCAGCATCAGCCGCGCCGTCTCTTCCAGGAAATCCTTTTCCTCGTCCGTGAGGGGCGACAGGGGTGAATACGTGTGCAGGTTGTCCTGCAAATGCTCCATGTAGGTCATGCCGCTCAGCACCGTGAGCACCCCCTCGGGAGACCCGGCAAAGCGGAACGCCCACGAGGCCACGCTCACTTCGGGACGGCGTTGCAGCAGGCGGGTGGCGATGTGCTCCGGCACGCGCGACAGGCGGCCACCGAGGAGCGGCTCCATGATGACGGCCTGGATGCCTCGCTTCTGCAACTCGGCATACAGGTAGTCGGCATTCACGTTGTTGCCCGATGCATGTTGCCAGTCCACGTAGTTGAGCTGTATCTGCACGAAGTCCCAATGGACTTGGTCGTCCATGGTCAACACCTCGTCGAACACCTCCTTCGTGCCGTGGAACGAGAAACCGAGGTTGCGGATGCGCCCCGCCCGCCGTTCCTCCAGCAGGAAGTCTATCATGCCGTTGTCGATGTAACGGGCGCGGAAGGTCTCGATGCCGCCGTTGCCGATGGAGTGCAGCAGGTAGTAGTCGATGTAATCCACTTGCAAGTCCTCGAACGATTTGCGGTACATGGCGATGGAGTTTTCGCGCGTGTAGTTGGAAAAGTTCGACAGCTTGGTGGCGATGAAATACTTGTCGCGTGGATGCCGCTTCAGTGCGATGCCGGTCGATGTTTCCGACCAGCCTTGCACGTACACGGGTGACGTGTCGAAGTAATTCACCCCGTGGGCAATGGCATAGTCCACCAGTTCGTTTACCGCTTCCTGGTCCACGGTGTCGCCCCGCCCGTCAGAGGCGGGCATGGTGGGCAGGCGCATCATGCCGTAGCCGAGCAACGACACGCGGTCGCCCGTCTTGCTGTTTACCCGCAGGGTCATCAGGTCCTTCGGTATCTCACCCTGCCCCGGTTTGCGTCCCGGCTCGGACTTTGCGCATCCCGTGAGGGCGGCGGTACTGGTTGCGGCGGTAATCCCCACGATTTTGAGGAACTCGCGCCGGTTCATATCTTTATTCATATTGTTTATTTCAGATTTCAAATTTCAGAGATTAGCACACGGATGACACGGATTATCACTGAATGTGCTTTTTACTTTTTCCTTTCGCCTTGGTAGATGGACGAGTATTTTGGGCGAAAGATTTTTCGCCCCTACAAGCACACCCGCTTCTTGCCTCTTATTTCTATATCATCCGATGCCGTTCATGCCCTTCCACGTAGATGGCGCTGAAGGGACGCGCCGGGCACAGGTTCTCGCACGCCCCGCAGCCGATACAACGCTCGGTGTTGATGACCGGTATCTTGAGCGAATGCTCGTCCGCCGGGTCGGAAGGCACCATGGTGATGGCTTCCGTGGGGCAATGGCGGGCGCAGTTGCCGCATTCCTGCCCGTCGGTCAGCGGGATGCAATTTTCCTTCACCCACACCGCATGGCCGATTTGGATGGCCGACTTGTCCGCCGTCGTAATTTTCAATATCGCTCCCGCCGGGCACACCTCCGAGCACTTTGTACATTCGGGACGGCAATACCCCCGCTCGTAAGATGCCTCCGGCTGCATCAGCGTGTTCAAGTCCATGGACGGGCGCAATACCCCCGTGGGGCATACCGCCACGCACAACTGGCAAGCCGTGCAATGCTGCGCCATGTGGCGCAACCCCTGCGCCCCGGGCGGCACGATGCGGGTGGAGCGGTGCGGGGGCTGCTTGTCGAGTATCACGGCCAGACCGCCATCTACTTTCTTCTCCTGCGCTTTCACGGCCAACGCCCCCACGGCCAAGCCCGTGCCGACCAGGAACGAGCGGCGTGCCTCCCCAAGCCCCGAAGCCTCCCCAAGCCCCTCCCGAGGAGGGGATGTTAAATTAGTCTTGTCGCTCTTGGGAAAGCCCCCTTTAGGGGGTGTGGGGGTATCTAGTTTAGCCCCTCCTTTGGAGGGGTTGGGGAGGCTTCGTCCATACCTTATCGCCCCTTTTTTGCATTTGTCGATGCAGTCCATGCACGCCACGCAGCGGCTGTAATCTATCCGATGCTGCGCCAGATCGATGCACGCCGCCTTGCAGTTGCGGGAGCACAGTTTACAGTCCACGCATTTGTCCGCGTCCAATACCGGCTTCAGCCACGAGAAGCGGGCGAGGAATCCCAGCACCGTACCCACCGGGCAGATGGTGTTGCAATACGTCCGTCCACCCCTCCATGCCAGCACGACTATTATAATAAAGGTAAACAAGGCGATGAGGAACGTGGGCAGGCTGCGCATCCACACCTCCGTTTCATAAAAAGCATAGCTGTCCGCCCGTTCGGCCAGGTAGGCCAGCGCGTTGTTGCCCCAGCTGTAAAAGGGCGAAAGCAGGTTCTGCACTATGCGGCCATAGGCACTATATGGGGCCAGCAAGGCGACAAACGAACCCACGCCCGCTACCAACGCGACCACGAACACTGCCAGCACGCCATAGCGCAGCCATGCCTTAGCGGGGGAATAGGCATAGCGGTTGCGTTTCCGCTTCTTGCCCAACCAGGCCACCACGTCCTGAAACACGCCGAGCGGGCAGATGACCGAGCAATACACCCGCCCGAATACCAACGTGAGCACTATCAGGAAAAGGACGATACCCACATTCAACGCCAGCACCGCCGACAGGAACTGCACCTTGGCCATCCACCCGAGCCACGCATGCACCGTGCCCGTGAAGTCAAGGAACAGCAGGGTGATGCAAGCCAGGAACACCGCCGCTAGGGCGATTCTAATCTTACGAAGCATATGATTGAGTTACGAGTTGTTACGGTAGAGACGTCACTCCTGTGGCGTCTCGATGTATAAAACGGGGAAACCCGCCACAAAAATACGAAAAAATCCGCCACTGATTACGCCATCTCCTTATAGATGAGTTTTATTCCAACCTTTTTGCGAGGCAAAGTTACGGCAATCCCCGCATATGCCCTTTATACAGATTACAGATATGCGTACCCATATCACCGCTACGGGCAGATTTTCACCATCCTGTTTGTTGTATTTTACGTATCTTTGTGCCGACAACGTTGTAGAGACAAGGCTTGCCTTGTCTCTTCCGCGCAAATGAACGCATACGTTATCATCTTGAGACAAGGCATGCCTTGTCTCTACATTGCGTCACCCTTTGTCCGTAGGGCGTTGCCCTACGCTGAACGCCACAAGGCCGTTGGCCTTGGATGAACGCAAAAGGGCGAACGTTTTTTCGTCCCTACACAACCTCACTCGTAGCTTGTAGCTCGTAGCTGAAATACCCCTACTAGTTTCCCGGTCATCGTCCTATAGTATCTTTCCCATCGTCCTATAGTTTCTTTGTTAACATTTGACGATTTTTCGGCTTAATGCATTCTTGCCCAACATCGAACGACCTATTGCAAACCCGAAAAGAAACTATAGTATCTTGGTCATCGTCCTATAGTTTCTTGACGAACGTCCTATAGTATCTTTTTCCATTTTCTATAGTTTCACCCTCAACCCCCGCTCAACTGTAGAGACGCGGCGTGTCGCATCTGAAAAATCAACCGAAAGAGCGGGATTTTTTATAACTGCAAAGAGCGCAAAGAGAAACTGAAAAAACTTTGCGTCCTTTGCGCTCTTTGCGGTTAAAAAGAAATGGCCTTTGCGGTTAAACGATTGCTTTGCCCCCGACTTTCACTATCTTTGTACCCCAAGAAAAGAACGACCAATCATGCAGACTATTTGTGTATATTGCGGTTCGAGCACGCAGGTGGACGAGGCTTTTTTCCGCACGGCGGACGAGCTGGGCGGGCTGCTGGCTGCCGGGGGCGATACCTTGGTGTACGGCGGAGGCTCGCTCGGACTGATGGGCGCGTTGGCGCAAAGCACCCTGCGGGACGGCGGACGCGTGGTGGGGGTCATCCCGCAATTCATGTACGAGGAAAAATGGCACATGGAGGGGCTTACGGAGCTGCGCGTGGTGACCGACATGCACGAACGCAAACGCACGATGGCCGCCCTGGCCGATGCTTTCGTGGCCTTGCCGGGCGGATGCGGCACGTTGGAGGAACTGCTCGAAATTATAACGTGGAAACAGCTGGGACTGGTGACGCAGCCCATCGTCATCGTGAACGTGAACGGATATTACGACAACCTGTTGCAACTGTTCGACCGGGCTGTGGAGGAACACTTCATGCGCGAACGGCATCGCGAAATGTGGACGGTAGTCGGTTCGGCCGCCGAGGTGTTGCCTGCCATCCGCCAAGCGAAGGCCTGGGATACCGGCTACCGCAAGTTCGCGGCGATATAATTGAAAGTTGAAAACATTAGCTCTTAGCTACTAACTAACTTACATGCAAAGTCTTCCGTTGCCATCGTCTCCACAGAATGAAAGCTGGGTGTTCGCCATGCTGTTGGGGCTGTTTGCCCTGATGGTGCTCGCGCTGCGTGCCTATCCCACTCTGATAACGGAAGACCTTCCCGCCATTTTCCGCACCAAGGAACGCTCCAGCCTGTTCAGCAACCCCGAAGGCAACGACTCGCGTCTGCGGGTGCTGTACCTGCTTTTCGCCTGCTGTGCCATCGGTCTGTATGCCTATGTGGCTCTGTTCCCTGCCGGGGTGGAGGTTTTCGGGTTCATCCCTTACCTGCGCTTTTTGGCGGTAACCGCCGGTTTTCTCCTGCTGAAAGGGCTGCTCATCCGTCTGCTGTGTTACACGTTCTTCGACGGACGCACGCGGCAACTGTGTTTGAAAAGCTACTACGACATTGTCGTGCTGCTGGGGCTGGCCCTCTTCCCCTTGTTGGCTATCCGCCTCTATGCTGCCCCTTCCATCGCCCATGTGGCGCAAATCGCCGGGATTGTCGCTTGCTGCGCCGCTGCCTCGCTTGTCATATTAAAGTTATTTCAGATATTTTACTCCAAATTATTAGATTTTTTTTACATATTGTTGTACCTTTGCACCCTCGAAATTTTACCGTTTGCGGCGTTGCTCCAAGCCTACCGGCTGGCCGTGTAATTGTTTAATTTAAAGTTTTTACTACATTGAAGGTCAAAAAGATACTAGTTTCGCAACCGAAGCCAAGCTCCGACAAGTCGCCTTACTACGACATCAGCAGCAAGTACAACGTGAAGATTGTATTCCGCCCGTTCATCAAGGTAGACCCCGTTTCTGCAAAAGAATTCAGGGCGCAACGCATCAACATATTGGATTACTCAGCCATCCTGTTCAACTCGCGCCATGGCATAGACCACTTTTTCCGCCTGTGCGAGGAACTGCGGGTGACCGTGCCCGAGATGATGAAGTACTTCTGCATCTCCGAAACCGTGGCTTTGTACCTGCAACGTTACATACAATACCGCAAGCGCAAGGTGTTCTTCTCGGCCACGGGCAAGCTGCCCGAACTGATTACGGTGCTGAACAAACATGCGGACGAGAAATACCTCTTCGTGACCTCGGAAGTGCAGAACGAAGACACGTTGAAAGCGTTGGAAGGTTCCAAGATAAAATTCGACAAGGCCATCATGTACCGCACGGTGAGCAACGACTTCGCCCCCGATGAACCGTTCGACTACGACATGCTGCTGTTCTTCAGTCCGGCGGGTATCGATTCGCTGCTGAAGAACTTCCCGAACTTCGAACAGGGCGAGATACAAATCGGCACATTCGGTCCCACCACCGCCCAGGCCGTGCGTGATGCCGGCCTGCGCCTCGACCTCGAAGCACCGAAGCCTGGCGTGCCGTCCATGACCATGGCGTTGGACAACTTCCTGAAAGAAAACGTCAAGAAGGCGAAGAAATAACCCTTTCCCCGCCGAAAACCTATCCCCATCCCGAAAGTATCGAAGAAATTCCTTACTTTTGGGATGTTTTTTAGCTACAAATTACGAGCTACAAGTAGCATTGCGCATGAGCTGGCAAAAACTCGTAACTTGTAGCTCGTAGCTGAAACACACATGCCACTCAACTCATTCGCCAAACCCGAACATCTGTATGGGCAAAAGACCATCGGCCATCTGTTCGCCGAAGGGAAGTCGTTCATTGCCTATCCCCTGCGCGTGACCTGCCTGCTGGTCCCGCAAGAGGCAGGCCAACCGCCCGTGCGGGTCATGGTGAGCGTGCCCAAGAAACGGTTCAAGCGGGCGGTGAAGCGCAACCGGCTCAAGCGGCTCATGCGCGAGGCATACCGGCTGAACAAGCACCCGCTGCACGCCTGCCTCGCCGCCCGGGGGCAACAGGCGCACATCGCTTTCCAATACGTCGCCGACGAGGTGCTGGAATACGCCTACATAGAAAAGAAAATGGTGAAAGCCCTGCAAACCATCCAGGAAAAAGCGGAACAGCCATGAAGAAGGTCATCGAGTTCATCGTGTTGCTGCCGGTATACGTGTACCGCATCTGCATTTCGCCGTTTATCCCCCCGCGCTGCCGCTACGTGCCCACCTGTTCGCAATACGCCATCGAGGCCGTCAAGAAGCACGGCGTGCTCAAAGGCGGCTGGCTGGCCATCAAGCGCATCCTGCGCTGCCACCCCTGGGGCGGCAGCGGGTACGACCCGGTGCCGTGAGGGGGAGTAGCATATCATTCGATTTCAAAAGTATAAACGCCTTCCTTTTCCCACACAAGTGGTTTTCTTGTGCTCGTATTTGGATAAAGGTGAACAATGCAGCCATCAGGAATTTCGATGGAACACATCCCTTCTTTTTTGAGATGAATGCCTATGTAGCCCTCTTTTATAGGAATGCGTCCATCTACATAATTCAAATGCAATAAATCAGGGCGTAAAGTGTATTCTGCAAGATTGTCATTCGAACAAGAAAATCCATAAATACCGTATAATACTGCCAAAATTGGTACTACTCCGTTCGCACTATGGCAAAGGCTTAATCCAAATGGGCGACCATAAAATGCTAGTTGTTCTTTCAGAGGAGCTTTGGGTAAAAAGTTTTCGGGGAAACGGGTGTTCCCTTGTCTCAACCAATCCCCCCAAATACTATCCAACATGTCAAACACCTCACGCCTTCTACCCGCTTTAAAATAAGCCAAAAATTCATAACCTTTTTCATAGCTAATATTGTCATAATAAAACGGAATGGAAGGTATCAACTCATCAAACAAATAGTCATAATGCTTTGAAGGATAAAGCCCAGACAATATACCCCAGTACTGAGCATGATGTGATATTCTATTGTCCAATTTCTCATTAGCGAAATAACCATTAATAAAAGCTTTTTGCTCTGCATCCCAAAAAACATCAACAATACTTTCCTCTAATTCTTCCGCTTTTTGTGCATAGTGATCTGCCAATCCATTTTCTCGCCACAAACGAGCAAAATATGCTGCAATCCTAAAGTTCATATACAGGAGTATTTGAGCATATGTAGGTGCTCCGTAATCATCCGGTCCCATTTTTTTATGCCAGCAAGGGACAAAGCCCCAAGTTGGAGGAGCACCCCAAATAAAACCTTTTTCATCTTGAAGTGCTTCGTAAAATGCCATTTGCTGTACAATGCGTTCTTTAAACATGAACGATGTATGCAGATCACCATAGCGCAAATACTCACTCTTCAATCCGAGAAGAGCGTGTAGCGGATAATCCATGATGCCCAAATCCGATTGTTGAGGGTTGGGTGGCAAAAGGGCTATCGATAAACCGTTACGCGTTGCTTGTCTTTCTCCAAATGCATAGTCTCCGCCCATCGCAGAAACAACCGCATCCATCGGCCAAGGAAGGAAATCCCGTTTTACTCCATCCAAATAAAAATCGTGCAGCGTAGTGTGCAAGGTGGCTACTCCTGCATTCCAGATGGCATTCAACATTTCATCATCGCATTTAAACTGCATTTGGAACTCCACTGGCCATGTTTTAGCCACAAACCGCAAGCCAGAGAGGGTACAAGGACGATCGCATGTAATATACACATATCGCAATGCCCTGTCTGGAAGAACTATGTTTTGTCCATCTGGTGTGAGCGGATAAGAACGTATTATGCGCTGTTCGAAAATTGCGCCATCGGCCAATGCCTCTTCGGGGGACTCTCCCACCTTAAAAGAAAGGCGGCCTGTTCCCTTTGCACAAACTTGCACATTCCCCAATTCCAAATGTCGAAAATCAATCAGAACTCCTCCATTTTCTCCTAATTGCATCTCCTTCCCTTGTATTTCTGCGTTGCGTATTGTGATATATTTATCCGGCAGAATGACAACTGAAGATTCTTGTTCTGCATTGGGAGAGAGCCCAGGGTTGTTATAGCGCATATCCGTTTCCACCAGATACCAATTTTCTCCATCTATGCTCACCTCCCAACCTGCCACTTCTTGTATGTGTTCTCCTTTTACAATAAGCGCAGGAAGCTTGCCTTTTGTTTGAACCTTGGCTTCCAATAAGCATTTTCCGGCAGGAACTATGCATGTTTTGGCCTTTTCTGGGACTATTTGCCCATTAAGTCGTACAGCTACAGTTCCTGTTGTTTCCCAACTTAACTGCGTTTCATGTGGTAATTCTATTTTTTTTCTAAAAATAGCATGATCTACCGCTTCCATATAAGTTCCAGGATAATCTACATTCACGCAGCGATAATTTGATTTCTTCCACAGCATAGCCTGCTTATGGGCAGCCAATTGACCAGGATACCACATATAACTGCTATTCCATGTCGTTCCTTCTTTGTCATCCATCAATACTTGACAATGAGTGTCTGACAATGGGGAAAATTGTGCTTGCATAACAAAGCATGTGCACGCACAGAGCATACAACAATAAAAAAAAATGTTGGGCAATAAGCGATTTTGCTTCTTCATGAAGGTTGTATTTATAATTATTATGGAATATGCCCTAAAACTTATGTCGCCAGTTTTAGGGCACAATCTTTTTGTATTCAACAAGCGTTACTATTTAGTTCCCGATGGTTTAGGTAAAACCTCTTTTACAGACAAAGGTACTCCCAATTGCGGATATCCTAAACCATCCCATTCTATTTTTTGTGCGCGGGGCGAACGTACATCCCCTGCACCGGGTGGGTCAATTTCGGTGTCCCTTGCATGATACAAGATATAATCTTCTTTTCCGTCAGGCGATTTAAAGAAACTATTGTGCCCAGGCCCGTATACTTGGTTTTCGATTGATTGGCTGAAAACGGATTTTGTTGATTTATGCCAATTATCTGGATTTAACAGATCTGACCCTACTTTTGCCGTCAACATACCCAAAGCATAATGTGGTGTCCAACAGCCACTCGCAGAATAAATGATATGTATCAATTTTCCATCTGGGCTGAATAATGGTTGAGGACCTTCATTTACTAAAATTGTATCGGGTGGTGTCCAGCCTTCCTCGTTAATGAACTTACGCTCCCATTCAAATTCTGGCTTTGATATAAGTACCCGCTCCGAACGTCGCGTCCACGGGTTCTCCATTTCGGCAATGTATATACATTGAATTTGTGTATCTATCCTTCGTGTTTGCCATCCAGACCAAACCATATAAAGTTTTCCATCTGCTTCAAAATAGGAACCATCTATCGCCCAATTATTATCTTTGTCCGTTCCAATGCGGCCTTTCATTATAAATCTTCCTTGGAACGGATCTTTTTCACTATTTTCAATTACATACAATTGATGGTTATCTGGATTTCCATCGTCTGCCGTATATAGTACATACCATTTCCCATTGATATGATGTATTTCTGGAGCCCATAAGTCATGAGCATTTGCAGGATCGGTTGGTATCCATATTGTCTTTTTTTGTGCATGCTTCAGATCAGTTATATCAGATGTTTTCCACAAAACTATGCTATCGGCCATTGTGTGCATGTAGTAATAATAACCATCGTGCCACAATGCCCATGGATCAGGTCCTTTGGGCAATAGCGGATTAGTAAATGTTTCCATACTTGCCTCTGGAGCAGAAGAAGTTCTGGCTTTGTCCTTACTTTTACAAGAAATACTGAGAATAAAACACAAACAAAAAAAAGCAATGATTCGAAATGTCTTCATAAATTCTAATAAAAGTTTAAAATGAGTCAATTTACGGATGTTATGTGCCTTTTATATTACAAAGGAACACCCTCTATCTTTTTAATTTCAGAAAACAGGTAATAATCCATCCCGTCAAGTTCTATTGCTATCCGGCAGTAGGCGTAATCTCGGAAGTTATTCGTGTATATTTCCC
Organism: uncultured Bacteroidales bacterium; assembly: GCA_949297975.1. Lineage (GTDB taxonomy): Bacteria > Bacteroidota > Bacteroidia > Bacteroidales > Paludibacteraceae > QVMH01. Next base: position 16,943 of record CASFUX010000249.1, read on the forward strand.
TATAGGCAATTACATTGTCGTGTATGGGAATGGCGACTTCTACATGCCCTGATTCTGTAATGACAGCTCGCTTGGACTTCGTACACGTTGTTAAGCTATTCACCTTGGAGGATGTGCTCACATAACCACGCGCAAACACAACGCTTGGAGCCACTCCGCGTTTATCAGGGTGAACAGCTACATCTGCTTCCAATACAATGTCATCATCTACGACCTGGGCAGTAAAGTTACTAATTGTGTAATACGGTATTACCTCGAAATCTCTCGTCACATTGGAGGTAATATACATATATAGACTGTCATAACCAAGTCCAGTACCCAACGACTTAAAATCGGCAAATTCAAAAGGATACTGTACGTTGTTCAACGTCAACCAATAATCTCCTTCAAAAATGACTTGTTGGTAATGACCAGTTTCGTCTATTCGCACATTTGTTCCAACGTCTACTTTCCCAAAACCTTTTTGGATGAGTGTCAGAACTGGCTTTCGGGGATTTCCATCGTATAGGAAACTTTTTCCATTGGTCATTAAATTTCCGCAAAATACGATGGATGGTGGATCATAATTATCATATTCACAAGAAGAAAGACCAAATAAAAGCATTATCACGATTAGGGTTGTTATCTGTTTCATATTATCTGTTTTTTAATGATTAGGATTCTTTTCTATATACGGATTACCCGTATTTATAGGATAAGTTGCATAATACATCTTCAAGTCAAAATAAATAGGCTCTTTTCGGAATTCCAGCTTAACTTTGCGGAACAACCACTTCCCATCAATATCTTCGCCCGGAGCATAAATTTTATATGGCCATAGCCCGTATAAGACTGCTTCCGGATTGTCCGGGTCATTGTTCCATACCTCATCAGCCAGCCGCCAGCGTTTCATGTCGTTATAACGATGATCTTCAAACGATAGTTCCACTCGTCTTTCCGAAACAATTCTATCAAACGTCAATTCGGCATCTGAGAGCTTGAACCTCTCACCGCCTGCTCGTTCCCTTATGCGATTGATGCTGTTCAAAGATAAACTGCGCATGTTCTCGTCGTTATAGGTCTCCACTCCATTTTCATTCAGGTAAAAAGCCGCCTCTGCGGCGTTGAGCAAAACTTCTCCATAACGGAATACAATATAAGGTACGGTGCTTTGTCCATTCGATTCGGAGCCGGAAGCCGTGTCGACAAATTTGCGCAAGAGAAAACCTGTATGTGAAACATTTGTGCTTGATTTATGCGGCCCTTCTGTACCTGTCATTTGCACATTTTCGTAATAACCTTTCGTTGCATCCAAGTAGTCGTCCATGGTCTGTACTGATTTGAATTCGTACCCCTCTGCTGTTTTCACAGCCAGCCCGGCTTGAAAATCCAAAGCATTCCCACGAAAAGAACTCCCGGGGCAGATAATCGATGCCATCAAGCGCGGATCGCGCCCTACAAATATGTCTTCCGGTTTGTCGAATACTTTGTATTCATAATTCGATGAGCTGATGCCCATGGATTCAACTTGCGGTTCTCCTACATATGGATTGATAGCCTTTACTTCATGTGTAGCCACATCTTCGTATGCATCCACTAAATTGAGTACTGGGCTTATTTCTGCACCGGATTTGGGCAAAGGTTTCATGGCGCGGCAGATGGCTCGACCTGTAAAACCATTCAAAAAGTTTTGTCCGTCAAAATCTTTGCGAAATATGATCTCAGGGTTTGTTGACTTATTAAGGAACAACTCCGTGTAGTTCTCAGCCAAGTCATTGTTGACTTTATACAAATCATATTGCTGCAATTCTTCCAACTCAAAATAAGCATCCAAGCATTTTTGAAAATAATCATTTGCCCTGTCTTTACTTATGCCGGTGGCTCCACTTGGAAGAATCAGGCCTTTCGCCACGTTTTTATCATAGTTGTTTGCGATAGTTCCCGCGTAAAGCATGGCTCTGCATTTTAAAGCCAAAGCACTTCCCTTAGTAGCTCGTGTCGTAAGACCTGGAGCAGCCAAAGACAGGTCATCCTTTATTTCATCCAATTCTTTACAAATAAAATCATAAACTTCTGCTTCTTTATTGCGCGGACGTGCCAGAGTCAACGGGTCAAGCGTATATTCTTGCGCCTCTTCTATGATAGGTACACCACCCATTCTTGAAACCATGGTGAAATAGACAAAAGCGCGAATATAACGAGCTTCTGCAAGAAAATAACGTTGATATTCTTTTGGAACAGTAGAGGACACTTCTTCCAGAAGCGAATGAATATGGGCATTGATATAACGCATTAAAGTATAATCGTAATATTGCCGATAATCCGCATTTTTATTGGATGCCGATGCCCAATAGGCACTGCTATTACAAGCTTCGTCCCATGAAGTCAAGTCTATGGCATCCGTTGTGAAATCTTGCGGATAATTCAATCTCGAATACAAGTTGGCTGCCACACTACTAATTGAAGCAATAGATGAATAAGTCTGGCTCGTACTCATTGCACTTTGGTCTTCCTGTGTAAGCCAGTCCTCACATGAGCAGCATCCGCATATTGCAAGAAGCCCTATGATAATCTTACTGAAACTACTATTCATAATACTCTGCTATTGAAAAGTTAAATTAATTCCTATCGTAAAAGTCCGATGTTGTGGATAATCGCGTCCGTTCGTGGTCGATATTTCCGGGTCGAAGCCAAATTCTTCCATGGTATCCCAGCAAAACAAATTACTCCCTTCGAAATAGAGCCGCAATTTTTGAATATGGGCTTTTTTTGTCCACTTTTGAGGCAACGTATAGCCCAAAACTAAATTTCTCAAACGCAAATAATTTATCTCTTGCGAATAAAAGTCATCATCGGCACGGCTTGACGGGTTGTAGCTTCTCAAAGCTGGGAATTTCCCAGGCACCCAAGGAGATGTCGGATCAAAAATGTCCTCATGATGCCATACGTCCAAGTTATTATATACATAACCATTAGTAGTACGCGATGTTCCCCATTTCAATCCCCAGTCGGGAATGAATGTGTTCATGAAGCCTCCCGCAAAATCAGCTGCGAAGTCTATTCCTTTCCATTCGAATCCAAAATTAAATCCTAGTGACATCAAGGGATTCTTATTTCCTCCTTGCGAACCTTCTGCCCAAGGCCAATCAACGGAAGCATATCCTAAAGGACGCCTGTCGAAATCATCGATAACTCCATCCCCATTAACATCCCTAAATATCAAGTCTCCAGGTACCAAGGTGGTATTATTGGCTCCATCGATATTGACAGGGTAATTGTCTATTTCCTCCTGCGATTGGAAAATGCCGATCGTTTCCCACATCCACACACGGCTTTCTGTTGCGTTGGCCCAGCGTCCGTCTTGACTGTTCTTATAACGATCCAAAGCGTTATAGAACAATTCCGAATTGCGCTTCCCATTTCGTTGGCGTGCTAACGTGGCATTTACTCCTACAAAATAACTGAAATCGCCTACTTTGTCCGCCCACTTAATATAACCATCTATCCCCAAATTTTCATTGGAATTTAAATTTTGCAGCATGGCTGTCATGCCACTTTCTAAGGGAAAGATTAGGTCGTCTGGAATGGCTGCGATTCCATCGATTTTTCTGCGAAATACGTCAACTTCCGCCGATAAGCGATTGTTGAAGAAGCCTAAATCGACCCCGATATTCATTAGCGATGCCGTCATCCACGATATTTGGTCGTTAGGAACCGGACGTATATTAGTGCCATAGAGCATTTGTCCAGTTGTACTGGTCAGTGGATCGGAGGGAATGTATGATGTTCCATCTCCATAAGTGTAACCTGGTAAATAATCAAAATCGGCGGTGCCAACATTGTCATCCCCCATCTCGCCATAAGATACTCTTAATTTCAGATTGGTGAACCAATTCGATATTTTCGAGTTTTGGAAGAAGTCTTCTTCGGAAATACGCCATGCGCCTGACACAGAAGGAAAGAATCCCCATCTATGCCCTTGAGGAAATTTCCAACTGCCATCATATCTTCCCGCAAAATCAATGATGTATTTTTGCTTGAAATCATAAGAAGCCCTGAATACGAAGCTGGCAGTGGAGATAGTGCGTTTAGTTTCGCCAGTTGCGTTAATTTCATTCGTAGTCATTAAATCTACAAATGGATTGGAAACGGGATTCTGTCTTATCCACAAAGTGTTTTGATCCCGTCGGAAAAACTCGAACCCTGCCACTCCGGTAACATGGTGGTTACCTCCAAATGTATTGTCATAATTGGCCAAGATCTGCCCTGTGATATCCTCCATGTTTTCCCTGTTCCGGGCACGCTCCGTATCCATTTTCTCGTATTTTACTACATAATCATAGCCCTGCTTTTCCGGTACATACTCATATGAATATTCCTTCCAGCTTTTAGCATTGTTATTTTCCGTATTATTCGCGAAATAGTATGAGAACAAACCGTTGAATTTTAAACCTTTCAGTGGAGTGTTGTATTCGAATGTGAAATTATTGCGTACTGTCCGCCAGGTTTTATCGTAAGTACCGGCGATATCCTTGGTATAGGCATAGATATTGCGAGCACCATCACCCGTATTGTAATATTGTAAATAAAGCGGGTTATTGTTTGCATAAGGCCTATATATAGGTTGCAATTCATAGAGCGATGCCGCTACTGCTTCATAGGTCGTAGCAGGATTAATGTTCTTTTCTATCTTACCATACACTTGATAGCCAATTTTGAAGTTTTCTCCTACTTGCATATCAAAATTCCCCTGTAGATTGGTGCGGTTGTAATTGAAATCTTTCAATACTGCATCTTGATCCACATGAGAAAGGGAAAAGTAATAAGATAGTCTATCCGATCCACCTGATATACTAGCATTGATGTAATTTTGAGGTGCGGCTTTGCTGACGTATTCTTTCCACCAATTGTAGCCTCGGTAGTCTTCACCCGTCTCTGGGTTGTGATATCCAGTCCGGTATCTCTCTAATTCATTCCGAGCTGCTGCAACTTTTTCAGGGTCAGAGTAATCAAACGATTTAATACCATCATTCACATCCCTCATATAATTAATATATGACCATTCGTAAGCATTTAACATCTTGGGGTATTCTGTCCATTGCTGCCAACCAGTATAAGCATTGATGCTGACTTGGGGTTTCTGGTTCTTGCCTCCGGCTTTCGTTGTCACGAGAATTACACCATTTGCAGCTTTCACGCCATAGATTGCAGCGGAGCCGTCCTTCAATACGGAAATATTGTCAATATCGTTGATATCTAAACTATTAAAAGTAGAAGCGTCGCTGATAATACCATCTATTACATACAACGGCTCTCCCATGTTGCGAACTTGAAGATTTGTTCCAGATCCAGGTGCACCGGATTTTTGCCTTGCCGTAATACCTGCCACCTTACCTACTATGGCTCCAGAGGTTGTGGTTGCTGTGCTGCGAGTTATATCTTGGCTATTAATGGTGGAAACGGCTGATGTAATACCGCCTTTTCGCTTTGTTCCATAGCCAACAACAATGATCTCGTCCAACTCACGGGCATCTTCCCGAAGAGTTACAGTTAATACAGCTCCATTTGCTGCATCAACCTCTTCTTCCTCATACCCTAGAAAAGAAAATAGTAGAGCAGAATCATCCGATTGAACCTGGAGGCTGAACCTCCCGTCTATATCCGTTATTGTCCCATTATGAGTTCCCTTTTCCATCACGCTAACCCCAGGAATAGGTAAATTCTCTACATCCATCACGATGCCAGTTATTACTTGATTTTGCTGTGCAGGCAGCCAGTGCCACCATCCTGCAACTAGCAGCATCAATAGCAGATGTAATCTATCGGGGTTTCCCCTTTGTGTAAATACTTTTTTACTCATGATACTTTATCTTACCAATTGATTGTTGATGTTTCATATTGTCTAATAGTTCTTTTTTTAGAGCATGACAATTCTCTTGCTCGAAACTAAGTTGTCATTATCTTCTTTTACAGATAGAATGTAGACTCCAGGTGTCATTCCTTGCATGTCAATTTTTGTTTCTAATTCACCTTTAACCTTGGAAGAAAATACAAGCTGCCCTTTCGCACTATAGCACTCTATTTTATAAGTCACCATTTGTGAATCGGGAAATGTGATGTGGAGCTGTTCGTCCTTTCTTACTGGATTTGGATAAATTTGGCAAGCAGAAGCTTCCATTTTCCTAACTCTATTTACTTCCTGTCCATAATTGGCAGATTGTACTTGGGAATAAATGTTGTTGAGATATTGCCGCTCCTCCCATGTCATACGCTCTACCTTTTCTATGTCTGGTGTACCGAAGGCATCTTTAAACCGAACCATCGGATCCAAATGAGCAGCATAATTCCAATTTAGTGTTGTCATTACGCCGTTCATCCTTCGTGGAACCGTAACTCCAAAAGCTTCCAATTGCAAACCATGCGCTTGTCCGGGGTACAGTGTGCCATCCCAATTCATGGACTGCTTGGTGTTATGTGCGGCTATGCGAGCTACATGCAGATAATGTTCCTTGCCCGTGATGAGGTAAAGACGATAATAAGCAAATGAAGTCCATGCAAATCCCAAATCCGCTCCACCATGGCAGACGGAAATGAGCTGTTGTCCAACAATGCTCCTATCTTTGGGAAAGCACGTGTCGTCAGTGCGGTCTTTTTCAACAGGAATTTCGAAAGAATAAACCCAACTTACGGTGTAGGTTGCTGCTTGTTCGGAAGCCTCCAGCCATTTAGGGTCTTTCGTTAAATCGTAGAGCGACATAAAGCTGAACAAGGCTTTTTGCCCCGAAGCTCCATCGATAGTTTGCGGATTATCCACTACACAAGCCACATAGCAATACTTTTGGTGAATGTTCTTGTAGCACCATTCGCCCGCTTTCAAGGCCGCCTCTTTATAAGCGGGTTCACCGGTAGCAATGTGAAGTTCTACTAAGTAACGAATTGCGCAAATGGTGAGGAACTTATTTTGATTGGTTGACGGGTGTTTCCCATCGGTTGTGGTGAAACCATGATTGTAGGAATAATAATAACTTCCATCGGCATTTTGGTTTGCTACTAACCAATCACCAAAACGTTTGCAAGTTTCTATCCATTGTGGTTTTTCTATGCCGTTGCGTTTGGCGAAGCACCATGCAGCAATCAAACTCTCCATGCCACCAGTAGTAGTGTGCAGGTCGCTCCCGCCACGCCATTTGCCTTGGGCTCCGTTTTTGCCTGGGTCGTACCATGTGCGCGGATAACCTAAGTCAGAAAGGCAGTTGTTCGCCCAAAAGTCAAGTACTGCGGCACCTTTCATTTGTGTGTCACCATTGGATTTTTCCATTCCTTCTCTGAATAAAAAGTATCCGGTTGCAATCTGCATACCGACAAATCCCATAGTATAGACAGGTCCCATCGACTTAAACGAATCGAGACTAACTTGATAAGGGAAGCCGGGAGCGTCATATTCTCCCCCCATGTCTATGGAAGGGATGTAATACTGCAATAATGTTTCTATTAGGCCGTCATACGCTACGGGTAATTCAACTTCATATATTTTGGGATTATACAGTTCAAATGCATGTTCCCAAGTTTTATTTACGGCTTTGGCATAATCAGATGTTTGAGCAAACACGATTTCTAAGTTGTATTGTTGCTGTAATCCTTGTTTCACTGGGTGAGAGCGTGGTCCTTTGCTGCTGCGTGTGTCTGCTTCTGAGCCAGGATAGATAAATGTTGTATATAAAATATTATCTTCTCGTTTCATTCCCAAAGCGCCATATTGATAATCCTCGTTGGATAATAGCCCCAGAGCATCAGCTACTACTGTTTGTGGGTCAGAGTCTTTATGAGTGATGGAAATGGTCATCCCCGAAGTTGGATTGCGAAACATAACTAAAGGGAGCGTGATCCGATCTTCCCTATAATAAAAATAAATATCGTCTTTCTGTGGCAATGTGGTCGGTAAATGTCCGTCTGGGATAAAGTTGGCTTTATACCACACGCCAGGCACGAAGTATTCATGTGTTGTTAGGTCGGTACAATTTTCATCCACGCGAAAGCCAAAGAGCGAGTTGAAGCGTGAATCAATGCTTGCAGCCTTCGTAACTTCGAGTTTTCGTTGTAATTCAAATACGCCAGCACCTTTGGCTATGTACGTGTCGGATACTGTGAATTCAGAGCCTTTTTCTGTAGTCACTACTGCATAACACACCAATCGGTCTTGTAGCAATTCATATTTGTGATACTTCCCAACGATCGGCTTTTCGCGTACTTCTAGATAAACTGGATAGTCTGGGTGTAAAGTCGGGATCTCATTATCCTTGAACAGAAAAGAAAGGGCATATTGATTGTCTTCCGAAGAAACGACCTGGATCATTGCATCGCCTGACGTTAAAGCAGATGTTTCTTCCCCATTAGCATTTATAACTGAAAAGAGTTGTGTGAGGCAACTCAAAATAATGGTACTAAAATAGTATTTTGTAGGCATGTTAATTCTGAATTAGAATTGATATGCTAAGAAAGGGGCACTTCACAATAAGGCCTCCTTTCTTAGCGTATAACCATTTATTTTACAAGAATCTTGCTTGCGCAGCCATTCACATTTATAATGTACATACCCGCCGCCAACGAGGTGGAGTAAGAACTTGATGTGTTGGAGGTAATTGAATTAATCAATTTGCCGTCAGGCGTATATATGGAGATGCGGTCATTTATACCAGTCAAATCATTTACAACTAGTGTTCCGTCAATGCATGATACAGTGTACGAACTTTCTTGGGGAGTTGATATTCTTGTATCTTCCAATGGAAAAATCTGAATACCCAAGAATACGGGCCAGTCTTTTACACTGATAAGTTGGATGATGTTGTCATAGTTGGCATACAGTTCTGCCTCGATTTCTATTGTTCCGGGACTTGGTTCGGGAACAAAAAAAATCAATTGGTCCATCAGTTCTCCATTTACTTGTAAATTCGCCCATGCACCTTGATCGTCACAATAGCCAATTCCATAAACTATTTGTACACGGTATGTGCCGTCTTGCGACACACGGATGCCATCCCAATCAAGTCCCCCCCATGCGGCTAACCCAATATAATTGGTATTGGCCTCAAACACATATCCTCCAGCATGTCCACCACTGGCAGTTTTATCGGAGTAATCCGTGCATTTTGCATAGTAAAAATGATCCAACCAGAAATCAACTTGTTCCGTCTCAGATGCATCGTAGCAAACTGGAGTTTCAGAAATTTGAGCATTTGCAGAGCCTATTGAAAAGACCGTACAAGCTAACACGAGTAAAAAGTTTTTCTTTTTCATAATAATTTTGATATTAAAAATGAAACATTATGTGATTATTGCATCATCGAACATTACTTTACAGCAGCCTTGATAGCACTGCCGTTTACAGTGATTATGTATAAACCGGTCGTCAATGAAACAGAATAAGTATCTGATGCATTGGATACAATAGAATGGATTAATTGTCCATTAAGCGAATGAATTTGGATAAGATCACTTATGCCTGTCAAGCCATCTACAGTAAGTATTTCATCAAAACAAGACACTTGATAAGGCATTCTTGTTTCTATTTGAGCCACCGACGTGCCAATATTTTCCGTTGGGTGGATTTGAATGCCGGAGAAAACCGGATAGTCTTTTACGCTGATTAGTTGAATAAGATTGGCAGTATCAGCGCGCAAATCCACATCGAATTCAATCGTTCCAAGTGTAATATCGAAAAGCTGGGGAAATACTAATGACTTTACTTTTTCTCCATTCACTACTAAGTCGGCACCAGCCCCCAAGGCATCACAACCATGAATGCCATAGACAACTTCGACATGGTATGTGCCATCTTTAGCTACATAAATGCCGTCGAAATCAAGCCCCCCATAAAATTGGAACGCAATATAATTAGGATTTCCCTCATATATCATCCCTCCTGCATGGCCTCCTGTGGCCGTTTTATTAGAATAGTCTGCGCATTTGGCATAATAAAAATGTTCTAGCCAAAAGTCTGTGGTTTCTGATTCTGTTTGATCATAGCAGAGCGGTTCTGCCCAAGAGAGTTGGATGCCTAAGAAAATTGGAAATTCTTTTGTGCTAATAAATTGGATAACGTTGGCTTGGCCAGCACGCAAGTTTACATCAAATTCAATTGTTCCCGAAGCGGAGGCTGGAAGCGTGGGAAATACTAACGGGGCAATTCTCTCTCCATTTACTACCAAATCGGCACCAGCCCCTGGATCTGTACAAAGATGGATGCCATAGACGACTTTGACACGATATGTGCCATCTTTAGACACATAGATACCATCGAAATCGAGACCGCCATAAAATTGAAATGCAATATAGTCGGGATTGCCTTCATACACCAACCCGCCGGCATGACCGCCTTCGGCTGTCTTGTCTGAAAAGTCCGCGCATTTTGCATAATAAAAATGCTCTAACCAAAAATCTACTGTCTCGCTTTCTTCCTTGTCATAACAGATTGGAGTTTGGGTATAAGACCACAATGATACGCTAATGAATAACCATAAAACGTCAAACTTTTTCATTGTACTTGCTTTTTAATGATTAAATTGATGATGCAAAGGAAACTTCTTTTTTGTGATGTGAGAGAATGCGTTTAATTCAAAAAATGAAACATATTCTCATGGGTTTGATTTTGGCGAATATTTGCTTTTTTTTGCTGAATTCATTGTGTTGGTAAATATTATATGAGATATAAAATTTATACTTTTGTGTGAGTTTTTGTCATTATTGCTCATGAAGATCAAAATTTTTATTGTATTTCTATCGTTAGCCTATTCGCTTATGGCGAAAGGAAGTGATAAGTACTATTTTAAGCATCTTAATACCGAGAGTGGGTTGTCTCAGAATACGGTTCTTTCTATCTTGCAGGATAGAGCGGGGTTTATGTGGTTTGGCACAAAAGATGGTCTGAATCGCTATGACGGCACTTCTTTCAAGGTGTTTAAGTCCGATAGCCGAACTGCCAAAAGTATAGGAAACAATACAATATGGTCTCTGCTGCAAATCCCTAATGGTGATATTTGGGTGGGAACGGACAAAGGAATATACGTTTACCATCTAGAAACCGAAACTTTTTCTCCTTTTAGGCAAAAAACAGCGGATAACAAATGTATTTGTGATATAGTGCGGGATATGAAGATGGATGCACACGGGAATATCTACATTGCTTCCAATGACCTTTTTCGGTATTCAATCCATACTGGGAAGTTAGAAACAATGATTTCCATAGACCAAGACCCGAATTCTTCTATATTATCAAAAGTTTGGTCCGTTAACATTGATCAGGACAAACAAATTTGGATTAGTATTTATCATGGAGGAATAAAGAAATACAATCCCATTGAAAATAATATCAGATCGTACACCAAAGATACACTGGGGCACTATTTCGGCTCTGCCTTAATCTCCAAAACAGTTAACATAAATAATAATTGTCTCTTGATCGGCGCATTCAATGAAAATCTCAGGATGCTCAACAAATCTACTGGGGACATTTATCCATACCACTTGAGCAATGATAAGCAAGAAAAGCTGTTTGTCCGCGATTTAGCCGTGTTTTCAGATGGGAATTGCTGGATTGGGACAGAAACAGGTCTATACATACATGACATGAAAAAACAGACCACAGTCCACCTAACCCACAACATAAATGACAAATATTCACTTTCCGACAATGCAGTTTATTCTATGTATGAAGATAGAGAAGGGGGCATTTGGATTGGCACATACTTCGGTGGGATCAATTATTTTCCACGCCCATTTAATTATTTTACAAAATTCTATCCCACGGGAAATGACAACGCTTTATCTGGAGAACGAGTTAGCGGGATTTGCGAAGATTGGGATGGCAATGTCTGGATTGGAACTGAAGATGCGGGATTAAATAAATTAAATGTCAACACACAACAATTCGAACATTTTATGCCTGCTTATATGACTGGAAGCTCTGAAAAATCAATAAACTACCATAATATACATGACATTGTCATTGACGATTCCTTGTTATGGGTTGCAACTTACAGTCATGGTATCAACATATTGGATCTTAAGCGGAATATTTGGGAACAGTTCCAAAAAGAATCCGGTAATGGGTTAAACAACAATGACATATTTGCTCTTTTCAAAGACAGTACTGGGAAAATTTGGGTAGGGACTTCTACAGGCGCTTTCCTGTTTGACAGAACGACTAAAAAATTCGACCTATTAAACCCTATTGGCATACGCTTCATTTCCGACATCATCGAAGATGCCTATGGGTTAATTTGGTTTTCTACATATGACAACGGCGTATACAGCTACAATCCCAGAACCCAAGAATACAAAAATTATCAGCACAGCCCTAATGACACGACTTCTATCTGTTATTACAAGATAACATGTATGCATTTGGACGCACGAGGGCGACTTTGGTTTGCCTCAGAATCCAATGGCATTTGTTTGTTTGACCCCACAAATGAAACTTTTAAACAATTTGGGGTGAAGGATGGGTTTTCCAGCAATGTCATTTATATGATTCTTCATGATGACAATGATAATTTATGGCTCTCAAGCAATTCCGGTTTAATATGCTTCAATCCGGACACCAAACAAATTCGTCTTTTCACACAAAGCAATGGACTGCCTGCCAACCAGTTTAATTACAAATCCGGATATAAAGATAAATGTGGCAATTTATATTTCGGAAGTTTAAAGGGATTAGTCCGGTTCCAACCAGCAAATTTTACTTTAAACAGGCATATTCCCCCTGTAATTATCAACAGTTTCCAACTATTAGGCTCCGATTCGCTTCCACAAAACAGGTCAATTATGGGGAAAAAGATAGTGCTGGCACATGATCAATCTTCATTCTGCATTGGTTTTGCGGCTTTAAGTTTTGTGGCACCCGAAACGAATCGTTACGCATACAAGATGGATGGCCTTGAGCAAGTGTGGAATCATCTTCCAGCGGCACAAAAAATCACTTATTCCAATCTCCCCCCTGGAAAATATGTATTCCATGTAAAAGCTACCAATAATGACGGGATATGGAATGAAATTGGGGATTCGATTGAAATTATAATCCGTCCTCCATTTTGGAAAACAAAATTAGCGTATTTGTTGTATGCCTTATTGGGAGGAGGTTTCATATTTTTACTGCTTCATTATTATATTCAACGACTAAAACACGATAGTGAACAGCGTCAGCTACTTTTCGAAAAAGAAAAAGAAAAAGAAATGTATGGTTTCAAAATAGGCTTTTTCACCAATATCGCCCATGAGATACGCACGCCTTTGACACTTATCAAAGGCCCTTTGGAGCAAATTCTTAGGAGTGACATTAGACATGATGACTTGAAAAGTAATCTTGCCATCATGAAGAAGAATACAGATAGGCTACTATCACTGATCAATCAATTGCTTGATTTTCGAAAGGTCGAGTCCAACAATTTCAATCTGATTTTCATGAATACCAATATGAACCGGCTGCTCAATGATATCGGCATTCGATTTAAGCCTCTTTCACAACAAAGAGGCCTTTCATTTGAGATGCGGCTTCCTGATGAAATCGTGTTTGCCGATGTGGATCCGGAGGCGACGACAAAAATAATCAGCAATCTTTTCACCAACGCGATCAAACACGCCCGTAGTCGCATCTTAGTAGAACTTGCCATGGAGCAGAAAAGTTGCCAGATTAAAGTCCGGAATGATGGTGCTCGTATCCCATTTGATGTAAGAGAGAGAGTATTTGAACCATTTTTCCAGATTGTGGATGAGGGGGAAAACGAAAGAAAGTCTGGATCAGGCATTGGATTGTCCCTTGCACGCTCATTGGTTGATATGCATCATGGAAAAATTTTCCTTGATACTGGCGATAGCCAATTCACGTCTTTTGTTGTTCAATTGCCGCTAAGGCAAGAGCAAGTTTTTGTGGCTCAACAAACTCCCGAATTAAAGCATATTCCCGATATCCCAAGCAATCCAGTAATCGAAAAAGCGAACTACAACATCTTATTGGTAGATGATAATGACGAATTGCTTGACTTCTTAGTGGATATATTGAGGGTATGCTACACCGTATTCATTGCAAAAGATGGAAGTGAAGCAATGATGATATTGGAAAAGGAAGTTATCAACCTAATAATTACCGATATTATGATGCCTCATGTGGATGGCTTGGATTTATGTTCAAAGGTTAAAAACGATGTGTCGTTCAGCCACATTCCCGTCATAATTCTTACAGCCAAAGTTGATATTCAAGACAGAATAACTGGTTTGAAATCAGGAGCTGATGCTTATATTGAGAAGCCGTTTTCCACGGATTATTTATTGTCGCAGATTTCTAATTTGTTAGATAACAGACGTAAAGTGCAAGCTGCTTTTGTGAATTCCCCTTATATGCGGACTGATAACATGGTCTCAACAAAATTGGATGAACAATTCTTGAAAAAGTTATCCGATATAGTTAATCAGCATATTGCTGATTTCGACTTCAACGTGGAGGTTCTGTCGAGAGAGATGTGCATGAGCCGTTCCAATTTATTGCGAAAAGTTAAGAACTTAACCGATCATACTCCTAACGACCTTATCAGGATTATTCGTCTGAAAAAAGCCGCAGAATTGCTTGCAAACGATGATTGTAAAATAAATGAAGTCTGTTACCTGGTCGGTTTTTCTTCAACTTCTTATTTTTCAAAGATGTTTCAAAAGCAATTCGGATTATTGCCGAAAGATTTTATGAAGAAAAAGAAAAGAACATTTTCATAAGATATGCTGCCGCTCTCCGGAACGGCATTGTGCAAATTCTTCCATCTTATTCTGTTTCCACTCTGCACCAGTCATCGCTCTCCCCGCATGAAATTATCATTCTACAGCTGTGGGACGATAACTTCATGCGGGGAATTGCATTACATTATGCTGGGAGTTGCACGGCTATCTACCAGGTTGCCCTCGTGAGATTTTCCCCAATCGGAAATTATCCGTAAGTTTGCATCGTTGCTCAATATCCATTCACCATGCTCCGCATCCTCCTGTTCCCCTTCGCCCTGCTGTACGGGCTGGTTACCGGCATCCGCAATTGGCTGTTCGACCGGGGCGTGCTGCGCTCCGAGGCAGTGGACGTGCCGACCGTCTGCATCGGTAACCTCACGGTGGGGGGCACGGGCAAGACGCCGCACACCGAGTATGTGCTGGATGCACTGCGGCGGCACTTCCGCACGGCGGTGCTGAGCCGAGGCTACAAGCGGCGTACCCGGGGCTTCGTGTTGGCCGGGGCGGGGACGGATGCCTTGCAGATAGGCGACGAGCCTTATCAGATGTCCCGTAAATACCCGGACGTGTGCCTGGCCGTGGACGAACGGCGGGTGCACGGCGTGCGGGAACTGCTGAGCCGCCGCCCTGACCTGGACGTGGTGGTGCTGGACGATGCCCTGCAACACCGAGCCATCCGCCCGGGGCTGACCGTGCTGCTCACCGACTATGCCCGCCTGTACACCCGCGACTGGCCGTTGCCTGCCGGGCGGTTGCGCGAGTGGCGGAGCGGCAGCCGACGTGCTAATATTATAATAGTAAGCAAATGCCCCGTCGACCTCCCTGCCGATGAGATGCAGCGCATCCGCCGTGAGATTGCGCCGCGCGAGGGGCAAAGCCTCTACTTTTCCACCTACCGCTACCGGCCGTTGCAGGCCGTGTTCCCCGAAGCCTGCCCCGCTGCCCAGCCCCTGCCCGACGGCGACACGGGCATCCTGCTCGTGGCGGGCATCGTGTCGCCGCAAGCCATGGTGAGCTACCTTGCCCCGCAGGCCGCCCGGGTGGAGACGATGTTCTTCCCCGACCATCACCTGTTTACCGCGCAGGATTTCGAGGCCATGCGGCAAAGGCTCCGGGCCATGAACTTTTCCCGGAAAATGATTGTTGTTACCGAGAAGGACGCGGCCCGGCTGCTGTCGCTCGGCTGTTATCCCGAAGCGTTGAAGCCGCTGACCTACGCCTTGCCTATCGAGGTGCGCTTCCTCAACGACCCGAATCATTCATTCATTCAAAAAATAACCCGATATGTTACAGAAAATTCAAGAAACGGCCGACTTCCTGCGGCAGCACATGCCGACGCAGCCCAAAATCGGCATCATCCTGGGAACGGGACTGGGCAACCTGGTGACTGAACTGACGGACAAGACGGAGATTGCGTATGAAAGCATCCCGAACTTCCCCGTATCGACCGTGGAAGGGCACAGCGGCAAGCTCATCGTGGGCAAGCTGGGCGGCGTGGACGTGCTGGCCATGCAGGGTCGCTTCCACTTCTACGAGGGGTACGACATGAAGCAGGTGACCTTCCCCGTGCGTGTGATGAAGGCCTTGGGCGTGGAGTACCTGCTGGTGTCCAACGCCGCCGGGGGCATGAACCCCGACTTCGAGATAGGCGACCTGATGATTATCCGCGACCACATCAACCTCTTCCCCGAACACCCGCTGCGGGGACGGAACGACCCGCAGATGGGGCCGCGCTTCCCCGACATGAGCGAGGCCTACTCGCGCGACCTCATCGCCAAGGCCAAGGAGATTGCCCGCGAGCACCGGATACGGGTGGTGGAAGGCGTGTACGTGGGCACGAGCGGACCCACCTTCGAGACCCCGGCGGAGTACCGGTACTTCCGCATCATCGGCGGCGACGCGGTGGGCATGAGCACCGTGCCCGAAGTCATCGTGGCCAACCACGCGGGCATCCGGGTGTTCGGCATCTCCATCATCACCGACCTGGGCGTGGAGGGCAAAATCGTGGAAGTCTCCCACGAGGAGGTGCAGGAGATAGGCAACCGCGCCCAACCGCTCATGACGCTCATCATGAAGGAGTTGGTGAAGCGGCTGTGAGCAGACCAGGCAAAATAAGGAAAGCGTGTCCCCTCGACGGGGGGGCACGCTTTTTTGTTTTTAAGCTACAAACTGCTAACCACCTCACCCCTAACCCTCTCCCTGGAGAGAGAGCGGGTTCTATTATTGGCGGTTGAAACAGAACCCTACGCCGGTATCTCCGCCAGCGTGGCCAGCAGGTATTCCCAGAACTTGCCCACGCTCTCGATGTTCACCTTTTCGTCGGGCGAATGCGGGTGGCGGATGGTGGGGCCGAACGAAATCATGTCCATGCCCGGGTAGTGCGTGCCGAGGATGCCGCATTCCAGTCCCGCGTGGATAATCATCACCTTAGGCTCTTGGCCGAACCGCTGCTTGTACACCCGCTTCATGGTTTGCAGGATGGGCGACTGCATGTCCGGTGCCCAGCCGGGATAGCCGCCGGAGAATTCCACTTGCGCACCGGCCAGTGCGAACACGCTTTCCACCATGTCGGCCAGTTCTTCCTTGCGCGATTCCACCGAACTGCGCAGCAACGATTTGGCCACGATGGTCGAGCCGTCGGACTTCACGATGGCGAGGTTGTTCGACGTTTCCACGATGCCCGGCACGTCGTCGATGAAGCGGAACACGCCATCGGGGCAGGCGGTCACGGCGTTGATGAGGTCGTCCTGCACTTCTTCGGGGATGAGCCCGGCGGGCAGGGCGGTTTCTTCCACCGTCAGGTCGATGTTGTCTTCCCGGTGGCGGTATTCATCGATGAAGAGGTCGCGGTACGTTTCCACCAGTTCGATGAGGTCGTCCACCTCGTCGGCGGGCACGGTCACCACGGCGAAGGCTTCACGCGGGATGGCGTTGCGCAGGCTTCCCCCGTCGATGCAGGCCAGCCGGGCATCGTATTCGGCCACCGCCTCGCGCAGGAAGCGGAACATGAGCTTGTTGGCATTGGCGCGTTGCAGCACGATGTCCATGCCCGAGTGGCCGCCTTTCAGCCCGGTGAGCGACACCTTGAGTGCCACGTCGCCTTCGGGCACGGGCACTTCGCGGTAGCGGAACGTCATGGTGGCATCCAGCCCCCCGGCGCATCCCACGTAGAGTTCGCCCTCGTCTTCCGAGTCGAGGTTCAGCAGTATTTTCCCTTTCAAGAAGCCCGGTTGCAGGCCGAATGCGCCGTACATGCCCGTTTCCTCGTCCACGGTGACGAATACCTCCAAGTCGGGGTGCGGGATGTCGCTGGCTTCGAGCACGGTGAGCGCGGCGGCCAGCCCGATGCCGTTGTCAGCCCCCAGCGTGGTGGATTGCGCCCGTACCCATTCGCCGTCCACCAGGGTGGTGATGGGGTCGCGTTCGAAGTCGTGCGCCACGTCGTTGTTCTTTTGCGGCACCATGTCCATGTGCGCTTGCAGGATGACCGGCTTGCGCCCCTCCATGCCGGGCGTGGCGGGTTTGCGTATCAGCACGTTGCCCACCTCGTCTTGGAGGGTTTCCAGCCCCAGCGACCGGCCGAAGTCCACCAGGAAGCGGCCTATCTCGTCTTTCTTGCCCGACGGGCGGGGCACTTGCGTGATGCGGTGGAAATTGTTCCACAACGCTTTCGGGTTCAGTTCTCTAATGTCTGCCATAAACGTATCTTTTTTAGTTGAATGAATGTTGGTTTGTTCGTGCAAAGGTATCGGTTGGAGGTTGCAAACGGGTTGCATCTTGGGCATCCTTCCTTCACAAAGGAACGGATTATTTCTCTGACGGGGAAAGATTTCGGGTTTATTTTTGCAATAAAAGATGTTAATGCGGAAAGTGATACCGCGTTTTTTCTGGTGAGGATGTGTCAAAATGGGATTTAGCACACGGATAACACGGATTATACAGATTATCAAAGATTTCTTATTTCAACAATCCTTGACAATCAATGGTA
>CASFUX010000250.1 GCA_949297975.1 uncultured Bacteroidales bacterium
AGAAATCCCCTTCTACAACGCTTCCAAAGCCACTGTGAGATTTCTCGCTGCGCTCGAAATGACGAGGATGGCATGAAAATGGTACTTTTTACACAGCCTCCCAAGGAGATGGGCCGGGGGTGAGGTACTATCCCGGGACGATATGCCGTGAGCGAGGTACTTTCACCCTTATACTTTTCCCTTTATACTATATTATATATGATGCAAGAACCTTTCACGCCGCTTATCGCTTCCGCCCTCCATCTGGCCGAGAAGCAGGTACACAACGCCCTCCGGCTGCTGGCCGACGGGGCGACCATCCCGTTCATCAGCCGTTACCGTAAGGAAATGACCGGCGGCCTGGACGAGGTGCAGCTGGCCGAGGTAGAGGAGATGCACGGCCGCCTGTGCGAGCTGCAAAAGCGCAAGGACACCATTGTCAAGACGATAGAGGAGGCGGGCAAGATGACCCCCGAACTGCGGCAGCGCATCGCCGGTTGTTGGAACGCCGCCGAGCTGGAGGACCTCTATCTGCCTTACAAGCCCCGCCGCCGCACCCGGGCCGAGATGGCGCGGGAGAAGGGATTGGAACCCCTCGCCAAGATGCTCATGAAGCAGTCGCCCGCCGACGTGGAACGCATGGCGCAACCCTTCGCGCGGGGCGAGGTGGGCAGCGTGGACGAGGCCCTGAAGGGCGCACGCGACATCATGGCCGAATGGGTCAGCGAGAGCGAGGCCGCCCGCCAGGCCGTGCGGGGCATCTTCGCCCGCGAGGCCGTCATCTCCTCACGCATGGTGCGGGGCAAGGAGGCCGACGGGCAGAAGTACCGCGACTACTTCGAGGCGGACGAGCGGCTGTCGCGCATTTCCTCGCACCGCCTGCTGGCCATGCGCCGGGGCGAGGCCGAGGGCGTGCTGCGCGTGGCCATCAGTCCCGACGACGAGCATTGCACCGCCCGGCTGAAGCGCATCTTCGTGCGGGGGCAGGGGGCATCATCGCACGAGGTCGCCCAGGCCGTGGACGATGCCTACAAGCGGCTGCTGAAGCCCTCCATCGAGACGGAGTTTGCCGCCGCGAGCAAGCAGCAGGCCGATGCCGAGGCCATCCGCGTGTTTGCCGACAACCTGCGGCAGCTCTTGCTCGCCCCGCCCCTGGGGCAGCGGCGGGTGCTGGCCATCGACCCCGGCTACCGCACCGGCTGCAAGGTGGTGTGCCTCGACGCGCAGGGCAACCTGCTGCACAACGAGACCCTCTACCCGCATCCCCCGCAGGGCGAACGCCAGCCCGCCATGCGCAAGTTGCAGAAGCTGGTCGAGGCCTACGACATTCAGGCCATCGCCATCGGCAATGGCACTGCCGGGCGCGAGACGGAGCAGTTCGTGCAGTCCGTGCGCTTCGACCGCCCCGTGCAGGTCTTCGTGGTGAGCGAGCAGGGCGCGTCCGTCTATTCCGCCTCCAAGACCGCCCGCGACGAGTTCCCCGATTACGATGTCACCGTGCGCGGGGCCGTCTCCATCGGGCGGCGGCTCATGGACCCGCTGGCCGAGTTGGTGAAGATTGACCCCAAGTCGATTGGCGTGGGGCAATACCAGCACGACGTGGATCAGGCGCAACTGAAGAAAGCCCTCGACCACACGGTGGAGAATGCCGTGAACCGGGTGGGCGTGAACCTCAACACGGCGAGCAAACACCTGCTGATGTATGTCTCGGGCCTGGGACCGCAGCTGGCGCAGAACATCGTGGACTACCGCGCGGCCAACGGCGCGTTCACCGACCGCCGCCAGCTGCTGAAAGTGCCCAAGATGGGGGTCAAGACCTTCGAGCAATGCGCCGGTTTCTTGCGCATCGAGGGCGGTAGGCAGCCGCTGGACAACTCGGCGGTGCATCCGGAGAGCTACCCCATCGTGGAGGCCATGGCACGCGACCTGCACACCGATGTGGCGCGGCTGATAGGCAACGGGGAACTGCTGCGTTCCATCGACCTCCAACGGTACGTCGGTGGCGCGGTGGGGCTGCCCACCCTGACCGACATCGTGCAGGAACTGGAGAAGCCCGGGCGCGACCCCCGCTCCACCATCCAGGTGTTCGAATTCGACCCGCAGGTGAAGACGATAGCCGACCTGCGCCCCGGCATGGAGTTGCCCGGCATCGTGACCAACGTGACCAACTTCGGCGCGTTCACCGACATCGGCATCAAGGAGAACGGGCTGATACACATCTCCCAGCTGGCCGACCGCTACGTGAGCAATCCCGCCGAGGTGGTGTCCCTGCACCAGCACGTCAGAGTGCGCGTGCTGGAGGTGGACTGCGAGCGCAAGCGCATCCAGCTGAAGCTGCTGGGCAAGGAGTAGGGGAGGACGGCAAAGCCTGGCTCTGACCTCGTTAGGAAGAATGTGCGAAGATTATGGAAGAAAAATGCGAAAACTGTTGCGGATATAAAAAAGAGTGCTTACCTTTGCAGAGCATTTGAGAGAGATGCATACATCACGGAAACGGTGTGGTAGTTCAGCTGGTTAGAATACGTGCCTGTCACGCACGGGGTCGCGGGTTCGAGTCCCGTCCATACCGCAAGCACCCGATTTTACATGGTAAAGTGTAAAGTCGGGTGCTTTCTTTTTGTCGTGCTGCCGTTGTTCTTCCGTGGCTTTGGGGGTTACGGGGTTTCGATACGTTTTATTTCCTCTTGCAATTCATTTAAGAACCGGGCGGCGTGCGCCCCGTCCATCTGGGTGTGGTGGAACTGGAACGAGACCATCAAGGTGCGCTTCCACCAACGCCGCTTGTACCGTCCCCAGATGAGGAACGGGTTGTTGAACACGCCGCTGTACATGCCCACCGCCCCGTCTATCTCGTATTGCGCCAAGGCCGACGTGCCGATGACCATGCTGTCCGTCAGGTCGTGGTTGGTGCAGCTTTCGGCCACCTGCCGGGTCAGTCGCAGGTAGTCGGCGTTGAATTGTCGCAAGTCATCGGAGTAGGGAATGTCGCACGAGCTTACCTCGCCTTCGCGGTTGGCCACGATGGTGTTGACCGCAAGTTGGTCGTACCGTATCAGCTTCTTGCCCACGGGCAACAGGTAAAATTCCTTGACCCGGCTGGCCGTCCGCCCGATGCACCAGCACATCAGCATGTTGAATTTCAGTCCCGTCCGCCTGCTTGTCCGCACTAAGCGGGTTACGTCCAAGGTTTTGAACAAGGTGACCATGGGCATGGGGGCATCCATCCACATGTCGAAGGCATAGGCACGGGTTGTTTCTTGGGGATTTACTTCGATCATAAGGGAGTTAAATTTCAGATTGGTGCAGATGCATTGTCTGCTCGTTTATTCGTTTACTTGTTTACAAAAGTATGCTTTTGTGCGGGTTAGGGGAAGATGTCCGGGCTTTATGGCCGTTCGAGGAGATGTGTTTTATGAATGTTTAACGTTCCAGACAAGCGAATGGCGGTTGGCAGCCCGTTGCTGGCGACTTTTCCGGTAAAAAGTATTGCGCCTGTTTGTCGGATAAAAATAAATCCGTACATTTGCACGCTCTTTTCGAATAAGGTACCCAAGAAGCAATGCCGGAGAGCGGCAACTCACCTTACCGATGTAATCATATAATAGTTTAAAATGTACGCAATCGTAGAGATTTTGGGACAGCAGTTTAAGGCCGAAGCAGGCAAGAAGCTGTTCATCCACCGCATGGCAGAAGCCGAAAGAGGCTCTGAGGTAGAGTTTGACAAAGTGCTGTTGGTCGATAACGACGGCCAAATAAGCGTGGGTGCGCCCGTTGTGGAAGGCGCGAAGGTAGTGTGCGAAGTCGTGTCGCACTTGAGAGGCGACAAGGTGCTCGTGTTTCACAAGAAACGCCGCAAAGGATATCGCAAACTGAACGGTCATCGTCAGGACTTGACCGAAATCAAGGTAAAAGAAATCGTAGCTTAACCGATAAAATTAGAAGAAAATGGCACATAAGAAAGGTGTAGGTAGTTCGAAGAACGGTCGTGAATCGGAAAGTAAACGACTTGGAGTAAAGATATATGGTGGTCAGTTTGCCAAAGCCGGCAACATCATCGTGCGCCAGCGCGGCACGGTGCATCACCCCGGCCACAACATGGGCATGGGACGCGACCACACGTTGTACGCATTGGTTGATGGCATCGTGGAATTCCGGAAGAAAAGGGGCAACCGCTCTTACGTTTCCATCAATCCCATCGAAACTGTCAACCCCGTCGAAGCGAATTAAGCCCTGCCAGGCAAAAGCTTCGTAGCAAAATACGAATCTCCTGTCGTTTTACCAAGGGTAAAATAGCGGGGGATTTTTTGTTTATGAACCAATAACCAAATCACACGTATATGCTAACGCTGAAATACATTACAGAGAATACGGAAGACGTTATCAAGCGTCTGGCCAAGAAACATTTTGACGGAGCCGAAATCATCGCCCGGGTCGTGGAACTGGACCGCACGCGCAAGGCCACCCAGGCGCAGGTGGATGCCAAGTCGGCGGAAATGAACGTGCTGTCGAAGCAGATAGGCGTGCTGTTCCAGCAAGGCAAGCAGGCCGAAGCAGGCGAAGCCAAGGCCAAGACCACCGTGTTGAAAGACGAAATCAAGGCGTTGAATGAACGCCTGGGCGAGACGGAAAAGACGCTCCAGGAACTGCTGGTGCTCATTCCCAACCTGCCGCATGAGAGCGTGCCCGAAGGACTGCATGCGGAAGACAACGTGGTGGAAAAGATGGGCGGACACGTGCCCGACCTGCCCACCGATGCCCTGCCGCACTGGGAACTGGCGAAGAAGTACGACCTCATCGACTTCGAGCTGGGCGTGAAGATAACCGGGGCGGGCTTCCCCGTGTACAAGGGCAAAGGTGCCCGCCTGCAACGCGCCTTGATAGCCTTCTTCCTGGACAACGCCCGCGAGGCCGGTTACCTGGAAGTGCAGCCGCCCTACGTGGTCAACGCGGCTTCGGGCTACGGCACGGGGCAGTTGCCCGACAAGGAAGGGCAAATGTACCACTGCAACGAGGATGACCTCTACCTCATCCCC
>CASFUX010000251.1 GCA_949297975.1 uncultured Bacteroidales bacterium
GGTATCGCTTCGTCCCCCACCTGCACGATATACACGCCTTGCGGCAGGGTGAAGCAGCTTTCCGTGGTGCTTAGCACGTGGTGGCCTTGCAGGTCGTACACCCGCACCTCGCCTATACCTATATTAACCTATACCTATATTAAAATATGTACCTCGCCGTCCTTCACCGTGATGCTTTTGGCGAGGGAGGGGGCGGTGATGCCGGTGGTCTCGATGGGGCGGTAGTCGGTGAACTCGTTCCAACACTCCGCCGCGCGGTAGGCCTCGATGCTGCCCGCCGGGACGTACACGGGGATGGTGCGCTCAACCCTGTCAAACGTCTCCTTCCCGACAGCGGGCGGCGTGGCGGCGTGGCACGTGATGCCGGTCAAGGCCAAGCAAAAGCGGAAAGCATAGTCCCCGATGCTCGTCACGCCGTCCGCTATCGTGCAGGCCCGGATGCTGTTCTGATAAACGTGCCAAGGCGCATCGCCGTAAACATTGAAATAATCCGCCATCGCCCCCTCGCCACTGATGGTCAGCGTGCCATCGTCCGTCAGCGTCCAAGTGAAGTTGTCACCCTCCGCGCCGCATTCGCCGGAAGCGATAACCGTTTGCCCCCACGCCTGCATCACGGCCAGGCAGAGGACTGCCAAAAGTAAAAACTGTCTTTTCATACGCATGATTTTCATGGATAAATAATAAGTTGATTTTCAACAATAAGTAATCACCCTTTTCAAGATACGTATCTGCACCCCTCCGAGATACGTATCTGCCCGGGAGGGGAGTTGATAGCTGCAAATATAGCGATTATTCTTGCGTAATCCTCCAACATCATATATATCTCTCGGTCAAAACACCCGCGCCCTACCCCCTCAGGAACCGCCCCGTCACGCTGGCGGGGTTGGTGGCCACCTGGTCGGGCGTGCCCTGGGCGATGATGGTGCCGCCCTCCTCGCCACCGCCCGGGCCGAGGTCTATCACGTAGTCGCTGTTGGCGATGATGTCCAGGTCGTGCTCGATGACCACGAGGGTCGCGCCCAGGTCGAGCAGCTGCTGGAACACGCCGATGAGCGTCCGCGTGTCCAGCGGGTGCAGGCCGATGGTCGGCTCGTCGAACACGAAGAGGCTGTCGTCCTGCCGCGTGCCCATCTCCGCCACCAGTTTCAACCGCTGCGCCTCGCCGCCCGAGAGGCTCGTGGTGGCCTCGCCCAGCGTGATGTAGCCCAGCCCGATGCGGCGCAGCGATGCCAAGCGCGCCCGCAGCGTGGCATGGTGCGCCAGGGCCTGCTCCGCCTCGGCCACGTCCATGCGCATGAGGTCGGGCAGGGAATAGGCCGCACCGCCCGCCGCCTCGATGCGGTAGTCGTCGCACCGCCGGGCGTAACGCGAACCCCGGCATTCGGGACAGGGAATGTCCACGTCGGGCAGGAATTGCACGTCGAGGCTCACCGTGCCCGTGCCGTCGCACACGGGGCAACGCAGCGAGCCGGTGTTGTAGGAGAAATCGCCCGCCTTCGCCCCGGCGGCACGGGCGGAGGCGGTGCGGGCGAAGAGCTTGCGCAGGTCGTCGTGCACGTTGGCGTAGGTGGCTACCGTGGAGCGCACATTCGCCCCGATGGGCGTGGAGTCGATGAGCTTCACGTGGCGGATGCCGGGGGTGGCGAGGCCCGTCACGTGCGGCGGCAACGGTGCGCCCTGGATGGATGCCTGGAGGGCGGGCACCAGGCTTTCGAGCACGGTCGTGGTCTTGCCCGAGCCGGACACGCCCGTAACCGCCACCATGCGCCCCTGGGGGATGCGCACCTCCAGCGGGTGCACCGTGTGGATGGGGCCGGTCGTCATGCGGATTTCCCCCTTGTCCCACATCTCATCCGCCGTAGCCCGCCGCCGCACCTGCATCGGGCTGCGGGCGGCGAGGAAGGAGGCTATCTGCGAATGCGGGTCCGCCTCTATCTGCCCTATCGTGCCCTGGGCGATGACCTCGCCACCCTTCGCCCCCGCCTGCGGCCCCATCTCGATGAGCCAGTCGGCCTGACGGAGTATCTGCGCATCGTGGTCCACCAGCAGCACCGAGTTGCCGTCGCGGGTCAGGTCCTGCATCACCCCCACCAGCCCCACGATGTTGGCCGGATGCAGGCCGATGCTCGGCTCGTCCAGCACGTAGATGACCCCCGTGGTGCGGTTGCGCACGCAGCGTGCCAACTGCATCCGCTGCCGCTCGCCGGTGGAGAGGGTCGCCCCCGCCCGGTCGAGGCTGAGGTAGGACAATCCCAGTTCGAGCAGGCGACGCGAGGTGTCGAAGTACGACTGGCTGATGCTGGCGCACATGGGGCGCATCTCCTCGGGCAGCCACGCCGGGATGCCGCGCACCCATTCGTCGAGCTGGCGCAACGTCATGGTGCAGGCCTCGGCCAGGCTGATGCCCCGGATGCGCGGGGCGAGGGCGGCATCGCTCAGCCGCGTGCCGTGGCAGTCGGGGCACACGTCCTGCTTGAGGAACTTCTCCACGCGCTTCATGCCCTTGTCGTCCTTCACCTTGGCCAGGGCGTTCTCCACCGTATAGACCGCGTTGTAATACGTGAAGTCCAGTTCGCCCGCCTGCTCGCTCGTCTTGCTTTTGTAAAAGATGTGCTTCTTCACCGCCGGACCGTGATAGACGATGTCCTTCTCCTGCGGCGTGAGGTCGCGGAAGGGCACATCGGTACGCACCCCCATGGCACGGCACACGTCCACCATGAGCGACCACATCAGCGAGTTCCACGGGGCCACCGCGCCCTGGTCGATGGTAAGGGAGGTGTCGGGGATGAGGGTCGCCTCGTCCACCGTCATCACCGTGCCGATGCCACCGCACCGCTTGCACGCCCCGGTGCTGTTGAACGACAGCTCCTCGGCCGAGGGGGCGAAGAAATGCGCCCCGCACTCCGGGCACACGAGATCCTTGCCTGCCGCCACCCGCAACGTGGGCGGACAGTAATGCCCGTTGGGGCAACGATGGCTGGCCAGGCGGGAGAACATGAGGCGCAGGCAGTTGAGCAGTTCCGTGCCCGTGCCGAAGGTACTACGGATGCCCGGCACGCCGGGGCGTTGGTGCAGGGCGATGGCCGCCGGCACGTACAGCAGGCTATCCACGTCGGCCTTGGGGGCTTGCGAGATGCGCCGCCGCGTGTAGGTGGACAATCCCTCCAGGTAACGGCGCGACCCCTCGGCATACACCACGCCCAATGCCAACGACGACTTGCCCGAACCGGACACCCCCGCCACCCCCACGATGCGCCCCAGCGGGATATCCACGTCCACCGACTTCAGGTTGTGCACCCGCGCACCGCGTATTTCAATCTTGTCACGTTCCATAGCTATACATATATAATATTATAGGTACGCCTGCAAAAGTAAGAAACATCGCCCAAAGATACAATGCGG
The DNA here is from genome assembly GCA_949297975.1 of uncultured Bacteroidales bacterium. Taxonomy (GTDB): domain Bacteria; phylum Bacteroidota; class Bacteroidia; order Bacteroidales; family Paludibacteraceae; genus QVMH01. The sequence continues at coordinate 3,403 of CASFUX010000251.1, forward strand.
CCGCCCCGGACCTGCGGGGATGTTTTCCCCATCGTGAGCAGATGTTTTCCCGTTTATGCGGAAATGTTTTCCAACTTATGCGGCAGGGAAAACGCATTATAAAATGCTCCCTTTCTTAGTGAGTAATTTCCACAAATGAATGTCCGCAAATTCCCAAATTAGCAAAGTTTAAACCGCCAAGATGCCCGAACGGTGTGTCTTGGAACACTTTATGCTTGAAGCAAGATATATGGACAATAAAGCATATATGATGAGACCTCTGCAAAACGGCACCTAAATTTTGTTACACAAGAGTTATGCAAAAAATAAGCCTCAAAACGGCATAAAGTCGTGTGAGATGCGATTCAGCGGGGCTTTCCTTACCCCGCTTCCCCTCACTTAACGCAATTGGAC
>CASFUX010000252.1 GCA_949297975.1 uncultured Bacteroidales bacterium
AAATTCCCCAAAGCCCCCACCCCCTGAAGGCTGTGTAAAAACTACGAAACAAGCCCGTCGTCATTTCGACCGTAGGGAGAAATCCCCCTTTACAACGCACCAAAAGCGGCTCTGAGATTTCTCGCTGTGCTCGAAATGACGAGGATGACATGAAAATGACACTTTTTACACAGCCTCCCTGAAGGGGGCTTTGGGTTACACCGAGGGGTGCGGAGGTGGATGAGTGGCATCGCACATGCAGGGTGCCGATACTTATACATCTAAAAAATATCGTCATGAAAATTCAGAATGCTATCATGCTATTGCTGCTGCCATGCATCGCCGCATCGTGCACGCAGCACGATTATCACGAATGGGTAGCCAAAAGGACGATACGCCATTACCTGCTCACGAAGCCCATCGACCGCTACCGCCCGTTGGCTTTCAGCAGCCTCGACTCGTCCTTCACTTCGGTGAAGGACGTACCCGAGTATCAACGGGCAGACGCCATTGCGTCCCTGTCCACCTGGTTTTACCGGACACACGACCTGGAACCGCAACAGGAAGCCGCCTACCGCCAGAAAGCCGACAGCGCACAACATGTGTGCGACTCGATAGAAGCGGCCTTTCTCCCCACTTTCATCGGGTGGAAGATGCAGCACATCTACACTTCGCGCCACCCGGAAAAGGGGCGGGTGGCCAACAAGTACACGTTCTACTTCGACAAGCACATGTCCCGCATGGTGCACGAGGAAATGACCTACCGGGAGCTGATGATGTCCACCTACAAGCGCGAACCCGGCTTCTACGGGCTGGACTGGTGAGGGAATGGGATGGCCGCTTGCCGTTCAACAAGAAGTTTGCCTATGAAAAAAAGCCTGCTCGTACTTGGGATGATAAGCTGCATCGCGCTTGCGGTAACGGCATGTTTGTCCTTGTCCGCATTCAGGAACGGCGACGCGGAAACGTTGACCGTACTCGTTGTGTGCTTTGCCGCTTGGATGGCACATGGTGCATATCGGTGCGCCTGGCACTTGTGGGCACAGCGGGCGCAGCAAGCCCGCCCGCCGGTGGAGATTTGGAGGCTGGGATACAACTCTCCCGCGCCCACCACGAGGCAGATGCTGCGTGTGCTCCTCAACCCGCTTGATGCCAGTTTTTACACCTCTTTCTGCGTGCTGTCGCTGGTCGCCACCGCGTGGTTGGAGGCGTGGATGCCTTTTTTTGTCGTTGCGGTCATATCCGTGCGCCTGGCAGCCGCCCAATGGAGCAACCACATGGAACTTGTGTGGAAAGGGGGCGAGGGCATGGCATATTCCATCATCAATCACTTGGGCGTGTCTTACGTGAAAGCACCCCCCGGTTCCGAGCCAGAATCGCGACAGACCTACCTGTATTCAGGAGAGGAAATCCCGTGGAACGAGATACACGAGGTCTTCTTTTTCCGGCGGTACATGTGGCTGGTGGCCGGAGAGGAAGCATTGCATTGCTACTTTTTCTTTGATACGCCCTTCGACAGGGAATGGTGCAGGCTGGTAGTGGCAGCCAATTTCTGCCAGACGGCAACCAACGCGAACGCCGGGCTTTCCTTCAAGCAGGAAATGGAAAAGGCACGACGCATCGGCCAGGAAATAAAATCGCGCACATCAGTCCCTTGCATCCGCCTTACCACGGTTCCCCTGCACAAACCCTCGCTCACCGGCACGAAGCTGGGCGGCCTGCCCTATTGGGACAGCAAAAACGAATACCCCACAGATGCCACAGGCAACAAAATGGTATTGCTGGCACAATTCAACCTGGCGCAACTGCCACACGACAGCCGCCTGCCACGCAATGGGCTGCTCCAATTCTTCATAGCCGACAATGAAGGCGACGACACCCGCCTTGCACATGTTACCGACAAACAGGCGAACTTCCGCATCGTGTGGCACAAGCAGGTGGATACCGGCATCACGCCCCAACAGGTGGAGGCGATGGGAGTGCCGGTATGCGGACACTCAGGCCACGGACCGTTATGGGGCGAACTGGTGTTAAGTTCCGCAACTGGCTACTCATGCATACAAGGCTTGAACGACCCGTCAGGAGACTTCGAGAAGGTATTCTCCGAGGTGCTGGTTTCTGCGTTCCATGAACGCCCCTCCTCTCCCGGCGACTATTTCACATACTTGGAAAGCTTTGACATACTGAACAAGCAATTGGCAGACGAATGCCCGTTCCAGCTTTTCGGCCATCCCACTTTTATGCAATACGACACGCGCATCGGGAACGAGAGCTACGAACGCTACGACACGCTGCTGCTGCAAATACCAACCATCGAATCCCCCGATGGGGAAACAAGCGAATACACCGCTTTGTGGGGCAATGGCGGGATAGTCCATTTCTTCATAAATTCCGCCGACCTAGCACGAATGGATTTCAGCCGGGCCATGTTCCACTGGGATTGCCCGTAGCCCCCCACCCCCTGAAGGGGGCTTTGGGTTACACCGAGGGGTGCGGAGGAGGATGGATGCAGCCCGTAGAGACGTCACTCCTGTGGCGTCTCTAAAAACAACACGTTTGAGTGACGAGACGCCACAGGAG
>CASFUX010000253.1 GCA_949297975.1 uncultured Bacteroidales bacterium
ATCCGATATCCCATCCAGCCATTTTCCGCTTCATGGCCAGGCTTCCCTTACGCGGATTGTTTCTCAGTTGCGTCATGGCAATCTTGCTGATGAGGGAGAAGTTTCGTGCCGCATCCCTCCTTTTGCGCTGCCTGTCCTCATGGAAGGTTACGTCCAGTTGCCAGTCCAGGTTGTTCTCGATACCCCAATGGGTGCGGATGGCACGCATGATTTCCTCCGGATCCAACGACAGGGAAGTGATGTAATAGCGTCTCTCCTCCGTCCTCTTTCCTGTTTTCATACAGGTCTTTATGCTCGTCTGGCAGACAGCCGAGTTCGCCCCTTCCCAACCCAACACGCGTGCGGTATTGCCGCAGTTATACACCTGGCAGTACCTCAGCTCGTGCCTGCCATGCCCTGAGTTTTCCGTACAGGAATCCGGTAACGGGTCGGAGGAATGTGCCCGCGCCCGTTTATCCTGTTGCCTTCCATGTCGATTTCCCAAAACCACTCACGCAGCGTGTCATGGAGCTTGCCCTGGTTTGACTTCACGCATATGACATAATCCACTTTCTTCTTTGCCAGCTTCCCGACAATGTCATGCTGGCACGCTATGGTATCAACGGTTACGATGCAGTCTTTCAAATCCAATGCCTCTATCAGACGGGGAATGGCCTTTATCTCATTGCTCTTTGGCCCGACCTGCTCCTGCCCTATGCTCACGCCGTTGGCTGCCGCCCAGGCACTGACCATGCGGAGAGGCTCAAAACTTCCGTCCTTTTTGCTTTCACAGGCCCCACGCAACTCTTTGCCGTCTATGCAGACAATCCCACTGTATTCCCCACATATCTCCCGGATCCATTCGCAGAAGCCTTCTTCCAATGCCTTGGGGTCCAACAGGGAGAACACGCGGTTGAAGGTGTCGCGGGAGGGGACATTCTTGAAACCATTTATGCGGGAACGGAAGAAGTCCTCACGCAGACAACCGAACTCCGCGACTTCGTTCCAGCTTTCCGCACCGCCCAATACGGCGGCTATCGTGATATAAAATATGCACTCCAGGCTATGTTCCTTCAAATGATCACGGCGGGGATCTTTCACCCGCTTCAATATTGAGATTACTTCCATTTCATTCACTGAAAATATATCATGTGCCAAAGGTACTTATTTTTATGATATGAATGGGAGGACTAAAAGTAATGCGTCAGCCCTGCGGTTATGAGTTATATAACCCACAATTGTGGGCTGTAAAACTTGTGCGCACAACTTGGAAAAGTCATGCTGATAAATGGGAAAAAACATGCTGACAAAAGAGAAAAAGGAGAACCAGGCTTATACCAGCTTGTAGAGATGCGGCGTGCCGCATCACCGCTCTATGAAAACGGCAAGAGGGTGCGGAGGAGACGTTTCGAAATAGGAAACGCCCTCCGCAGCCTCTTGTCAAGTACGAGTTTCAATTAGCCTTCGAGGCTCAAGCTGATGACTTAATCACAAAAATATCGCTTGACAAACAGGAAAAACCATGCCGGGGAAATGCGGAAAAAAGAGGCTTGTCTCCATGCCGGGCAAAGGAACGTCACACCACATTGCCTACGCTGTCCCCCGCCGGGTGTCCCCACCCCACCCACCCGCTTACTTAAATTTGCATTCCAATCATTAAGAAATGGCAAAACGGGGCGGGCATCCGGGATATTTTCCCTACTTTTGACTTGTCTAAAAAGAAATAAAACAACCCGAAACGGATATGGCTAAATTCGTCATTTACCAAGTGTTGCCGCGCCTGTTCGGCAATTACGAGACGCAAAACAAATACGCCGGCACCCTGGCCGAAAACGGGTGCGGCAAGTTCAACAGCTTTACGGCCAAAGCCCTGCGCGAAATCAAGTCGCTCGGCGCGACCCACGTGTGGTACACGGGCATCATCGAGCACGCCACGAAGACCAACTACTCGGCCTACGGCATCGTGCAGAGCCACCCCGCCCTGGTCAAGGGGCAGGCAGGCTCGCCCTACGCCATCAAGGATTATTACGACGTGGACCCCGACCTGGCCGAGGACGTGCCGCACCGCATGGAAGAGTTCGAAGCCCTCGTGCAACGCACGCACCGGGCGGGGCTGCAGGTCATCATCGACTTCGTGCCCAACCACGTGGCCCGCGAGTACCGCTCGGACATGAAGCCGCTCGGCGTGGCCGACCTAGGCGAGGGCGACCACCCGGAATGGGCCTTCTCGCCACTGAACAACTTCTACTACATGCCCGGGCAGGCGTTCGCCCCCCAGTTCGACCTCGGGGGCTACACGGAATATCCCGCCCGCGCCACGGGCAACGACGTGTTCCACCCCTCGCCCTCGGTGAACGACTGGTACGAGACGGTGAAACTGAACTACGGCGTGAATTATTTGAACAATAAGGAAAAACAGTTCGACCCCATCCCGAATACCTGGCACAAGATGCTCGACATCCTGCTGTACTGGGCGGGGAAAGGCGTGGACGGCTTCCGCTGCGACATGGCCGAAATGGTGCCCGTGGAGTTCTGGGGATGGGTCATCCCGCAGGTGAAGCGGGCGCACCCCGGCACGCTGTTCATCGCCGAGGTATATAACCCGGCCGAGTACCGCAACTACCTGTGCAACGGCAAGTTCGACTACCTGTACGACAAAGTGGGCCTATACGACACACTGCGCAACGTGACCAGCCGCAACCACCCCGTGCGCAACATCACCAACGCCTGGCAGGCACTGGGCGGCATCGAGGGGCACATGCTCAACTTCCTGGAAAACCACGACGAGCAGCGCATCGGCTCGGGCTTCTTCTGCGGGGCGGGCATTTACGCCGAACCGGCCATGATTGTGACGGCCACTCTCACGCAAGGCCCCGTGATGGTGTACTGCGGACAGGAACTGGGCGAACTGGGCATGGACAACGAGGGCTTCAGCGGGCTGGACGGCCGCACCTCGATATTCGACTACTGGGGCGTGAAGTCCATCCAGGCTTGGGCCAACGGCGGTAAGTTCGACGGCGCAGGCCTCAGCGATGAGCAAAAGGAGCTGCGCACCTTCTACAAGACGCTGCTCAACGTCACCCTGCACGAAAAGGCCATCACGGACGGCGTGATGTACGACTTGGAATATGCCAACTTCGACAACCCCCGCTTCAACTCGCACGAGCAGTTCGCCTACTTCCGCAAGCACGAGGGCGACCTGCTGCTCGTGGTGCTCAACTTCCACGATAAGCTCCTGGACACCGAGGTGCGCATCCCGCCCGAAGCGTTCCAATACCTCAACTTGCCCGAGGGCGACAGCTACACGTGCACCAACCTGTTGGACGAGGCGGAGCAGATGCCCGTCATCACACTCGACTCGCACACGCCCTTCCGCACCGTCATCCCGGCCTGGAAAGGCAAAATCATCAAGCTGAAGCGCACTACCCGCCGCCCGGCACACCCCCGCACCGCCCCGGCGATGATGGCGTTGATGTAAAAAGAAGCGGCAAAAGACCATGCAAACCGCATTATCAAAAGGCTTGAAAGGTATAATATTTTATACTTTTAAGCCTTTTGTCTTTGTTCGAAAGTATAAAAATATATACCTTTGCAAGCAAACAACACATATCGAATGAAACGATATAAGGTAAGAGAAGTCATCAAGTTGCTCATGGAAGACGGCTGGACATTGTGCTATACCAAAGGCGACCATCGGCAATTCAAGCATCCCATCCATAAAGGGAAAGTGACAGTGAGAGGACATGAAAACGAAGTGTTGAGCCAATTTTTATTAAACAGCATTTGGAAACAAGCGGGGTGGAAATGACACCTTGCACAAAAAAAGAATATGGAAAAAATTAAAGTAAACGTGGAATGGTGCGACAAAAACTTTGGCGCAGCTATCGACGACAACAGGGTGCCAGGTAGCGTGGTAGTAACAAACAAAACTTTGGAGGGAGTAAAAAACGCCACAGTCGAGGCACTGCGCTTTCACGTGGAAGGCATGTCTGCTGATGGAGACAAACTGCCTACTTGGTTGGAGACAGGTGATTATGAACTGGATTTCCATCTGACCACTTCGGCCCTGCTTCGCAACTGCGAGCAATACACCTCATTGGCGGCCATTGCCCGCGCATCAGGCATAAACCAACAGCAACTACATCACTATGCCACTGGCTTGAAGATACCTCGCCCCGCACAACGCCAACGCATAGTAGAAGGAATACACCGCATAGGCCGGGAATTCATGTCTGTAGTATAAAAACCAAAGAAACATTTTCTCTTTCATTTATTTGTATTACTTTTGCAGCAATTCTTTACAGACAAAGCGTACACGGCGTAACCCGTGCGCACAGACATAGTGGAAAAAGCGTTAATGCTTGTATTTGGGCTTCTGAAACTTCGACACTTTCACGACGACCAAGAGTAAAGCAGGACGCTCACGCCTCATGGCGTGGGCTTTACTCATATTTGGTTGTCGGGCAGTCGAAGGCCTCAGGAGCTAATATAGGGTTTTGTCCGCGCCTCATTTGTATCTATACCCCAGGTCACGACAAGGAGGGCGGGCATTATCCAAGGGGGAAATCTCTAAAAAACAAATAACATGCAAGTACGCAAAGGCAAGGTTTTCGCGCCTTTCGGTCTCGGCGTACTCATTTATACATCAAAAACAAGTTGCCTATGGAATGAACCGCGTATGACATCGGTACGCACATTGTAAAATAAGGGAAAAGCGTTACGCCTGTATTCTTGCTCCTGAAACTTCGACACTTTCACTACAACCAAGGATAGAGCCGCAGTACTGCGCCATGCTGGCGCGGGCATCACTCGTGTATTTGGTTGCCGGGCAGTCGAAGGCCTCAAGGATCGTACAGGAGTTTTGTCCGCGCTTTTTTATGTGCGTATCCCACCACACAACCAAAAGGACAAAGCAAAACGAACACAAACATTTAATAACAGAAAAATTATGATTAAAAGATTTTTTGTAGTAGGCACAATCGCCTTGTTGGGATTAAGTATGTTTCTGGTTTCTTGCGACAAAGAGAAAGAGAAAGATGAAGAACCCCTGATAGGTTGCTCTTGCATAAAACAATTTGAAGGTGATATGTACTCCGGTAATTACACCTTGGGGGATATGCAAGACTATGGAGCAACAACGTGCGACCAGTTAGCAAAAAATATAAACACCTTTGATTATTACAATATGGCAATCATAAGTTGCACTGAACTGCGCTAATCTGCGTGAACATCACAAACAGGATTTTCGGGCTTCACCGCCCGGAAGTCCTGTTTTTTCTTCCAAGCAAATAAAATCATCTATTATGAACCACGGAGGCAAATCGTAGAGACTTCACTCTGTGGCATCTCTTAAAAACAAGCACCACAGGTTGCGAGAGATGCCACAGGAGTGACGTCTCTACAGTGTCTTTTGTTCTTACCTATGTTTATATATGAAGAAACGTATCGAAATATACGCCTTGGTGGCGGGGGCGGTGTTCCTGCTGTCGGGCTTCGCCAAGGCATTGGATGCGGGCTTGTTTGCCCACACCATCGGGCAATACGGCCTGGGGGACATCGGGGACGTGGCCGCACCGCTCATCATTTTGACGGAACTGCTGCTGGGGCTGGCACTCGTGCTGCAATACCGCAGCCGGTGGACGGCATGGGTGGGGGCGGCATTTGTCGTGGGGCTTACCGCCGCGTTCCTCTACGGCTGGCTGGTGCAGGGCGTAGAGGACTGCGGCTGCTTCGGTCGGCTATCCGCACTGAACACCTCGCCTGCGTTGACCTTGGCGCGCAACGCCGCCCTGCTCTACCTGCTGGTAGCCGTGGGGCGACATGGTGATAACCGCTCCTCCCTGGGCGAACCTGTCACCGCCGTGGTGGTGGGCGTGATGTGCATCGGAGCTTTCATGAGCGGGTACACCGGGCGGGGCAGTCTGGACTTCCGTTCAGATGATGACAACCACCCGCAGGCCTTGGCCGATACGCCACTGGCATCGCTGGTGCAGACCCACGCGGACTCCACCTACCTGGTGTTCGCCTTTTCCTACACCTGCCCGCACTGCCTCAACTCGGTGGAGCACCTCAACCACTACGAGAGCGCAGGGGTGGTGGATCGCGTCATCGGGTTGGCAGCGGAGAATCCCGAGGCCGAAGCGCACTTCCGGGCGTTTTTCCAGCCCCGCTTCCCCATCCGCCACTGCCCGCCCGAAGTGCTGCATACGCTCACCCGCTCCTTCCCCACCGCTTATTACATCCGCCACGACTCGGTGGTGAGCATCCTGCCGGGCACGCTGCCATCAGCCTACCTGCTGGGCGGTGCATTGGAACACAAATGACGCAAATAACGCGAATGGACGCAAGGAGAAAATATTCTTTGCGCCCATTCGCGTTATTCGTGTTATTTGCGTTCCCGCATTCGCGTGCTAACATATCCGCTTCAGGTTCTTCTCGCGTATCTGCTGTTCCACGATGGCATCGAGCACGGCCACGGCGGTCATGTTCACAATGTCGCGCACGGAGCTTTCCACGTCGAGGATGTGCACGGGCTTGTTCAGCCCCATCTGGATAGGACCGATGGACTCGGCCACGCCCATTTCCAGCAGCATCTTGCAAGCCGTGTTGGCCGAGCTGAGGTTGGGGAAGACGAGCGTGTTCACGTCCCTGCCACGCAACTTGGAGAAGGGAAACTTGCGGTCGCGCAGCTCGCGGTTCAGCGCGAAGTTCACCTGCATCTCGCCGTCCACCAGCATGTCCGGGTAACGTTCGTGCAAAGCCTCCACCACCTTGTGCACGCTGGCCGGGCTGCCTTCCTTGTCGGACCCGAAGTTGGAATACGACAGCATGGCCATCACCGGCTCGCAGGCGAAGAGTTTCACCGAGTCGTGCGTCAGCTTGGCGATGTCGATGAGCGTCTCGGTCGAGGGATGGCGGTTGAACAGCGTGTCGGCCAGGAAGAACGTGCCTCGCTTCGTGGTGAGGATGTGCATGGCACCGATGTGCTCCAGCCCCGGACGGATGCCTATCACGTCCTTGGCCGCCTGCACCGCGTCGGCGTACTTGGTATATACGCCAGTGATGAGCGCATCGGCCTCGCCCGTTTCCACCATCATCATGCCGAAGTAGTTGCGTTCGTACATTTTCTCGTACGCCTCGTCCACCGTCACCCCTTCGCGGCCTTTCTTCTCGGCCAAGGTGCGGGCGTAGCGGATGCGGCGTGCCTCCTCGCGGTCGTGCCGCAGGTTGATGATTTCGATACCCGCGAGGTCGATGCCGTTTTCGCGCGCCACGTTGGCTATCTTCTCCTCGTTGCCCAGCAGGATGGGATGGCAGATACCCTCGGCGGCGGCCTGCTCGGCGGCCTTGAGCATGTTCACGTGGTTCGATTCGGAGAACACCACCCGCTTGGGGTTGAGGCGTGCCTCGTCGTAGATGCGGCGCAACAGCTGGTTGTCATGCCCCATGCGGTTGAGCAGCTCGCCCTCGTAGGCTACCCAGTCGGTGATGTCCTTCCGCGCCACGCCCGACTCCATGGCCGCCCGCGCCACCGCCGGTGCCACCGTGGTGAGCAGGCGCGGGTCGAGCGGCTTGGGGATGATGTAATCGCGCCCGAAGGAGAGGTGCTTCAGGTTGTAGGCGGCGTTCACCACGTCGGGCACGGGCTTTTTCGTCAGCTCGGCGATGGCCCGCACGGCCGCCACCTTCATGGCTTCGTTGATGGCCGTGGCCCGCACGTCCAACGCCCCCCGGAAGATGTAGGGGAAGCCCAGCACGTTGTTTATCTGGTTCGGGTTGTCCGACCGCCCCGTGGCCACGATGATGTCCGGGCGGGCGGCGATGGCATCCTCGTAGGCGATTTCCGGGTTCGGGTTGGCAAGGGCGAACACGATGGGGTCGTGCGCCATGGAGCGTACCATCTCCTGCGTGAGCACGCCCGCTACCGACAACCCCACGAATACGTCGGCATCGCGCACGGCCTCGGCCAGCGTGGAGATGTCGCGCGAGGTGGCAAAGGGCCGCTTACGGTCGTTTAGGTCGGTGCGGCGGGTGCTGATGACCCCTTTGGAGTCGAGCATCACAATGTTCTCCAGCTTCGCGCCGAGTGCCATATATAATAAGGTACACGAGTTGGCCGCCGCCCCCGCCCCATTGACCACGATGCGTACGTCCTCGATGCGTTTGCCCACCAGTTCGAGCGCATTGAGCAGCCCGGCGGCCGAGATGATGGCCGTGCCATGCTGGTCATCGTGCATCACAGGGATGTCCAGCTCGGCCTTGAGCCGCTCCTCTATCTCGAAGCATTCGGGAGCCTTGATGTCCTCCAGGTTGATGCCGCCGAAAGTGGGCGCGATGGCCTTCACCGTCTGGATAAACTTGTCCGGGTCCTTTTCGTTTATTTCGATATCGAACACGTCGATACCCGCGAATATTTTGAACAGCAACCCTTTCCCTTCCATTACGGGCTTGCCCGCCACGGCCCCGATGTTGCCCAGGCCGAGCACCGCCGTACCATTGGAAATCACGGCCACCAAGTTGCCTTTGGCCGTGTACTCATAGGCCGCGTGCGGGTCTTTCTTAATCTCCAGGCACGGCTCGGCCACCCCCGGCGAGTAAGCCAGCGACATGTCGCGTTGCGAACTGTAAGGCTTGGTGGGCACCACTTCTATCTTTCCCGGCTTCCCTTGCGAGTGGTAGAGAAGCGCATCTTCACGAGTTAATTTTGTCATCTTTATTTTAATTTATAAGCAAACTTGCACTTTTCTCTAAAAATCGGGACAAAAATACACAAAATGCACGACAATACGCCAAATTCGATGCTTTAATGATGGTTAAAGATGCGGAGATGTTTTTCCATTCATGCTGACATGTTTTACCTGATAAGCAGGAAAACATATACAGACGAATAAAAGAATGCTCACCCATACGCATCATCTTTACTCATCTTTCAAGCGAGTTTGATTGCTTTGCGCTTGACTTTCCGTATCTTTGTCCCTACAAAGACAGGATACGCATGATACCTTTTCTTCAACGCATCGCGCAGGCGTTTTACCAGGCATATGGCAAGGAGGTAACGGGGTACACCTTCGTGTTTCCCAACCGGCGGGCGGGGCTGTTTTTCCAACGGTACTTGGCCGAGGCCATTGACCGCCCGCTGTTCTCGCCCGAGGTGATGACCATCAACGAATGCATCCAACTGGCGGCGCAGGGGCAACCTGTGGATCGGTTAGGGGCATTGTTCCGCTTGTATGACTCATACCGCAAGGTGAGTGGGAGCAACGAGGGTTTCGACAACTTCGTTTTCTGGGGAGAGATGCTGCTGACCGACTTCGACGATGTGGACAAGTACCTGGTAGACCCCCGGCAGTTGTTTACCAACGTCACGGAACTGAAGGAAATAGACTATCTGTTTAATGCCTTTACGGAAAACCAGATAGCCGCCATAAGGGAATTTTGGAAAAACTTCGACCCGATGCCCGACAACTCCATGACCCAAAACTTCATCGCCACGTGGCGGGTGCTGCTGCCGCTGTACGAGGATTTCCAACAGGCTCTGCGCGCCGAAGGACTTGCCACCGAAGGCATGATGTACCGCCAAGTGGCCGAACGGCTCAAGGACGGGCAACAGGTGGAAGAGTATGCAGGACGGCAATTCGTCTTCATCGGCTTCAACGCCCTCACCCCGGCGGAGCGGTGCCTGTTCAAGGAACTGAGGAAACGGGAACAAGCCGACTTCTATTGGGACTACGAATCCGAGGAACTGCGCGACAAGGACAATCCGGCTTCGCGCTTCCAAGCGGAGAACATGGCGGCCTTCCCCTCGCGGCTCCACATCGAGCCTTCGGGCGAGCGGTTGCGGGACAAGCACGTGGAACTCTGGGCCGTGCCGTCTCAGGCGGGGCAAGCCAAGCAAGCACATGCGCTGCTCGAAGGCATCTTCGCAGGCGACACGCCGCCCGACGGCATCCACACCGCCGTGGTGCTGCCCGACGAGGCGATGCTCATCCCCCTCATCCATTCGCTGCCGCCGCAGGTGGACAAGGTGAACGTCACCATGGGATTTCCCCTCAAGGCTACCCCCGCCGCCGGATTGGTGGAACTGGTCTATGAGCTGCAACGCCGCCGCAGGGACACCCCCCACGGCACGGCCTTTTACTTCCAGACGGTGCTCAACCTGCTGCACCACCAATACGTGCACCTTGCCTGCGGCGACCACGTGCACATGCTCACCGAACGCATCACGGCCAATAACTGGGTGTACGTGGAAGCAGCGGAATTGCACGGCAACCCGCTCATGGACACCCTGTTTGCCCTGCCGGATGGCGCAGACGACTTCCTACCCTACCTCATGCGCGTATTGCGGCAATTGCAAGCCTGCTGGCGGCAAACAGCCCGCACGGATGCCTACCGCATGGAACTGGACTTCCTATACCAATATTATATAGTACTGAACCGCATGAATGACATCATGCGCACCCGCCCCGCCGGCGTTGACCTGTCGGCAGACACGCTCATGCGCCTCGTCAGGCAATTCACCGCAGGCACCACCATCCCCTTCGTGGGAGAACCGCTGGCCGGGCTGCAAATCATGGGCGTGCTCGAAACGCGCGGGCTCGACTTCGAGAACCTCATCATCACCTCCTTCAACGAAGGAGTCTTCCCCCGCCGAAGCCCGCAAAACAGCTTCATCCCCTACAACCTCCGGCGCGGCTTCGACCTGCCCACATCCGAGCACCAGGACGCATTAGCCGCCTACCATTTCTACCGCCTCATACACAGGGCCAAGCGCGTCTACCTGCTATACGACTCGCGCACCGAGGGCCAACTCACCGGCGAGGTCAGCCGCTTCGCCCGCCAGCTCCACTACCACTACGGCGTGCCCATGCGGCGGCAGGCCCTCACCTACGACGTATCCTTCGCCCGCCCCGCCGCCCTCAGCATAGCCAAGACGCCCCAGGTGATGCGCAAGCTCCACGAATACCTCCGCCCCGGAAGCGGCAAAGCCCTCTCCCCCACCGCCATCAACAGCTACATCGACTGCCCCTTGCAGTTCTACCTCACCCGGGTCGAAGACATGCAGCAAGCCGACGAAGTGGACGAGGCAATCCAGGACAACATGTTCGGCACCCTCTTCCACGCCGTCATGGAATACACCTACACCCCCTATCTGGGCCGTACGGTCACTCCCGGCGACTGCGACCGCCTCATGGCAGACCAGGCAAGCATCGACCGCAACATCGCGAAAGCCTTCGCCGTCAAATACTTCAAACGGCGCGACCACTCCCCCGTGCCCCTCGAAGGCAACAACCTCCTCGTCGCCCACGTCCTGCGCAAATACGTGAAGCAGACCCTGCTCGTCGACAAGCGCCACGCCCCCTTCCGCTACCTGGCATCCGAAGGATTGTACCGCGCCACCTTCCCCCTGCCCGGCGGCGAGCGGCAAGTCAACCTCAAGGGATACATCGACCGCGTAGATGAAAAAGACGGCCGCGTGCGCATCCTCGACTACAAGACCGGCAGCGGCTCGCTCGACTTCAAGAGCTTCGACGACGTGTTCGACCCCCACCGCCAGCCACGCCCCAAGTACGTCCTGCAAACCTTCCTCTACGGCCTCCTCTACCAAAGCCACGCACCAGGCAAGACCATCACGCCAGGCATCAGCTACATACGCGACACCTTCAAGGAAAACTACGACAACCGCCTCTACCACAAAGACAGCAAAGAACCGATAGACGACTACGCCCGGTACGAAGAAGACTTCCGCAGCCACCTCTCCGCCTGCCTCGGGGAAATGTTCGACCCCGCCGTACCCTTCCGCCAAAGCCCCGGCACGCAACCCTGCCAATACTGCCCATACAAGAACATATGCAACAGATAGACAACATGCAAGAAATAGAACGAAAATTCAAAGTCCTCTGCGACAGCTACAAAGCCGAAGCCACCGCCCGCCACCACATCATCCAAGGCTACCTCAGCCGCGACCCCGAGCGCACCGTCCGCATCCGCCTGCAAGACAACCAAGCCTTCATCACCATCAAAGGCAAAAGCAACCACTCAGGCACCAGCCGCTACGAATGGGAAAAAGCAATCCCCCCCCACGAAGCACGCGAACTCCTCCGCCTCTGCCAGCCGCACCCCATAGACAAGACCCGCTACGAAGTCCCCGTCGGCCGCCACACCTTCGAGGTGGACGAATTCCACGGCCGCCATGCAGGCCTCGTACTCGCCGAAGTCGAACTCGCCCACGAAGCCGAACCCTTCGCCCGCCCCCCCTGGTTAGGCGACGAAGTCACCGGCAACCCCCACTACTACAACGCCAACCTAAGCAAATAACCCCCAATAATTTAACATATGAAACCCATCAAACCCCTCGCCGCGCTGCTGCTCGCCGCAGCACTCGCCGCCCCCCTCGCCGCCCAGCCGGCCCAGCCATTCGAAAAACGGCAACTCGTGCACCAAGGCGACACCCTGCCCTACCGCATCCTCTACCCCGCACACTACGACCGCAGCCAGCAATACCCCCTCGTCCTCTTCCTGCACGGCGCGGGCGAACGCGGCAACGACAACCAAAGCCAGCTCAAGCACGGAGCCACCCTCTTCACCGACCCCCGCAACCGCGCCGCCCACCCCGCCATCATCCTCTTCCCCCAATGCCCCGCCGACGGCTTCTGGGCACCCATGGAACGGGTCGACGGCCAGCGCATCTACCCCCGCCGCCCCAAGCCGACCCCCTCCATGCAGATGGTCGAGCGGCTCATCCGCCAATACCTGAAAGACCCCACCGTCGACCACACCCGCATCTACGTGATAGGCATCTCCATGGGCGGCATGGGCACGTACGACTACATCTGCCGCCACCCGCGCCTCTTCGCCTGCGCCGTCCCCATCTGCGGAGCGGTCAACGAGCAACGCCTGCGCCGTGCGCGCCACCTCCCCATCCGCATCTACCACGGCAGCGCCGACCCCGTAGTCCCCGTCACATACTCCCGCGATGCCTACATCGCACTGAAAGCCAACGGCTCCACCAACGTGGAATACATCGAATACCCCGGCGTGCAGCACGAAAGCTGGGACAACGCCTTCGCCGAACCCGACTTCCTCGACTGGATATTCAGCCAAAGGAAATAACCACCCGCCAGCCAACCACCAGCCACTCACCGAACCGATGCGCATCAGTATAAAAAATGATGCGCATCACTTATCAAAATGATGCGCATCACTTACCCCAAGTGATGCGCATCATTTCGGCAACCGATGCGCATCACTTTTCGTACCGATGCGCATCTCCCTATTTCACCGATGCCGGAGCCACCCTATTGCCCCGGGGCATCCCCCTTGGCAAACGTCAGCACGACACCCTCATTTTCCAGTCTCAACACGCCGCCCTCCTCCAAAGACAAGGCCGCACCCTCGCCAGCGAACACGGAGAGGAACTCGCCTTCATGCTCCATGTCGGCGCAAGCCATGCGCGTGGAAGCCATGTGCGGAGCCAGCAACCTGCCGCCCGCCAAGCGGAAACCACCCGTGTAGCGGTTGCATCCCGAGTTACCATAAACGATGGAATCGGTGAAGTTGAAGTCTATCGTCGGCACCTTTTCCGTGAACAACGTCGCGGCATCCGTGCCGTTCATCGTGCTGAGCACCCAATGGTTTCCTTCCAAGGCTGCCCGGTCAACTTGCTTGCCGCCGCAACCGGACAAGCCCAACAACAAGGCGGCAACACCCGCCCACATCATATTCTTCTTCATAAACAAAACAGTTAGTAGTTTATAATAGCTAATCGTCAATCATTAATAGTTTGAACCTGTCCGCATCCCGCCATACGGGGAACTTGGTGCGCACCCTCTCCAAGGCTTCCTTGCTCAACTCGACAGTGGCCACGGCATGTTGCCCGTCAGGCATGGCAAGCATCACATCGCCCTTGGCATCGACTACCTTGGAACCGCCGCTGTACAACAGGCCGTCTCCCCCCTCGCCGATGCGGTTCACGCCGCACACGTAAGCCAGGTTCTCCATGGCACGCGCTTCGAGCAACACGCTCCACGTATTCGCCCGCACGGCAGGCCAATTGGCCACATAAATCAGCAAGTCATAGGCATTGTCCACGTTGCGCGACCACACGGGGAAGCGCAAGTCATAGCACACCAGCACGCAGATGTTGAACCCCTTGTAAGGCACTATCAACCGCCTGTCACCCGGCGACAGCAGACGACCCTCCCCGCCCGGCTCGAACAGGTGACGCTTGTCGGCCGTGTACATCCCGCCGTCAGGCAAAGCGAGGAATGCCCGGTTGTAATACCGCCCGTGCTCCTTGGCCAGGAAACTGCCGCTCACGGCCAAGCCGAATCCTGCCGTCCATCGCCGGATGGCCTGCACTGTAGGCCCTTGCATGTCCTCGGCCAAATCCATGCGGTCGGTACAGAAACCTGTGGTGAACATCTCGGGCAGCACGACCAAATCCGTCTGCCCGGCCAGTTGCTCCAGCTGGCATTCCACCCGTTGGAGATTGGCTGGCTTATCCGCCCAGGCGATAGTATCTTGAATGAGGGAAAGGCGCATAAAGGATTGATTGTGGGAAGCGATTTTCACGATTCCACCTCCAAATAAAACTGTTCGGGGTAACGCGCCGTGACACCCCGGTAGAAGGCTTGTATCTGTTTCAAGTCGGCAGCCTCATCGCCCGTAGGTTGGAACAAGCCCGTGATACCCAGTTCCTTCTTCCCGTAATCGATGTAGGCCAGTTGGATGGGCACGCCCGCCTGCATGGCTATGTGGTAAAAACCCATCTTCCACTTTCTCACCCGCTTGCGTGTGCCTTCGGGGGTAATGGCGATGTGGAAGCGTTCGCGGCTGTGGAACATCTCCACCACCTGCCGCGTCACCGACGACTTGCGCGAACGGTCCACCGGCACGCCGCCCATGCGCCGCAACACGTTGCCCACCGGGAAGAAGAACCACGACTTCTTCATGAGGAACGAAGCATCGCGCCCCTCGGCCCAATAGTACAATTTGCCCAGGATGAAGTCCCAGTTGCTGGTGTGCGGTGCCACGCAAATGACGCTCTTCAGTGGCTCGGGCACGGTAGTCACGTATCGCCAGCCCGCCATCTTCAATGCCCAACGTCCAAACTTTTTCATGCCCTTTGTCTATGAGTTAAATATCAGAACGGCGGTTCGTCCGTATTTTTGGGTGCTCCAAACACCGCGTCGATGTCGTCCGTTCCACCGGCTTGCTGGACGGGAGCGGCTGGTTGTTGAACGTTCCGGTCCACCTTCCATGCCCGGAGCGAATTATACCACCGGCCCTGATATTCCCGTGCATCCACATCAAGGGACACGGTCAAGTCCTCGTCCAGCTGGATGGCAAACTGGTTTATCCTGTCCTCCCCGAACACCTCAAAGCAACATTTCTTCGGATATTGCTCCTTCGTTTCAATGACGTACGACTGCACGCTCCAGGGAGAACCTGTCGTTTTCGACACGCCGCCCCTTTTGTCCAGGACAGCGATTATTTTTCCGCTAATTTCAAAAGACATAACTCTTTTCTTTTTTAATGATGAACTTCTTTTTTGCTCCCACCTAATGGGATAAATCTTTGCAAAAATAGTTATTTCTTTCGGCAAATGGCACGAAAGATGAATTTTTCATTAGCACAAGTTGAGGGTTTCCCATATATCTCTCAGATAACGCTAATGGGAGCGTATTTCATAATGCGGATAGATTTTTATCTCTTGCCCCTATATCTTTCTTGTCTCTGTTCGCAGAGCGTTGCCCTACGCTGAATGTCATAAGACTGCCGACCTTAAACAAAGGACGAAAAATTTTCCACCCTTACACATCCGCACTCGTAGCTCATAACTCGTAGCTCTTATCTGTTCGGTGTCAACCAGCCGGGAAACAATACCCATTCCCCATGCCGAATATCGCCGGAAAAGCCTTACTTTTGCAGCATGGAATTTCCTTTTTTGAACGATTTGAACGACAGCCAGCGCGAAGCCGTGGTGTACACTGGAGGCCCGTCGCTGGTCATTGCCGGGGCGGGGTCGGGCAAGACGCGCGTGCTCACCTACAAAGTGGCCTGGTTGCTGCACCAAGGCATGCATCCCGCTTCCATCCTGGCACTCACCTTCACCAACAAGGCCGCCCGCGAGATGAAGACGCGCATCGCCCAGATGGTGGGCTACGACACGGCACGCTACCTGTGGATGGGCACGTTCCACTCCATCTTCGCACGCATCCTGCGGGCCGAGGCCGAACGCATCGGCTACACGCACAACTTCACCATATACGACGCTGCCGACTCCAAAAGCCTGGTCAAGGCCATCGTCAAGGAAATGCAACTGGACGACAAGGTGTACAAGCCGGGCATGGTACAGGGACGCATCTCATCGGCCAAAAACAGCCTCGTCACCCCGCAGGCCTACGCCGCGAACACCGACCTGCAACGAAGCGACCGGCTGGCCAAAGTGCCGATGATGCCGGAGATTTACGCCATGTACTGCCAACGCTGCAAGCAGGCCGACGCGATGGACTTCGACGACCTGCTGTTGCAGACGAACCTGCTCTTCCGCGACCATCCGGACGTGCTGCAAAAGTACCAACGCGTGTTCCAATATATATTAGTGGACGAATACCAGGACACGAACTTCGCCCAATACCTCATCGTGAAAAAGCTGGCCGAAGGGCACGAACGGGTGTGCGTGGTGGGCGACGACGCGCAAAGCATCTACTCTTTCCGGGGGGCGAACATCGACAACATACTCACCTTCAAGAACACCTACCCATCGGCACGGCTGTTTAAACTGGAACAGAACTACCGCTCCACGCAGACCATCGTGAACGCGGCCAACAGCCTCATCGACAAGAACTCGGCCCAGATACGCAAGACCATCTTCTCCCAAAAGGAAAAGGGCGAACCGCTGAAGGTAACCAACTTGTACACCGACCTGGAGGAGGGCACTTACGTGGCGGACACCATCCGCACGCTACACCGGCGGCCGGGCTACGGCTACGGTGAGATGGCGGTGCTGTACCGCACCAACTCGCAGTCGCGCGTGCTGGAAGAGGCGTTGCGCAAGCAGGGGCTGCCCTACAAGATATACGGCGGACTGTCGTTCTACCAACGCAAGGAAATCAAGGACGTGGTGGCCTACTTCCGCCTGATAAGCAACCCGAACGACGAGGAATCGCTCAAGCGCATCATCAACTACCCGGCACGCGGCATCGGCGACACCACGGTAGGCAAGCTGCTGGACTGCGCCCACCTGCACGGCACATCGGCCTGGGACGTGCTCACCGACCCGCTGAAGTACAACCTGCCCGTCAACGCGGGCACGGCGGCGAAGCTGGCGAAATTCCGCGACCTCATCAACACCTTCGCCGAACAGGTGGATGCGCTCAACGCCTACGACATGGCACAAAGCGTCATCAAGGGCACCGGCATACTGGCCGACACCCTGCTCGACCGTTCGCCCGAAAGTCTGAGCAAGCAGGACAACGTGCAGGAATTGCTGAAGGCCATCCACGAGTTTTGCGAAAACAAGGAGGCTGCGGGCGAAGGCAACGCCTACCTGCCCGCCTATCTGGCCGAAATATCTCTGCTCACCGACCAGGACACCAACCTGGCCGACGATGCCGACCGCGTGACGCTGATGACCGTCCATGCGGCCAAGGGGCTGGAATTTAAGGCAGTATTCATCGTGGGCATGGAGGAGGAACTGTTCCCATCGGCCTTCTGCATGGAGAACGAGCGCGACCTGGAGGAAGAGCGGCGGCTGTTCTACGTGGCCATCACCCGCGCCGAGGA
>CASFUX010000254.1 GCA_949297975.1 uncultured Bacteroidales bacterium
CCACCGCCATGGAGAAGTGTTCGCCCAGCAGACGCGAATAGGCCAAGTCGAAAGCGAACTCGTTCGGGTTGGCTATCGTGCCAGGGTCGCTATCATTTTCCCGTAAAGTCACATTCCCCATGGAGAAGTAGCGGAACGAGGCACTGAACGCTTGCAGGTCGCCCAGCTTCCAGTAGCCGCACACGTAGCCCAAGTTGATGTCTTCTACCAAAGTGCGCAACCACGGCGTGTAGGAGAAGGCGAAGCCCACCTTACTTTCCATGAAAGCGTACTTCGAAGGGTTCCAATGCTGCGAGAACACGTCGGGCGTGGTGGCTGCCCCAATGTCGCCCATACCGCCGGCACGTGCATCCGGGGCAATGGAAAGCGAGGGGATAGCCGTGTACAAGGGATTTAAACTCCCTTCTCCGACTTCATAACTTTGGGCATTGGCACTGCCAAAAGCCGCCACACCCAGTAATGAGATGATGATGAGTTTCTTTTTCATTCGTAATTTATTGTTGTTTTTTAGAGTTTATATCGAATTAAATTCCACAGAGACACGGAGAGTGAGATAAGAAATCCGTGTTCATCCGTTTAATCTGTGTTATCCGTGTGCTGAACATCCCCGAGGGAGGCTTTACGATTTCTTAAAACGTCATATCTTCCTTTTTATTGCCCGGCCACGATGATTTTGTCCGTTTTCGTGAGCACATCGCCCGAAAGCGTGTGCACGCTGGCCCGCAGCACATAGATGCCGGGAGGCGTTGCCCCGTCCGTCACGTGCCAGGACACCGTGCCCGCGCCGTCCTGCTGCCGCGTCCACACCCTGCGCCCGGCCAGGTCGAGCAGTTCCAACGTGACTTGCGTCACCTCGGCCTCGTCGGCATACGTGATGCGGATGTCGGCGGCGGTGCGCACGGGGTTGGGCCAGCATTTCACGTCAAACTCCGCAACAGACTGCCATCCGCGCACCACCTCATATTCCAAGGTGCGGATGGTGGAATTGCCCAACAAGTCCCACACACGGAAGGTGAGCACATGCTTCCCCTCGGCCTGTTCGGGCAGCTCGTAAGCCACGATGCCCGCCCGGTAGTCGCCATCGGCGGCCTCGTAATGGTCGGCCAACGCGTACCAATGCTCGTTGTCCACGCACAGCATGAGGTCGTGCCCCGGCGTAGCACTGTACAGGTTGATGCCGTTGGGGTCGTACACCTCGGCATGGAACACGGGCGTTTCATCCACGCGGTCGCCGGAAGCAAACGAAGGGTCGTCCAGGTACACGGTGGCATCCGGCCCGTCGGCTTCGGGCACAAAGTCCTCGTTGTAGCCGCCTATGACGAAGTTGCTGTAATAGCCTTGCGCCTCGTCACGTTGCAGCGTATCCAAAGCATAGAAGATGAATTTGCCCCGGCCCATATTATATTTAATGTCATCGGGCACCAGGAAGGTGTGGGCAAACGTCCCGTCGTGCACACGGGCTTTGCCTATCGACACCGTGTTACGGGTGCGGTAGGTGTAGGGTTCATCCCCGTTGCCGCCCAGGGTACTGCGGCTTTCCTCCTTGTCCAGCAGCGTGATTTCCACCTCGCCGTTGAAACCGGTTTGCGGCTCGCCCGCCCGGTCGGTCACCATGCCTTGCAGCTCGGCCACCGAGAGCGCCTTCAGCGTGTCGTTGCCTTGCACGTCGGTGAGGCCGGTCAGTTGTATTGCGTAATCGGTGGGATAATGCAGGCGCACCGCCGGGTCGCCGAAGTAAACGTAGGACAGGGTGTTGGCCCCGATGCGTGCCATGTCGCCAAACGAAGTGTTCTTGGCCGCCCGCACCGCATCACCGACGGCCTGCGCCGGCCGGGTGGACAACGCCATCACGCTGTCCACGAAGTTCCGCACCAAGGTCTCGTTATAATTCTGGTACACGGTGCGGCAGGCCGAGAATACCCCGATGCCCCCGCCGTCGGGCAGTTTGAACAATTCCTCGCCCGCCGCGACAAACTCGCGGTCGAAACGGGAGAACTCGCACGTGCCCGACACGAACAAAGGCAGGTGTTCGTTGTCCAACGCCCGTATCTCGGCCAGGCTCAACACGTCGCCCCAGCCGTTCACATTGCCGTGACCCATGTACGTCACCATGAGCTGCCCGTCGGCCAGCAGGTTTTGGAAATGGCGGCGTGCCTCGGGATAGCTGTTCGACATCTCCTCGTACTGATAGGCATCGGTCAGTATCTTGTTCACGTTGTAAGCCGGATGGCGGCGTATCACGTTTTCGGCAAAGGTATTGGCCTGCCGCATGTGGCTGCCGCTGTCGCCATTGTCGCCCAGGAAACACAGCTGGTTGCGCCACGAACCGCAATCCTTCCCCTGCAAGTAGCGGATGGTTTTGTCCACCACCTCGTCGGCCTCCTCGGCCGTGAGCACCGGGAAACGGCCTATGCCGATGTCGATGCGGTCGCGCCCGCCGATGGAGTTGCCCTCCGTATCGTCCAGCAGGCCGAAATAGTCATCCGTGCCGTAGGCCTTCGTGCTGTTGGTGGAAGCTGCGGCCTGGAACGTAAGCAACAGCCTGCTGCCCGACGCGGAAAGCCGCCCCCGGTTGTCGAACGACCCTTTGCCCATCAGCAACAAGTATCGGAGGGCGTTGTCCGTGCCCCGGTAGCGGTCGTACAGCATCTTGCACACGCGGCGGTAGGCCGTGGCATCGGGCGTGCCCGAGGAGAACTCGTTATACACCTCCTCGGCCGTGACCACCGCCACCCGCAAACCGTCGTTGTAATCGGCATGGGCCTGTGCCAGGCGTTCGGCCGCTTGCAGGAAGTCGGGATGGGTGATAATCAACATGCCCGCAGGCTCCATGCCGTGCAGGTTCTGGGCGGGTACCTCGTCCAGCAACGTGGCGGCGGGGATGGCGGATGCCTGCGCGGGGTCGAACGCCACGTAGGACTTCGCCCTGTCTGCCACGTCCACGAAGCTGAGGGTCTGCCCCGTGCGTTCCACCGGCATCTGCGCCACCTGCTGCGGGTCGGTCACGTCCCACACCAGCACCCCCGGGGCGGAGGTGGACAATTGGTAACGGTGATACGTGCCTGCGGTGCGCCCGTCCTTGTTATGGAAAATCAGCCACGCGTCGTCCAAGACCAGTTTGCGCCGCGCGTTCACTTCCAGGAAATTCAGATACCCCGTGGCCGTGGCTTCATTCGCATTGGCAAAGCGCAGCGCAAAGTCCATCTGCTCCCCGCTGCCTGCCGTGTAAGTCCACACCGTATCGTGCGGCGTGGCCAGGTCGTAATCGTGCCGCCCGTCCACCAGCAAGTTGTGCGAGGCCGTGCTGTGCGCCAGCGTGAACGTGGAGCGGTTGTTCTTCGTCACCTTGCCGTTACCGTCCACGGTCATGGTCGATACGTTGATGACATCGAGCCGCACCCGCACGTCCGAGGCATCCGCCAGATGCGGGAAGCTAAACGACAAGCCCAGCTCCTCGCCCACGGCCATCCGCTCGCCATACAACTCGCGTCCGCCGCGCACGGGCGAATACAATTCTTCCTCGTGCAAGGCATAATCGGTGAACTCGTCCATCAAAGTGGGCGCATCCGCCTCCACCGCCGCCTGCTCGGCCACGCGCAGCTTGTCGCCCACCTCGTCCGAGGTCACGAAGTAATAGCCGTGGTCGGAATAGGGGTTCGTCACGTGGGTGAACATGTCCATGCCCGGGTCATACGTCCAGCGGGTCGCCCCCTGCGCGTAGAACAGGATGGCATCGCCCGTGTCGTACACCGGCACTTCGGGCAGGTCATCGGGCGCGGGCTGCGTGAAGTCCTCGCTGAGCATGGCCCCGCCATAGCCGAACAGGCGCACGTTGGCCGGGTCGATGCCCTTGGCCCGCAAGTCGGCATAAGGCAGGCGGTACAGCCCGCTCCCGGTGACCTGCACTTTCACGAAACGGCCTTCGGCCAGCACCGAACGGTCGGCAAACACGTGCACCGACGCACGCCCCGCAAGCGAAGCCGCCAGCAACAGGATGTATAGGATGGTTGGTCTTTTCATTTGCAGATTTCAAATTTCAGATTTCAGATTTCAGATTTCAAATTTCAGATTTCAGATTGCCTCCCCCGCAGATAACGCAGATGGGCGCAGATTTCGGGCGAAAGATTTTTCGCCCCTACCGCTTTCCCGCCTCTGTCCGTAGGGCGATGCCCTACGCTGAATGCCACAAGACCGTTGGCCTTGTGCTTTTACTTTCACCTTTTCCCTTTCTACTTTTCCCTTTTATCGCTCACTTTACCCGGAAATCGAACATCTTTTCCTCGCCGATGTAGCCTTCGAGGCGGTCGCCGATGGCCACCTGCCCCACCCCGGCGGGCGTGCCGGTGAAGAGGATATCGCCCATCTTCAGCGTGAAGAAGCGGCTCACGTAGGCTATCAGCTCGTCCACGGGGAAAATCATGTCCGCCGTGTCGCCCTGCTGCACGGTGCGCCCGTTCAAGTCGAGGCGGAAGCGGATGTGACCGATGTCGCCGCCCGCCCGCTCCAACGGGATGAACTCGCTCACCACCGCCGAGCCGTCGAACGCCTTGCACACCTCCCACGGCTTGCCTTCGGCCCGCAGACGGCGTTGCAAGTCGCGTGCCGTGAAGTCCACCCCCAGCCCCACCTCGGCATAATAGCGGTGGGCGAAGCGGGGCGCGATGTGCTTGCCCAGGCGGTTGATGCGCACCAGCAGCTCCGTCTCGTAATGCAACTCGCCGGTGAAGTCGGGGATGTAAAACGGGCGGTTGTGGAGCAGCAAAGCCGTATCGGGCTTGAGGAACACCACCGGCTCGGCGGGGTCGCCGCTGTCAAGCTCGCGGTTGTGCTCCCGGTAATTATGTCCTATCGCGATGATTTTCATTGTTCTATTTCACGCAGATAACGCAGATTTCGGGCGAAAGATTTTTCGCCCCTACCGCTTTCCTGCCTCTGCCCGTAGGGCGATGCCCTACGCTGAATGCCACAAGACCGTTGGCCTTGGACTTTTCCTATTCATCTTTCCATTCGCCTGCCGCATCCCCTTCTTGGGAGGGGCTTGGGGAGGCTTCATTGATGGCGTGCAGGCGGTTGAACATCACGGCCAGGTGGGCGTAGATGGAGGTGTTCTGCACCACCACGTTCTCGGGCACGCGGATGCGGTAAGGCGTGAAGTTCCACACGGCCTTGATGCCCCCGGCCACCATCGTGTCGCACACCTGCTGCGCCCGGTCCACCGGCACGGTGAGGATGCCGATGTCCACCCCCGCCAGCCCGCGCAATTCGGGGAAGCGGCTGATGTGGTGCACCGGGATGTGGTTGATGCACGTGCCGTCCAGCTCGTGCTTCACGTCGAAGCCCGCCACGATTTCCAGGCCGAACTGCTCCAGCCCGTTGTCAGGCAGCAACGCGCCGCCCAGCCGCCCCACGCCGAAAAGGAACGCCTTGTGCGGCTGGGTGAAGCCCAGAAAGCGTTCGAGCACCCGCACCAGTTCGTCCACCTCGTAGCCCACGCGGGTGCGTCCCGCGATGTTCACGTAGGACAAGTCCTTCGCCACCATGGAGGGATCCACCGCTATGTTGTGGGCAATCTGCGTGGACGACAGGTACTGCCCGCCGTCCTTCTGCACCAGCTGGGCGTAGGCCAGATACCACGGCAAACGCCTCAGCGTAGGCTCGGGCACGTTGAATGATATGGCTCCGTGCACATTCGACATTGCGTCCGAAATTTCTGCTATCGCGTGCAAAAGTAATGTTTTTTTGTCAAAACCCGGCCAACCGACGACAGAAAACACCCCCGTTCCTTGGGTCGTTTTTTCAACCAACGGCGAAGGAACGCAGCCTCTATTTTTTTCTCTCTATAGAGAGTTTCTGTTTATGTTTAATATTATGCTTTCCCTATTACCGTAATCATTACCGTATTCATTACCGTATTCATTACCATAATTCGGAAAGCAAAACGGAAAGCACCCCCATCCTGCCACCCGGAAACGCGCACGGACACAAGGAAATTTCCACACGGACGGAAATAAAATTCCGCACGGACACAAGAAAATTTCCGTAGGGACGCGGAAGAAAGGCCGTTTTCATTGAAAAGTGTATTTCCCGGGCTTGTTTTTCTATTGAAAAGTGTAATTTTGCAAGGTGATTTTCTATTGAAAAGTGTAAATAGACATGTTGTACAGAAAGATAAGCAAAGACATTGAAGAACATTTGCGGTCGGATTCAGACAAGATACTGGTGCTCGAAGGAGCCAGGCAAATAGGCAAGTCTTACATCGTGCGCGAAGTCGGTACCCGGATGTACAAGAATTTCGTGGAAATCAACTTTGTGGAAGACGATGAAGGCCCGCGCCTGTTCAAAAACATCCATACCACGGAAGAATTTTACCTCATTCTGAGCATGGTGGCGGGCACACGTCTGGGCGATGCGGCCAATACTCTGGTGTTTCTCGATGAAATACAGCATTATCCTCAATACCTCACCATGCTCAAATTCCTCCGTCAAGAGCATCGCTACCGCTTCATAGCCAGCGGCAGTCTGCTGGGCATCGCGCTACGTTCCACCACCTCCATCCCGGTAGGGAGCATCCTGCGCAAAGAGATGCACCAACTTGACTTCGAGGAATTTATCATAGCCAATGGCGTGGGCTTGGAGATGATTGACAGCATGAGGGAGCGATACCGGCGCAAGGAAAGCCTGAGCGAGGAACTGCACGCCAAGATGCTCGGCCTGTTCCGCCGGTACCTGCTCGTGGGCGGAATGCCGGATGCGGTCAACGAATATCTGGCATCACACAACATCGTGCGGGTGCGCGAGGTGCAACATTCCATCCGCACGCTCTACGGCATCGATGCTTCCAAATACGAGCAGGACAACGGACGCAACCTGCTCATCCGCCGCATCTACGACATGATACCCTCACAAATGGAAAACAAGAAAAAGCGCATCGTGGCCAAGGACATACAAGGCCGGGAGGGCGACCGCTTCAGCCATTACCGGGAGGAGTTCGAATACCTCATCTCGTCGGGCATCACGCTAGCCGTGCACGCCATATCCAATCCCCGATACCCGCTGGCCGAATCGGTGCAGAAAAACCTGCTGAAATTATACCTCAACGACGTGGGCATGCTCACCGCACAACTCTACCAGCACAACTTGCGCCCCATACTGGACGATGAACGCAGCATCAACCTGGGAGCCGTGTATGAAAACGTGGTGGCACAGGAACTAAAGGCACACGGCCACAAACTGTTCTACTACGACAACCGCCAACGGGGGGGAGTGGACTTTCTGGTGGACGATTACTCAACCTTGAGCGTGCTGCCCGTGGAAGTGAAATCGGGCAAAGACTACACCGTGCATAGCGCATTGAACAACCTGCTCGCCACACCCGACTACCACATCCGGTCCGGCCTCGTGCTGTCCAACGAGCGGGAGGTGTGGAGCAACGGAGCGGTGACTTACCTGCCGGTGTACTACGCCATGTTCATCGACCCGGTCGGTGGGAAGGGAGCAGACGTGTATTTCTGAAAAAAAATGAATGTCCGCAATTTGCCGACACAAAACCACAATAGACACAATAGAGATTACATGCCCTGCGAGAAAGCCTCTCCTACAGTACAGGCGGGAAGAAGCACACAACAGAAGTCCCGATGCCAGGGCATCGGGACTCTGGATTACTTCCGTATGGTCAGTTCGGCAATCTATGCGGACGATACATACTTCATGCCTGCTGCGAAGCGGCGGCGCATACTATTGTGACCTCCTTTACAAGTAGCAAAGGCATTTCCCTAAATTTCCTCGCCTATTTTTCTATTGTGCCTATTGTGGTTTTGTGTTGACAAATTGCGGGTATTCCCCCAAAAAACTCACAACTCCGCCACCTGCCGCACTTCGGGAATGGCCAGGCGGCGGAAGCCCGCCTCGCGCAGGTGCTCGCGGTACTCCGTGAGAGCCTCCGGCTCGCCGTGCACCAGGAAAGTCTGCCTTATCTGCTTCGGGTCGAGCGACGAGGTGAGGTAGTCAATCATCTCCCGGTAGTCGCCGTGCGCCGAAAAGCCCTCGATGTGGGCGATGCGGGCATTGACCCGGTGCGGCTTGCCGAAGATGGAGATTTCCTCCAGTCCCGGCTGTTGCAGGCGTGCGCCGAGCGAAGTGGGCGTGCAGTAGCCCACCATCAGGATGGTGTTGTTGGGGTTCTCTATGTTGTTGGATATATGGTGCTTGATGCGCCCGGCCTCGGCCATGCCCGATGCGGAGATGATGATGTAGGGACGCTTGTAGCTGTTGAGGGCCTTGGACTCGTTCACGTCCGTGATGTAGTGCAGCGAATTGAAGCCGAAGGGGTCGGGGTCGCGCAGCATGGTCTCCTTCACCCGGTCGTTCAAAGCATCGGTGTGCAGGCGGAATATGTCCGTGGCGTTGACCGACAGAGGGCTGTCCACGAACACCTCGATGCGGGGCAGCCGCCCGGCGTTGTAGAAACGGTTGAGCGTATAGACGATTTCCTGCGTACGCCCCACGGAAAACGAGGGGATGATGACCTTGCCCCAGCGGCGCACGCACGTTTCCTCCACGATGCGCAGCAGCTCCTCGCCCGTCTCGCCCATCGGCGGGTGCAGGCGGTTGCCGTAGGTGGACTCGGTGATGAGGTAGTCGCACTGCGGGAAGCGCGTCCAGGGAGCCAGCAGGTAGTTGTCCGTGCGCCCGATGTCGCCCGTGTAGCAGATGTTCGTCACCTCGCCCCCCTCCTTGATGCGGATGTGTGCCGCCCCGCTGCCCAACATGTGCGCCGTGTTGGTAAACTTCACGCTCACGTTCTCGTCGATGTACAGCCGCCGGTCATAGGCCGTGGTGACAAACAGCTCCATGCACCGCTCGGCGTGCACCACGTTGTATATGGGCGAGATGCACGGCAGGTGCTTGCGCGACTGCTTTTTGTTGAACCACTTGGTGTCCAGCTCCTGGATGTGCGCACTGTCCACCAGCATGATGGAGCACAAGTCGCGCGTGGCCGGGGTGCACACCACCGACCCTCGGAAGCCCAGCTTGTAAATATACGGTATCAGCCCCGAATGGTCGATGTGCGCGTGGGTCAGTATCACGTGGTCTATCGTCTTGGGGTCGAAGCCCAAGTCGCGGTTCATGGCATCGGTCTCCAGCCCTTTGCCCTGGAACATGCCGCAGTCGAGCAGGATGCGCTTGCCCGCCTTGGTCGTTAACAGAAACTTGCTGCCGGTCACCTCGCGGGTGGCCCCGATGAATTCGATTTTCATAACGGCTGACGGTTAAATGTGAAAGTATATGAATAACAACCCGGTCGGCCGTTTGGACGAACAAGCACCCGGCTTTTAATGATTTATAACGTTTTTGCCCCAAGCGGTCATTAGACCATCCAGGGAACATCTTGGCAAGTCTGTAGCTTGCAGCTATATATTGAAACACAATAGATACAATAGTATCTCACCTGCGAGAAACAGGGAGGCAAGCGGGGAAAACCCTTCGGACTTTCCCCGAAGGTCACATAGGCAGTCCGCCGCTATTGTGGACTGCGGGAGAAAAGGCGAAGCCGCATCTCCCGATAAACTTCCCTTGAACACAAGGACTTGGGAAAGCTATTGTGCCTATTGTGTTTCCCATATGGACGTGATGTGTTTCGGCTGAAGCAAACAGCCCAACACAAAAGCAAAGTCAGACGAAATTTAATGACCGACTTGGGTTAAAGGAGAAAACGCCTCGCCTTCATGGCATCGGCAAGAAACTCATCTTGTTTATTGTCAAATATTTAGAATATAAAAAAGAAAAATTCCACGAAGAAAAGCCCGTCCCCAATGGTTTATCCGCAAACATTTCGTACCTTTGTGTGCGCACACACAACCCCGTCCCCATCCACCTGGAAGGGATGTCGGCGCATTTTCACGCAAACAAACCCTACACATAGATACGTGTCATGAAACAATTTATGGACAAAGACTTTTTGCTGCAAACGGAAACGGCGCAAAAACTCTACCACGAACATGCGGCCCGGATGCCGATAATCGACTACCACTGCCACCTCGACCCCGCCATGGTGGCGGACGACCACCGCTTTGCCTCGCTCACCGAGCTGTGGCTGGGCGGCGACCATTACAAGTGGCGTGCCATGCGCACCAACGGCGTGCCGGAACGCTACTGCACGGGGACGGACACGAGCGACTGGGAGAAGTTCGAGAAATGGGCGGAGACCGTGCCCTACACCATGCGCAACCCGCTGTACCACTGGACGCACCTGGAGCTGCGCACGGCTTTCGGCATCGACAAGCTGCTGTCGCCCCGCACCGCCCGTGACATATACGACGAGTGCAACGCCAAGCTGCAAACGCCCGAATACAGCGCCCGCAACCTCATGCGCCGTTACCGCGTGGAGGTGGTGTGCACCACCGACGACCCCGCCGACTCGCTTGAACACCACATCCGCACCCGCCAGGACGGCTTCGAAATCAAGATGCTGCCCACCTGGCGGCCGGACAAGCTCCTGGCGGTGGACGACCCTGCCGCTTTCCGCGCCTACGTGGAACGGCTGGGCGAAGCGGCGGACGTGTCCATCTCCACCTTCGGCGACCTCATGGATGCCTTGCGCCGCCGCCACGACTTCTTCGCCGGGCAGGGTTGCCGCCTGTCCGACCACGGGCTGGGCGCATTCTACGCCGAGGACTACACGGAGGCCGAAATCAAGGCCGCATTCAACAAGGTATACGGCGGACATGCACTGACGGAGGACGAAACGGCCCGGTTCAAGTCGGCCATGCTCGTCGCCTTCGCCGAAATGGACTGGGAAAAAGGCTGGACGCAGCAGTTCCACTACGGCGCGTTGCGCAACAACAACACCCGCCTGTACCGCCAGCTGGGACCGGACATCGGGTGCGATTCCATCGGCACTTTCAGCACCGCACAGGCCATGTCGCGCTTCTTCGACCGGCTGGACCGGGAGGGCAAGCTGGCCAAGACCATCGTGTACAACCTGAACCCTGCCGACAACGAAATGCTGGCCACCATGATGGGCAACTTCCAGGACGGCAGCATGCCGGGCAAGATGCAATTCGGCTCGGGCTGGTGGTTCCTGGACCAGAAGGACGGCATGGAGCGGCAGATGAACGCCCTCTCGCTGCTGGGACTGCTGAGCCGCTTCGTGGGCATGCTCACCGACTCGCGCAGCTTCCTCTCCTACCCCCGCCACGAGTACTTCCGCCGCACGCTGTGCAACCTCATCGGAGGCGACGTGGAAGCCGGGCTGCTGCCTGCCGAAGAGCTCGATTTCATCGGGCAAATGGTGGAAAACATCAGCTACTACAACGCCAAGCATTTCTTCCAATTCTGACCCCGGGCAACGGGCTTGGAAAACGGGAGAATGCAAAACGCCGGTACGCTTTTGCCCGTTTTTTGCATTTTTTCCATGAAATGATACTATTTTAGGACAATTTTGGCAGGAATTTGATTGTTTTCTTGCAGTCCGATTCCAAATTAAGGTGGTAATTTTGGGCTTTCAATTCTTACCACAAAACAAAACATCAACAAAAGACAAAGACATGGGTAAAAAAATTGTAACGTTAGGAGAAATCATGCTCCGCCTGTCGTCGCCGGGCAATTCGCGCTTCGTGCAATGCGACTCGTTCGACGTGGTGTATGGCGGCGGCGAAGCCAACGTGGCCGTGAGCTGCGCCAACTACGGACACGACGCTTACTTCGTGACCAAACTGCCGACACACGAAATCGGTCAATGCGCCGTCAACGCCTTGCGACGCTACGGCGTGAAGACGGACTACATCGCCCGGGGCGGCGACCGCGTGGGCATCTACTACTTAGAGAGCGGAGCCGCCATGCGCCCCAGCAAGGTCATCTACGACCGCGCCCACTCCGCCATCGCGGAAGCCGACCCCGCGGACTTCGACTTCGACGCCATCATGCAGGGAGCGGACTGGTTCCACTGGTCGGGCATCACCCCCGCCATCTCCGACAAGGCGGCGGAACTCACCCGCCTGGCCTGCGAGGCCGCCCACAGGCACGGCGTGACCGTGTCCGTAGACCTCAACTTCCGCAAGAAACTGTGGACGAAAGAGAAAGCGCAATCCATCATGCGCCCCCTGATGCAATACGTGGACGTGTGCATCGGCAACGAGGAAGATGCCGAGCTGTGCCTCGGCTTCAAGCCCGATGCCGACGTGCAGGCAGGGCAGACGGACGCGGAAGGCTACAAAGGCATCTTCCGCCAGATGGCCGAGACGTTCGGCTTCAAGTACGTCATCTCCACCCTGCGCGAGTCGTTCTCGGCCTCGCACAACGGCTGGAAGGCCATGATATACGACGGCAAGGAATTTTATACCTCGAAACGGTACGACATCATGCCCATCATCGACCGCGTGGGCGGTGGCGACTCCTTCTCCGGCGGCATCATCCACGGCCTGCTCACCAAGCCCACGCAGGGCGAGGCACTGGAATTTGCCGTGGCGGCCTCGGCCCTGAAGCACACCATCCCCGGCGACTTCAACATGGTATCCGCCGCCGAGGTGGAAGCCCTCGCGGGCGGCGACGCCAGCGGACGGGTGCAACGGTAACATTTCATTTACTATTAGACCATTTACCATTGACTATGTGACCAATGGTAAACGGTCTAACAATAAATGACAAAACAATCAACAGTATTAGGTAAAACAGTAAATAGTTAATAGTCTAATAGTAAATTCATTCATGCGATACAATAAAATGCAAGTACTGTCCACCATGCAGGCTACCGGTCTCGTGCCGGTGTTCTACCATGCCGATG
The DNA here is from genome assembly GCA_949297975.1 of uncultured Bacteroidales bacterium. GTDB lineage: Bacteria > Bacteroidota > Bacteroidia > Bacteroidales > Paludibacteraceae > QVMH01. Next base: position 12,782 of record CASFUX010000254.1, read on the forward strand.
TGGACACGGCCAAGCAGGTGCTGAAGGCCTGCTACGAGGGCGGCATACGCGCCTTCGAGTTTACCAACCGGGGCGACTTTGCCCATGAAGTGTTTGGCGCGTTAGTGAAATACGCCGCACAGGAATGCCCGGACATGATACTGGGCGCGGGGTCCATCGTGGAACCGGCGGCGGCTTCGCTCTACATCCAGCTGGGGGCGAACTTCATCGTCGGCCCGCTGTTCAACCCCGAAGTGGCCAAGGTGTGCAACCGCCGCTTGGTGCCCTACACGCCGGGATGCGGCTCGGTATCCGAAGTGGGCTTCGCGCAGGAATGCGGCTGCGACCTGTGCAAGGTGTTCCCCGGCGACGTGCTCGGCCCCAAATTCGTGAAAGGCCTAAAAGCCCCCATGCCGTGGTCGATGCTCATGATTACGGGCGGCGTGAAACCCGAGGAAGACAACCTGCGGGGCTGGTTCCAGGCCGGAGCCACCTGCGTGGGCATGGGCAGCAACCTGTTCCCCAAAGACGTGGTTGCGGCCAAGGACTGGAGCAAGATAACCGCCCTGTGCCGGGAAGCGTTGGACATCATCAAACGAGTAAGATAACGGGAGGAAACGTATGGAGCAAGTATTCAGTTATATCATAGGACTGGGCGCGGCCGTGATGATGCCCATCATCTTCACCGTGCTCGGCGTGTGCATCGGCATCAAGTTTGGCAAGGCGTTGAAAAGCGGCCTGCTGGTGGGCGTGGGTTTCGTGGGGCTGTCAGTAGTCACGGCGTTGCTCACCGACAGCCTCGGCGCACCGCTCAAGAAAATGACGGAGATCTACGGGTTGAACCTCGGCATCTTCGACATGGGTTGGCCCGCCGCCGCCTCGGTGGCCTACAACACTACCGTGGGCGCGTTCATCATCCCCGTGTGCCTGGCGGTGAACATCGTCATGCTGCTCACCAAGACCACCAAGACGGTGAACATCGACCTGTGGAACTATTGGCACTTCGCCTTCATCGGGGCGGTGGTGTACTTCGCCACGGACAACATCTGGTGGGGTTTCTTCGCCGCCATCATCTGCTACATCATCACGCTGGTGATGGCCGACCTCACCAGCCGTAAGTTCCAGCGTTACTACGAGGGCATGGACGGCATTTCCATCCCGCAGCCGTTCTGCCAGGGCTTCGTGCCGTTTGCCGTGGTCATCGACAAGGCGTTGGACAAGATACCGGGGTTCGACCGGCTGAACATCGACGCTGAGGGCATGAAGAAGAAATTCGGCATCCTGGGCGAACCGCTCTTCCTCGGGGTCATCGTGGGCTGCGCCATCGGGGCGTTGGCCTGCGAAAACTGGCAGGAAGTGGTGGACAGCATCCCCGCCATCCTGGGGCTGGGCATCAAGATGGGTGCCGTCATGGAACTCATCCCGCGCATCACCTCGCTGTTCATCGAGGGGCTGAAGCCCATCTCCGAAGCCACGCGCGAACTGGTATCGCGCAAGTTCAAGAACAGCGCGGGGCTGAGCATCGGCATGAGCCCGGCCCTGGTCATCGGCCATCCCACCACGCTGGTGGTGTCGTTGCTGCTCATCCCCGTCATCCTGTTCCTGTCGGTGGTGCTGCCGGGCAACCAGTTCCTGCCCCTCGCTTCGCTGGCGGGCATGTTCTACCTGTTCCCCGCCGTGCTGCCCATCACCAAGGGCAACGTGCTGAAGACGTTCATCATCGGCCTCGTGGCCTTGATCGTGGGGCTGTACTTCGTGACCGACCTCGCCCCCTTCTTCACCCAAGCGGCGCAGGACGTGTACGCCCGCACGGCCGACGCGGCGGTACGCATCCCCGAAGGTTTCCAGGGCGGCGCGCTCGACTTCGCATCGAGCCTCTTCGCCTGGGTCATCTTCCATGCGGTCTATAATTTCAAATACGTGGGTTCGGCCATCCTCGTGCTGGGCACGCTGGCTCTGGCCATCTTCAACCGCCGCCGCATCATCAAGGAAACGATTAACGATTAGTGATTAGTGATTAACGGAAACTACCCGCTACTAAAAACAAATAACCATTAAATAATAGGAGAATAAGAAAATGAAAAGACTTGCTTTGGCAGTATTGGTAGGGGCAGCCGCCATGTCGGCTACCGCCCAAGTGAATTACAGAATGCAGACGGCTTGCCACCCGCAGGACGTGAAGGAGTACGACACGCAGTTGCTGCGCGACCG
>CASFUX010000255.1 GCA_949297975.1 uncultured Bacteroidales bacterium
AGCGTTGTAGAAGGGGATTTCTCCCTACGGTCGAAATGACGGCGGGTTTGTTTCGTGGCTTTCACACAGCCTCCAGGGAGAGGGGTCAGGGGTGAGGTGTTAATCATTAAACATTAATCATTAAACATTAATCATTAAACATTAACCACATGGCTTATTACAAAATGCAAGCCCTCCCCGACCTGCACGGCGAGGGCACCAAGACAACCTACCCCCGCATGGCCGGGGGGCGGGTGGTGACCACCGACGAACTGGCCGAGCGGGCGGGCGAGGAAAGCACCTTCAGCGCGGGCGAGGTGAAGGGCATACTGGCTTCGGTGTGCAAGTACCTGGCCTGGCACCTGCGCGAGGGCGACCGAGTGAAAATCGACGGGTTGGGCATCTTCAGCGCGTCGCTGGGCCTGGCGGACGATGCCGAGCCGGAAGTGCCGGGCGTGACCCGCCGCAACGCCCGCAGCCTGCGGGTGAGGGGCGTGAACCTGCGGGTGGACAAACACCTCGTGAACGAGATGAACCGGGGGCTGCGCCTGGAGCGTTCGCCTTACAGGCCGGGACGCTCCTCCACCCGCTACACGCCCGAGGAGCGGCTGGCGTTGGCCGTGGAGCACCTCGCCGCGCACCCCTACCTCACCGTGAACGACTACCGCACCTTCACCGGCCTGTGCGCCACCCCCGCCCGCGAGGAGCTGCGCCGCTGGGCCTCCACCCCGGGCAGCGGGCTGCGCGCCTCCGGCAGGGGCTCCCACCGCGTGTACGTGAAGGAGTGAGGGGAGGGGAGAAAAACACGTGAGTTCGACATAAGACAGGGGAAGGAAACACAGAGACACACAGAGTTTTTCCCCTTGCGCGGATGAACTTGGGAGAGAACACAGAGCTTGCCCCGAAGCTCCGCATCGGGGCGAGGTAGAGCCGTCACTCCCGTGGCGGCTCGCATTCGCATTCCTACGACACAAAAAGAGCCACCACGGGAGTGACGGCTCTACAAACGGCCATTGTCCTTGCATCAACAGGGGCACAAAAAACAAGCCCTCCCGGCAAGGCTCTTGTGCCTGCCGGGAGGGCTTGTATCACGCTTGGTCAAGGACTAAAAATAGAACATCATGTACAGGCAGCCGCCCAGGTTCTCCGTGCCGAAGTAGAATTCCTTCAGGCCTGCGGGCGACACCAGGTCGGTGCGCGTTTCCACCAGGCCGGTGGCCGTGTTGAAGCCTTCGGACTTGCGGTATTCCTGGTTGCCGAATTGCCAATAGGCGTTCACGTTCACCTCGGCGCCGAGGGATATCTTCGGTGCGACGAAGAACTCGATGCCCACGTGGCCCAGCAGGCCGGCGTACACGTTGTGGCCGTCGTTGTAATGCTCCAGCGTGCGGTAGTTGCCTTGCCAGGCATCCTGCCAGGAGGAGGTGGGGTGCTGGTTCACGTCGGTCAGGGCGTTGCCCCAGGCGTAGCTCGTCTTCGTGTTCTGGAAAGCCACCATGGCATCCACGCCGAACACGCCTTGCACGCGCCGCTTGCCCACGCGCCACTCGGGACCGATGTTGATGCTGCCGCCCGATACTTTCTGCGTGCGGTGGTCGATGAGCCGCGCGTCGCCCGCCACGTCCGGGTCGTGGGGCAACTGGCTATATACGTCGTTGGGCACGTAAACCTGGCTGTGCGTGTTGCGGTTGAGCAGCCCGATGTTGGCACGCAAGCCCAGCTGGTCGGTTATCATGTACTTGGCCATGATGGAGGCCACGGGGCCTTGGAACACGTTGCCCATGGCCGGGGAGCCTTGCAGGCCGTTGTCCATGGCGTTGTTGCTCGTGTTGCCGTTGAAGAAGTTGCCCACGTAGCGCAGCACGGGCGTCACGTCGAAGCCGATGGCGAAGTCGCCTTGCTCGGGCACGTACACCTTGGCGGCCTTCGTGGCGGTCACGTCGCCTTGCTCCTGGGCGCAGAGGCACAAGGGCATGGCAAGCCCGCAGGCAGCCGCCAATGCGATGGATTTCAAATATCTTTTCATGATTGATGTCCTCCTTTCCTTATTCGTTGGCGGTAAAGTACATTTCAATGTCGTCCATGGTTACCGTACGGTTGTTGAAACCGTCAGGACTGAAATATTTCGTGGCATTGCTTACGGCAGAATATATACCCGACACCGATTCGGATGTTGTTCCCGTATAATTCAGATAGTATCCTTGGCACGCCAGGGCTTCAGCCGTGATTGTGTATGAGGACGAAAGGTCCTCAATAGGCAGGTTCACCTGATAGGCTCCTGCCCCGTCCGTCGTGCCAATAACAACCACTTCTGCTACGCCGTTCTGACCATAAGAGACTTTCACTTGGTTGTTTGACTTTCCCGCAGTGCCTCCCATATTTCCTGTCTGAGCCAGCACAAATCCTTTTACTATCACATTGTAATATTCTTTCTCACCTTCCACTTCTTTACCACTGAAAGCGGCTTTGTCCTGATTCTTGTTGACGATGCCGGGCATGGTTTCGGTAGAGCCAAATGTGACGGGGTTGCTCATCGTATAATAATATTGTACCGTCTTCAGGCTTTGTGTGCCGTCGGCTTCCACCAGCTCGCCGTAAGGGGCTTCAAACGGCATGGGGTTCACTTCCGCCATCACACCGGTGAGCGTGGTGTGTATCTGCACGGAGTACTTGCCATCGCCATCGGTCTGGCCTTCGTACACCTTCGTGCCCACCGCACCAGACTGGTACTGGTCGTAATCCACCGTAACGCGCAACGGCACGTTGGCGGCGGGCTTTTCATTGTCACGCACGTACTGGTTGTTGCCGTTGTCACGATACCCGGCATCGTAGGTGAGGTAGCCCTCGATGGTGGTCGTAGGCAGGTTTTCCAACGACAACACGGTTTGCTCTTCCTTGCATCCGGAGAGCAGCAGGGCGGCGCACAGCGCACCCCACAGGAGACTTGTCTTTTTCATAATTTTTCCGTTTTAATTTTAATTAAAGGATTAAATAATAAATTAAATTAACACGCCACAAACATAAAGGAATTTATTCAAAATACCAAACAAAGAAAAGGCGAAATTCAAAAAGCTGTTAAATAACATAATTTTCAGGCGAAATGGCAAAGCCGTCCTCCGGATTACGGCAATCCCCTTTTTTTCGTACTTTTGCACGTCTTACCGCAAAACGAAGAAGGCATGTCGCAACAAGGAAACATCATCATAAAAGGTGCCCGGGTGCACAACCTGAAGAACATCGACGTGGAAATCCCCCGCAACCGCCTGGTGGTCGTCACGGGGCTGTCGGGGTCGGGCAAGTCGTCGCTGGCGTTCGACACGCTCTACGCCGAGGGCCAACGCCGCTACGTGGAAAGCCTGTCGGCCTACGCGCGGCAGTTCCTCGGCCGCATGAGCAAGCCCGAGGTGGACTACATCAAGGGCATCCCGCCCGCCATCGCCATCGAGCAGAAAGTGAACACGCGCAACCCCCGCTCCACCGTGGGCACCTCCACCGAGATATACGAATACCTCAAGCTGCTCTACGCCCGCATCGGCAAGACGTACTCCCCCATATCGGGCCAATTGGTCAAGAAGCACGAGGCCGAGGACGTGGTGGAAGCCGCCATGCGCTACCCCGACGGCACGCGCCTCATGGTGCTCATCCCCATCACCGTGCCCGCCGGGCGCACGCTGGCCGCCCAACTGCAAACCCTGCAACAACAGGGTTACAGCCGCGTGGAGGTGGCGGGCGAGACGCTGCGCATCCAGGAAGCCATCGACCGGGCGGACGGACTGGGGAGCGGCGCGGAGGTGTACCTCGTCATCGACCGCTTCGTGGTGGAGCACACGCAGGCCGCCATCAGCCGCCTGACCGACTCGGTGGAGACGGCCTTCAACGAGGGCGACGGCAATTGCCTGCTGGATGTGCTGGCCGAGGGGGGGACGCAACGCCTGCGCTTTTCCAAAGTGTTCGAAGCCGACGGCATCCGCTTCGAGACACCCACGGTGCACACCTTCAGCTTCAACAGCCCCATCGGCGCGTGCCCCGTTTGCGAAGGCTTCGGACGCGTCATCGGCATCGACGAAAACCTCGTGGTGCCCAACAAGGCCCTCTCCGTCTATGACGATGCCATCGCCTGCTGGCGCGGCGAAATCATGGGCGAATGGAAACGCCAACTCATCCGCGTGGCCGACCGCATCGGCTTCCCCATCCACAAGCCCTACTACGAGCTGACCGACGAACAACGCCGCCTGCTCTGGACGGGCAACGAACACTTCGAAGGCATCAACGCCTTCTTCAAACACCTCGAAACCAACCAATACAAGATACAATACCGCGTGATGCTGGCCCGCTACCGGGGCAAGACCGTGTGCCCCGCCTGCCACGGCAGCCGACTGAAAAAGGAGGCCACCTACATCCGCGTGGGCGGCAAGCCCATCACCGAGCTGGTGCTGATGCCCGTGGACCGGCTGCACGACTTCTTCGAACAACTCCAGCTGGACGACCACGATGCCGCCGTGGCCCGACGGCTGCTCATCGAGATACGCAACCGCATCGACTTCTTGCGCAACGTGGGGCTGGGCTACCTCACGCTCAACCGCCTCTCCAACTCCCTCTCCGGCGGCGAAAGCCAGCGCATCAACCTCGCCACCTCGCTCGGCAGCAGCCTGGTCGGTTCATTATATATATTGGACGAACCGAGCATCGGTCTGCACCCGCGCGACACCGAACGGCTCGTCCGCGTGCTCAAGCAACTGCGCGACCTGGGCAACACCGTAGTGGTGGTGGAACACGATGAAAACATCATGCGGGCGGCGGACTACCTCATCGACATCGGTCCGCTGGCCGGACGGCTGGGCGGCGAGGTGGTGTTCGAAGGCACGCCCGCCGAGGTGGCGCAACTGCCGCCCGACCAGGCACAAGCCCGCGCCGAACGCTCATTCACCCTCAAATACCTGCTGGGCATGGAGCAGATACCCCTGCCCGTCACACGCCGTCGCTGGAGCAACTACATCGAACTGACCGGCGTGCGCGAAAACAACCTGAAGAACCTCGACGTGCGCTTCCCCCTCAACGTGATGACGGTGGTGACGGGCGTGAGCGGCTCGGGCAAGTCGTCGCTGCTCAAGGGCGTGCTCTATCCCGCGCTGAAACGTTTCTACGACGGCACCGCCGAACGCACGGGCCAATTCGGTGCCCTGCTCGGCAGCACGCACCTGGTCAAGGGCGTGGAACTGGTGGACCAGAACCCCATCGGCCATTCCACCCGTTCCAACCCCGTGACCTACATCAAGGCATACGACGAGATACGCCGCCTCTACGCCGACCAACAGTTGGCCAAGCAGATGGGCTACACCCCGGCGCACTTCTCCTTCAACACCGCAGGAGGCCGATGCGAGGAATGCCAGGGCGAGGGCACGGTGACCGTGGAAATGCAATTCATGGCCGACCTCGTGCTGGAATGCGAGCACTGCCACGGCAAGCGGTTCAAATCCGACATCCTGGAAGTGACCTACCGGGGAGCCAGCATCTACGACGTGCTGGAGATGACCGTGAACCAGGCGATGGAGTTCTTCTCCCAAGGGACAAGCGCGGCAGAGAAGCGCATCGTGCGCAAGCTGAAACCGTTGCAGGACGTGGGGCTGGGCTACGTCAAGTTAGGGCAATCGTCCAGCACCCTCTCCGGCGGCGAAAGCCAACGGGTGAAGCTGGCCTCCATCTTGGCCGCCGAGAAGTCCGAGCCGACCATCTTCATCTTCGACGAGCCGACCACCGGGCTGCACTTCCACGACATCAAGACCCTGCTGCGCGCTTTCGACGACCTCATCGCCAAGGGGCACACCCTGCTCATCATCGAGCACAACCCGGACATCATCAAATGCGCCGACCACGTCATCGACATGGGACCCGAAGGCGGCGAGGGCGGCGGCTACATCGTGTTCGAAGGCACTCCCGAAGGACTGATGCAATGCGAAGCCTCCTACACGGGGCGGTTCCTGAAAGAACTGATGAAGGGGGAATAACGCGAATGACACAAATAACGCGAATGGACGCAAATTCATATGTGGGGCGACAATATGTGCTCCCATGTTATTTTGCGTCATTCGCGTTCTCCTCCCTTGCGTTTCCCGATAAATTCACTACCTTTACGCCGTCTAACCTATACATTATAATAATATGAACGAGACAACCTTCACCTCACCCGTGGCCAACGCGCCGCAAGCACCCTTGACGCTGAACGCGCAAAGCGAAGCACTCATCGCCGCCACCGCCCGCTGGAGCCGTTTCCTCGGCATCCTCACCTTTGTCATGGCCGGTATCATGTTCCTATGCGGACTGACGCTGCTGTTCACCGCCTCCATCCTGTCCGGCTATGCCGACTTCGCAGGCATGAACCTCACTGCCTTGGCCCTCCTGTACATCGCGTTCCCCGTGCTGTACATTTTCCCGGGACTGTTCCTCTACCGTTACGCCGACCGGATGCGCACCGCCTTGGCCAACCGCGACGAAGCCGCCCTCACCGACGGCTTCCTCCAGCACAAGAAGTTATTCGCCTTCATGGGCATCTACTGCATCGTAGCCATCGCCCTGGTCATACTGGTCATCATCATCGCTACCATCGCAGGCGTGGCCATGGCGATGTAAACATCCCGTAACCGCCGTAACCGTTACGGGCGTAACTGAAATGCAAGGAAGATGAAATTTTACGATAGAGAAAACGAACTGGCAGAGCTGAAGCGCATCCAAACCCTCGCCTTTACCGAACATTCGAGACTGACCGTGGTAACGGGAAGAAGGCGCATCGGCAAAACAAGCCTTGTGATGAAAGCGGTACAGGGTTCTCCCACGGTGTACCTGTTCGTCAGCCGGAAGAACGAAGCATCGCTCTGCGCGGAATACGTCCCCCTCGTGTCCCAAGCCCTTGACTTGTATGTGCCGGAGGACATCAAGACCTTCCGCTCCTTGTTCCAATATCTGATGGAACAGGCCAAGAGGAAGGCATTCAACTTGGTCATTGACGAATTCCAAGAGTTTTCCACTATCAATCCGTCTGTCTATAGTGATATGCAGAACCTGTGGGATCGCTACAGGCAGGATACCCATGTAAACCTGATTGTATCCGGCTCGGTCTATTCGCTGATACAGCATATCTTCCGCAACTCGAAAGAGCCATTGTTCGGGCGGGCGGACAACATCATCAAACTATCGCCATTCAGCATCGCCACTTTAAAGGATATCATGCACGATTACAAGCCTGTGCACACCGCCGACGACCTGCTGGCACTTTATTCCTTTACCGGGGGCATTCCCAAATACGTGGAACTGTTCTGCGACAACCACGTACTGGATGTCGAGAGCATGATTGACTTCATGGTGCGCGACAATTCCCCCTTCGTCGATGAAGGCAAATACCTGTTGATAGAAGAATTCGGAAAGAACTACGCCACCTATTTTTCCATCCTAAGTGCCATATCGGGAGGTATCAACACACAATCGTCCATCGAAGCCGCTTTGGGAGAAAAGAGCATCGGCGGGCAGCTGAAACGCCTTATCGAGGATTACAATGTGATTGACCGGAAACGTCCCGTGTTATCCAAAGAAGGTACGCAGGCCATCCGATATGATATCACGGACAATTTCATCCGCTTTTGGTTCAACTATTTCGACCGTCATCGTTCCTTAGTTGAAATAAAGAACTTCACAGGCTTGCAACAAATAATCAAAGCCGATTACCCCACTTACTCCGGCCGCTGCCTGGAACTTTATTTCAAGCAAATGCTGGCTGAAACATGCCAATATCGGGAAATAGGTTCGTGGTGGGACTTGAAAAGCGGACAGAACGAGATTGACATCGTGGCACTGAAACTGGAAAAACAGCAAGCCATCGCCATCGAAGTAAAACGTCAGAAAAAGAACTTCAAGCCCGAATTGCTGAAGCAGAAGGTAGAACATTTGAAGCACAAGCTTCTGCCACAATACGAGATAGAGATGAAGTGTTTGTCATTGGAAGACATGTAATGCCTTGCTATCCTAACCATCAAAACAAACGATAAAAGCAACCTATTTACTGTTCCTCCTCGCCTTCTGCCTGGCAGGATGCGAGGAGCACCGGACATTCAGCACGGCATCCTTCCCGGAACACGTGCTGGAGTAAACACAGACACAGCATCACCCACCAAACATCAGACATTATGCAACGCATTCTTCCACCTTTCATTCTCCTCGCGTGCGGTCTTGCCATGCACGCCCAGCCGGTCAACATCGTGTTTGTCGGCAACAGCATCACCTACGGGGCTTGCCTGGTCGACCCCAAGACTGAAGCCCCGCCGGTCATCGTAGCCCGGACGCTGCGGGAGCAAGGCTACGATCTGGCCTTCGTCAATTGCGGGTACAGCGGCTCGACCACGGTGGACTTCCTCCCCGGCGACAAGCTGCTGCCCCGCGTGGTGCAGGCGGCGGATTCGCTCTCGCGGCGGGGCGGGCTGCTCATCTTCTCCATGATGCTCGGCACGAACGACAGTGCCATGCGGGGCACGAAGGGCGCACCCGTATCACCCGACAATTACAAGAAAAACCTGCTGTGCATCATCGACAGCCTGCACGCCCGCTACCCCGGAAGCCATTTCATCCTGCACCGCCCGCTGTGGTACAGCCCGAACACGCACAACGGTGCCACGTACCTGGCCGAGGGACTGCAACGGCTGCAGACCTACACCCCGGTGCTGGACGAACTGCCCCGCGAACGCCCCTACATCCTGCCGGCGACCGCAAAGCCTACGACCGCTTCCGCCGCCAGCATCTAAAACTCCTGACTGCCGAAGCCGGCAACAGCGGCACATTCTACCTGCACCCCAACAAGACCGGGGCGGAGGTACTGGCGGGATATTGGGCGAAGAACATCATCCATAACATACAACGCATACAAAAGGAAAAGCAATGAATAAACCTTTACTGGCAAGCCTGCTTGGCTTGCTCCCCCTCGCCACATGCCTGGCACAGGATTACTACGCCGACACCCGCGCCCTATGGCTGCAAAAAGCCGAACAATGCAAACCCGTCCTCACCTTGACGGAAAAACGTCCGCAGCACATAGTCGAAATGGTGAAGGACACGACCGCCTTCCAGCACTACCGCTCGGCACAAGTCGCTCCCGCCGCCTGTCTTGACACAATATCGTTCGGCGACAAGAAAGAAATCATACTCGACTTCGGCAAACACCTCACCGGCCATTTCTCGTTTGCCGTGCGTACCACGGGCTTGGCCGCCGACGGGCCGTTGCGCTTCCGTTTCACATTCGGCGAAGTGCCGTCGGAAGTGTCCGTGCCGTTCGACCCCTGCCCCGGCACGCTGAGCCGAGCCTGGTTGCAGGACGAGGTAGTCACCGTGATGCACGTGCCTGACACCATTACTATCCCCCGCAGACTGGCCTTCCGCTACGTGAAGATAGAGTTGCTGGGCTATTCGCCCTATTACCAGTTCAACCTGCACGACCTGAAGTGCATGGCCTCCACCTCGGCGACCGCCCTGCCTGCTCCCCTACCCGACACGACCAGCCCGCTCATCCGCAGAATAGACCAAGTGGGGCTGAACACGCTGAAGGAATGTATGCAGACCGTGTACGAGGACGGTCCCAAGCGCGACCAACGCCTGTGGATAGGCGACCTTTACCTCGAAGCCCTCGGCAACATGCACTCCTATCAGCAACACGACCTCACCAAACGTTGCCTGTACCTGCTCGCCGCGCTGAGCGACACCACCGGCTACCTGCTGGCTACCGTCATCGAGCAGCCCGTGCCCCGGGCGCAGGACGGGCAGTTCCTGTTCGAATATGCCCTATTATATAATGTAGCGTTAAAAGACTACCTCGAAGCCACGGGCGACCGCACCACGGCAAAAGACCTGTGGCCCGTGGCCAAGAAGCAACTGGACATCGTGCGTACTAACGTGCTGCCCAATGGACTGATGGATTACGACAAGGTGAACAAGGCATGGTGGGTGTTCTTCGACTGGCGCGAGGGACTACACAAGGAAGCGGCCATGCAAGGACTGTCGGTATTCGCCCTGCGAGAGACGTACCAGCTGGCGCAATTGCTCGGATGCGAAAAGGAAGTAGCCGACCTGCCCGCCTTGATGAAGAAGATGACCAAGGCCGCCCGCAAGTACCTATACGACAGGACAACCGGCTTCTTCACAGGTATGGACAACAAACAGATATCCTACGCTTCACAGATATGGATGATACTGAGCGGCATTGCCACGCCCGAGGAAGGCCGCCGGGCACTCGCCGCCCTGCCCTCCGCCCCCGACGTGTGCCGACCCGGCACACCTTACCTGTACCACTACTACATCCAAGCCCTCATCGATTGCGGCATGGAGCAGGAAGCCAGGCAAGCCCTCACCGACTACTGGGGCGGCATGGTGCGCAAAGGGGCGGACACCTTCTGGGAAGCCTACGACCCGGACAACGACTTCCTGTCGCCATACTACTTCCACCCCATGAACAGTTATTGCCACGCCTGGAGCTGCACGCCGGTGTACTTCATCCGCAAATACCCGGACATCTTCCAGAAGTAAAGACGCACCCTAATCACACAAAAAAAGCCGCGAACGGGAACTTTCCATTCCCATTCGCGGCTTTCTTGTTGTTTGCCGAGCTTGCCGTCAGGCGTTGCGGAAGACCAGCCCGTTGCCCTGCACGTCCACGGTGATGGCCTTCGAGTTGTCCACGTTGCCCGCGATGATCTGTTTGGACAGGTCGTTCAGCACGTAACGCTGGATGGCACGCTTCACGGGCCGTGCGCCGAACTGCGGGTCGTAACCTTCGCGGGTGAGGAAGTCCACCGCCGCGTCGGTCATGCGCAACGTGATGCCGTTTTGCGCCAGCATGTGTTCCACGCCCTTGATTTGCAGGCGGACAATCTTGTTGATTTCCGTCTCGGTGAGCGGGGCGAACATGATGATTTCGTCGATACGGTTCAGGAACTCCGGCCGGATGCTCTGCTTCAGCAAGTCGAGTACTTCGCCCTTGGTGCGCTGCATCACCTCGTCGCGGTTGGCCGCCGTGATGTGCTCGAAGCGTTCGCGGATGAGGTTCGAGCCCATGTTGGAGGTCATGATGATGATGGTGTTCTTGAAGTTCACCGTGCGTCCCTTGTTGTCCGTCAGCCGCCCGTCGTCGAGCACTTGCAGCAGGATGTTGAACACGTCCGGGTGCGCCTTTTCTATTTCGTCGAACAGCACCACGGAGTACGGCTTGCGGCGTATGGCCTCGGTCAGCTGGCCGCCCTCGTCGTAGCCCACGTATCCGGGAGGCGCACCGATGAGGCGCGTGGCACTGAACTTTTCCTGGTACTCACTCATGTCGATGCGGGTCATCATATTCTCGTCGTCGAAGAGGTATTCGGCCAACGCCTTGGCCAGCTCCGTCTTGCCCACGCCGGTGGTGCCGAGGAAGATGAACGACCCGATGGGACGGCGCGGGTCCTGCAACCCGGCACGGCTGCGGCGCACGGCATCGGACACGGCGGCAATGGCCTCGTCCTGCCCCACGACGCGCTTGTGCAGCTCATCTTCCAGGTGCAGCAGCTTGTCCTTTTCGCTTTGCAGCATCTTCTTCACGGGGATGCCCGTCCAGCGGCTCACGATGTCGGCGATGTCCTCGCTATCGACTTCCTCCTTAATCATGGCGTTGTCGCCCTGGATGGCGGCCAGTTCCTGCTGGAGGGAGGCGATGGCGTTTTCCGCATCCTTGATTTTGCCGTAGCGTATCTCGGCCACCTTGCCGTAGTCGCCCTCGCGTTCGGCGCGTTCGGCCTCGTACTTGTAGTTCTCGATGTCAATCTTGGCCTGCTGGATGCGGTCGATGAGCTTCTTTTCCGAGCTCCACTTGGCCCGCAGCCCCTTGGCTTCCTCCTTCAGGTTGGCGATTTCCTCGTTGAGCGAGGCCAGCTTCTTGTCGTCATGCTCACGCTTGATGGCTTCGCGCTCTATTTCGAGCTGCTTGATGTTGCGTTCGAGCGTGTCGAGTTCTTCCGGTTCGGAGTCGATTTCGAGCCGCAGCCGCGCCGCCGCCTCGTCCATGAGGTCGATGGCCTTGTCGGGCAGGAAGCGGTCGGTGATGTACCGGCTGGAGAGTTCCACGGCGGCGATGATGGCGTCGTCTTTGATACGCACCTTGTGGTGGTTCTCGTAACGTTCCTTCAGCCCGCGCAGGATGGAGATGGTGCTGGCCTCGTCCGGCTCATCGACCATGACCACCTGGAAGCGGCGTTCCAAGGCCTTGTCCTTTTCGAAATACTTCTGATACTCGTCCAGCGTGGTCGCGCCGATGGCCCGCAACTCGCCCCTTGCCAAGGCAGGCTTGAGGATGTTGGCGGCGTCCATCGCGCCTTCGCCCTTGCCCGCGCCAACGAGGGTGTGGATTTCATCTATGAAGAGGATGATTTCGCCTTCGCTCTTCATCACCTCGTTGACCACGGCCTTGAGGCGTTCCTCGAATTCGCCCTTATACTTCGCCCCGGCCACGAGCGCGCCCATGTCGAGGGAGAAGATTTGCTTCGACTTCAGGTTTTCGGGCACGTCGCCGCGCACGATGCGGTGCGCCAATCCCTCGGCGATGGCGGTCTTACCCGTGCCGGGTTCGCCTATTAATATAGGATTGTTCTTCGTGCGGCGGCTCAGGATTTGGAGCACGCGGCGTATCTCCTCGTCGCGCCCGATGACGGGGTCGAGCTTGCCCGACCGCGCCCGTTCGTTGAGGTTGATGGCGTACTTTTCCAGCGAATTGTAACTGTCCTCGGCCGAAGCGGAGGTGGCTTTGCCGCCCTTGCGCAGCTCGGCGATGGCGGCGGCGAGGCCTTTCTCGGTGATGCCCGCATCGTTCAACGGACGCTGCATCATGTTCTTTTCGGCCACGAGGGCCAGCAGGATGTATTCGATGGAGACGAACTGGTCGCCCGCCTTGGCCGAGAGGTCGGTGGCCCGCTGGAGCACGGCGTTGGCCTCGCGGCTGAGGTAGGGTTCGCCGCCGGACACGTGCGGGAAGCCCGCTATCATGCTGTCGGCCGCGCTTTCCAACGCCTGGCGGTTGGCACCCAGCTTGCCGAAGAGGAACTGCGCCACGTCTTCGCCCTCCTTGAGCAGGGCCTTGAAGAGGTGCGGCGTCTCGATGGCCTGCTGCCCCTTGGCCTGCACCAGGTTGACCGCCGACTGCACGGCTTCCTGCGACTTGATGGTGAAATTGTTGAAGTTCATAATACAAATAACGTTTAGTGATTAGCGATTAGTGATTAACTTTTCGTTGACCGCTTTCTGCAAAGTCCTTTCCAAAGCGCATTTTCTGTCATAATGGCTTGTTTTTCATCTTCTTTTATGATAAACCAAGACAATATGGCACATTTTCGCGCCTTCCCCGGCACATGCCTGCCGATTGTACCGCACAGCCTGCCCCGCACCTGCTGTTCCAAACTTTCCCGGATGCGGAGGAATACTTTCCCGGATGCCGGGGAATACTTTCCAAGATGCGGAGGCATTCTATAAACTAAACTTTGGTTTTTATAAACTAAACTTTGGTTTATACAAACTAAGCTTTAGTTTTTATAAACTAAACTTTAGTTTATAGAATAAATGCTGAGGCGGGAAAGTATATCCCGGCATCTGAGGAAGTTTATCTCAGCATCTGCGGAAGTTTTCTCCGGCATCTCCGGGGGAAAGGATGCGGAACCCCCGGCCCACTCCGCATATTTTAGCAGATGATGATACTATTGTGTTACAGACGCAAATTAGTCGCTTTAAAGTATTTCCGTTCATTCCCTTTTTCCTAATTTTGTCGTGCTAATCCAACATTAAGTTAACGGAATATGAAAAACAACCTGCTTTTCCGACACTCGCGCCTGAAAAAAAGGCTGCTCCTGGCGGGGGCTTTGCTCGCCCCGTCCTTGGCCGGTGCGCAACACACGCTGTGCAACCCCGCCGCCACGCCCGAAGCCCGGCAAGTGTACCAAGCCTTGTGGGGCATTTACCAGCAACAAACCCTCTCGGCCACCGTGGCCAACGTGGACTGGAACATCCGCGAAGCCGAGAACGTGCACGAGTGGACGGGCAAATGGCCCGCCATGAACGTGTTCGACTTCATCAACATCCACAACTCGAAGGACGTGAACCCCGCCGGGTGGATAGACTACTCGGACATGACCGTCGTGGAAGACTGGTGGCGGCAAGGCGGCATCGTGGGCTGCATGTGGCATTGGAACGTGCCCGCCAACAACGGCACCGACTACACCTGCACCCCCGGCACGCAACCCGGCGAGACGAGCTTCGACCCCGCCAAGGTGGACGACCCCTCCTCCGACGAATACAAGCGGATGATACGCGACATCGACCAGGTGGCGGGCTACCTCGGGCAGATGCAGCAGGCGGGCATCCCCGTGGTGTGGCGGCCGCTGCACGAAGCCTCGGGCAACATCTACGACTTCGAGGGCGGCAAAGCCTGGTTCTGGTGGGGAGCCGCCGGGGCCGATGCCTACAAGAAGCTGTGGCGGCTGATGTACGACCGCATGGTGAACCATCACAAACTGAACAACCTGATATGGGTGTGGACCTCGCAAGTGGGCGACAGCACGTGGTATCCCGGCGACGAGTACGTGGACGTGGTGGGGCGCGACAACTACAAAGCCCTGCAATACCCCCTGATGAAGGAATACAACACCCTCGCCGCCCGATACCCCGACAAGATAATCGCCCTGGCCGAATGCGGCAACGGCGACGAGGTGAACATGGCCCTGTGGAGCAAGATATGGGAACGCGGCTCGCGCTGGTGCTGGTTCATGCCCTGGTACGACTACCACTACAACGCCGGGCAAAGCGACACGCACAAGTTTGCCGGAAAGGACTGGTGGCTCGATGCCTTCGGCACGGGGCTGGTGCTCGACCGCGAAGCATTCCGCCAGGCGATGGAACAACAACCCGCCGACAAGACCTACAAATACGTACTCACCAAAGACAACAACGTGTTATGAAACGCATTCCTTTCCTTATAATATTAGCCGCCCTCTGCCTGCCGGGCACGCAGGCCGACGAGCGCACCCTGCTGATAGGCCCCAAGACCATCGGCCCGGGCTGGCGCGACAACATCGTGGTGCAGCCCGAGCAGTTCGCCTCCACCCAGGCGGGCGACGTGCTCACCCTCTACGTGGACCAAGTGAAGAGCGGGGCGCAAGGCGCGTTCCAAGACCCGGCTGACTGGCAGGCCATCGCCCCCGAATACGCCTACTTCGGCCTGTCCGGCAACCCGTTCCAACTGAAAGTCACGCCCGACATACTGGGCAAGATACAGGCACGCGGCCTGGCCATCGGCGGGCACGACTACCGCATCCTGCGCCTGACGCACATCCCCGCCGCCGAGATGGTGGAAAAAATCATCTACCGAGGCCCCTCGGTGCTGATGAAAGACGACTGGAGCGCCAGTGCCGCCATCCAAAAAAGCTGCTTCAAGGACGTAAAAGTGGGCGACGCGCTGCACTTCCAGGTAAGCCGCGTGGAAAACGGGGCGGCCTGCAAAATCATGGACTTCACCTGGAACGTGATGGACCCCTCGCTCGACGGCGTGCCCGTGGGGGCGGACGGCCTCACCATGCCCATCACCGAGCAGTCGCAACTCATCAAGCTGCAACTGGCCGGCAACGACGGCGTGTCCATGCGCGTGGGCGGCAAAGGCTACCGGCTGGACCGGATTTCAGTCGTGTCGTTCACCGGCGTGCGCAACGAAGACCTCACCCACGCCCAACGCGCCCCCCGCGAATACGCCTTGCAGCCGGGCGAACTCTTCCACGGAGAAAAGGCCTTCCCCGCCGACTGGAGCGGCAACCTGCGCTTCACCGCCGAGCCGTTCCAGGACTGCACCGAGAGCGACTGCATCGTGGTGTGCTACGAAAGCCTGCTGCCGGACGTGGACGCGCAAATCTCCTTCCGCGAAAACAAAGGCGCGTGGCACGACATCACGGGAGCGGCCGAACCCGTCTGGTACAAGCTCGATGGCAACGACGTGGTGCTTACCCTCGATGCCGTCATGTTGGACAAACTGATGACCGACGGCCTCGTCATCACCGGCATCGGCGCGACCATCACCAAAGTATATATATTGAAGATAGAATAATTGAAGACAACTTAATTCTCACAACATGTACAAATGGATTTTAGGGTGCATCATGCTGGCAGCGTGGTGTACCGGCATCAAAGCACAACACACGGTAAGCGGCATCATCGTCGATGGTTCGGACAACGAAGAGCCGCTCATAGGAGCCACCGTGCAAGTACCGGGCACATCGACAGGCACGGTAGCCGACCTGGACGGCAACTTCACCATCACCCTGCCGGAAGGCAAGCACATCCTGCAAGTGTCCATGATAGGCTACAAAACGCAAGTGCTCAACGTGAAAGACAAGAGCGTGCTGAAAGTAATCATGCACGTGGAAGCCACCCTCATGGACGAAGTGGTCGTCGTGGGTTACGGCACCATGAAGAAGAGCGACCTCAGCGGCTCCGTGGCGCAAATCAAGAGCGAAGACCTCGTGCGCGGCAATGCCACCGACGTGGCACGCGGGCTGCAAGGCAAGATAGCGGGCGTGCAGGTAAGCCAGAGCGACGGCTCGCCGGGGGCAGGCGTAAGCATCACCGTGCGCGGTGCAAACTCCTTCTCCACCAGTTCGCAGCCGCTCTACATCGTGGACGGTGTGCCCTACGGGACGAACCCCAACGGCACCCCCTCGTCGAGCGCAAACGAAGGGAACAACCAGTTCACCTCGCCGCTCAACATGATCAACCCCAACGACATCGAGAAGATAGAAGTGCTGAAAGACGCTTCCGCCACGGCCATCTACGGGTCGCGCGGTGCCAACGGCGTGGTCATCATCACCACGAAGAAAGGCCAGCAAAGCGACGACGGCCGCCCCACGGTGGAACTCAACATGAAGGTGGGCATGCAGTCCATCGCCCGGCGGGTGCAGATGCTCGACGCCCGCACCTACGCCCTGTACCAGAACGAAGCGGCAGCCAACAGCCTGTACTACGAGGGCAGCAGCGTGCAAGTGCCTTACCGGGGCGAATGGACATATCCCTACACGGGCAACGGCTTCGTCTATACAGCAGGCTCGTACAACCCCGGGCCGGACGACTTCCTCAACCCCGGCCTGCGCACCGACGAGTACGGAAACAGGGACGAAGTGGTAGGCACCAACTGGCAGG
>CASFUX010000256.1 GCA_949297975.1 uncultured Bacteroidales bacterium
ACGGCACGGTGGTGGCCACGCACCGCAACCGCACGCGCCTGCTGGACGAGGCGGCGCGGCTCATCGTGGCCAATGCCTACCAATATTATAAGGACGGGGACGACCGTGTGTTGCCTCGCTCCATCGCTACCCGGGCGGCTTTCCTCAATGCCATGACGTTGGACATCGCCATGGGAGGCTCTACCAATACGGTGCTGCACCTGCTGGCCGTGGCGCATGAGGCGGAAGTGCCGTTCGGCATGGACGACATCGATGCCCTGTCGCGTCGCACGCCTTGCTTGTGCAAGGTGGCTCCGAATACGCAGCAATACCACATACAGGACGTGAACCGCGCGGGCGGCGTGCTCGGCATCTTGGGCGAACTGGATCGGGGCGGGCTGCTCGACACCTCCGTGTACCGGGTGGATGGGCTGACGCTGGCCGAGGCATTGGCACGATATGACATACATAATATAAGGAACAGGGAAGATGCCGTGCGCGGGGACGGGTTGGCTGGCGTGTATTTCTCCGCCCCGGCCAATCGCTTTAACCTGGAGATGGGTTCGCAGGAAACGTACTACGACACGCTGGATACCGACCGCGCCCACGGCTGCATCCGCGACCTGGCACATGCTTACACGCAGGACGGCGGGTTGGCAGTGCTTCGCGGCAACATCGCGCAGGACGGTTGCGTGGTGAAAACGGCGGGCGTGGATGTCTCCATTTGGCGGTTCAGCGGCCCGGCGCGGGTGTTCACATCGCAGGAAGCGGCCTGCCGGGGAATATTGGACGGCACGGTGCAGGCGGGCGACGTGGTGGTTATCACGCACGAGGGGCCTCGGGGCGGGCCGGGGATGCAGGAGATGCTTTATCCCACCTCCTACCTCAAGTCGCGCCACTTGGGCAAGGCTTGCGCCCTGGTCACGGACGGGCGGTTTTCCGGCGGCACGTCGGGGCTTTCCATCGGGCACGTCTCGCCCGAAGCCGCCGCCGGAGGCAACATCGGGCTGGTGCGCACGGGCGACATCATCGAGATAGACATCCCCGCCCGCAGCATCCGGGTGCGGCTCACCGATGAGGAACTGGCCACCCGCCGCCGGGAAGAAGAGGCGTGTGGCATCGCTGCCTGGACACCCCGCGACCGCAACCGTACCGTGTCACGGGCTTTGCAGGCTTACGCCAGCCTCGTCAGTTCGGCAGACAAGGGGGCGGTGAGGGTATAGCCCCCTCCCGACCTCCCCCCCGAGGGGGAGGAGACCGTAGAGACATTTAGATATTAGAACCATTCATTCTAAAGCCCCTCCTCGGGAGGGGTTGGGGAGGCACTATGACAGGCAGCGAAATACTCATCAAATCTTTATTGGCCGAGGGGGTCAGCACCCTGTTCGGCTATCCGGGGGGACAGGTCATCCCGGTGTTCGACACGTTGTACGATTATCGGTACGAGTTGCACCACGTGCTCACGCGCCACGAGCAAGGGGCGGTGCACGCGGCTCAAGGCTATGCGCGGGCTTCGGGAGGGGTGGGCGTGTGCCTGGTCACCTCCGGACCGGGGGCTACGAATGTGATTACCGGCGTGGGCGATGCCATGTTGGACAGTACGCCCGTGGTGGTCATTGCCGGGCAGGTGGCCTCGTCCATGCTGGGCACGGACGCTTTCCAGGAAATAGACGTGGTAGGCATCACGCAGCCCATCACCAAGTGGGCGTACCAGATACGCCGTGCTGAGGACGTGGCTTGGGCGGTGGCGCGGGCCTTTTACATCGCCCGCAGCGGACGACCCGGCCCAGTGGTGCTCGACTTCACCAAGGACGCGCAGGTGCAGCAGGCGGAGTTCGCCTACCGGCCTTGCACCTTCATCCGCAGTTACCAGCCCGTGCCCGAGGCCGACCCCGTCTGCCTGGACGAGGCCGCCCGCCTCATCGACGCGGCGGAAAGGCCGTTGGCGCTCATCGGGCAGGGGGTCATTCTCGCCCATGCGGAGGAGGAGTTGAAGGCTTTCCTCGAAAAGGCCGACATTCCGGCGGCCAGCACCCTGCTGGGCTTGTCGGCCCTGCCGTCGGATTATCCGTTGAACAAGGGCTTCCTTGGGATGCATGGCAACGTGGCCCCGAACATGAAGACCAACGAGGCCGACGTGCTCATTGCCGTCGGGATGCGCTTTGACGACCGCCTGACGGGCAATGTGGCCAAATATGCCCTCCAGGCGAAAATCATCCACCTCGACATCGACCCTTCGGAAATAGGCAAGAACGTGCGGGTGGACGTGCCGGTGCTGGGCGATGCCAAGGTCACCCTGCAAGCTTTGACTGGGCGGATAAGCCCCCGGCGGCACGCGGAGTGGATACGCTCGTTCGATGAATACGACCGCCTGGAGCAGGACGAGGTGACGCGCAAGGAATTGTACCCCGACGGCGGCCCGCTCACAATGGGCGAGGTGGTGCGCCGGGTGTCCGAAGCCACGGGGCATGATGCGGTGCTGGTGACCGATGTGGGACAAAACCAGATGATGGCTGCCCGCTACTTCCGCCACTCGCGTTCGCGCAGCATGGTGACTTCGGGCGGGTTGGGGACGATGGGCTTCGGCATCCCGGCGGCCATGGGGGCGAAGCTGGCCGTGCCCGCCCGCACCGTGTGCCTGTTCTGCGGCGATGGCGGCTTCCAAATGACCATGCAGGAGCTGGGTACCATCATGCAGGAGCACCTCGGGGTGAAAATCATCCTGCTGGACAACCATTACCTCGGCATGGTGCGGCAGTGGCAGGAACTGTTCTACCACGAGCGGTACTCGTTCACCGCCATGCATAACCCCGACTTTACTGCCATTGCCCGCGCCTACGGCATCGCCAGCCGCACCGTGGAGCACCGCGCCGAGCTGGACGATGCCATTGCCGACATGTTGCGCGACGACGATGAACCCTATCTGCTCGTGGCCCGCGTGGAGGACAAAGGCATGGTCTATCCCATGGTACCCGCCGGGGCAGGCATCACCGAGATATTGCTGGGGGAAGGGTAGCCTCCCCAGGCCCCTCCCGAGGATAGCCTCCCCAAGCCCCTCCAAAGGGAGGGGATGTTCCTAAGGGTGAAAGTAGAAAGGATAAAGTAGAAAGGCTAACGGCCTTGTGGCGTTTAGCGTAGGGCATCGCCCTACGGGCAGAGGTGCGGAAAGGGTAGGGGCGAAAAATCTTTCGCCCGAAATCCGCGCCAATCTGCGCAATCTGCGGGAAACAACAGAGGTAAAAGGAAAAAGTAGAAAGGTGAAAGGCCTATCCGCGTTAATCCGTTTAGTCCGTGTATTCCGTGTGCTAATAATCTGGAATTTGAAATTTGAAATAAATATGTCAACGAAACCTAACGATACTAACTCCGCATCCCCCTTTCAGGGAGGGCTTGGGGGGGCTGTCCTGTACACCATCACCGTCTTTTCCGAAAACACGGTGGGCGTGCTCAACCAAATCACCATCATCTTCACCCGGCGGGGCATCAACATCGAGACGCTGTCGGTGTCGCCCTCGGCCATCCGGGGCATCCACAAGTTTACCATCACGGCCTTCGCCACGCAGGACATGATACAGAAAGTGGTGCAGCAGATAGACAAGCGCGTGGACATCCTGAAGGCCTACTACAACACCGACGAGGACTTGGTGTTCGAGGAAATAGCCCTCTACAAGGTGTCCACCGAGAAGTTGCTCGCCCTCGGCTCGGTCGAGGGGCTGGTGCGCCGCCACGGCATCCGCATATTGGAACTGAGCGAGTCGTCCGTGGTGTTCCAAAAGACCGGGCATTACGAGGAGACGCAGCAGTTGTTCGACGAACTGCAACAGTCCATCGGTGTGCTGCAATTCATCCGTTCCGGGCGGGTGGCCATCACCAAGTCGCGGGTGGAACGCCTCAGCGACATGCTCGCCGCCCGTGAACTTCAGCACACGGATAACACGGATTAAACAGATAAATATCCACATATTCAATAACCAAGCATCCGGAGGCAAGGCATGGGAGCGGTCGTTATCCGTTCCGTGTCATCCGTGTGCTAAAAAACAATTCAGACATGGCAAAAATGAATTTCGGCGGGGTAGAGGAAAACGTCATCACCCGCAGCGAGTTTCCATTGGAAAAGGCAAAGGAAGTATTGAAAGGCGAGACCATCGCCGTCATCGGCTACGGCGTGCAAGGCCCGGGGCAGTCGCTCAACCTGCGCGACAACGGCTTCAACGTCATCGTGGGGCAGCGCAAGGGCGGCAAGACCTGGGACAAGGCCGTGGCCGACGGCTGGGTGCCGGGCGAAACGCTCTTCGAGATAGAAGAAGCCTGCCAACGCGCCACCATCGTGCAGTACCTGCTGAGCGATGCCGCCCAAATCGAAGTGTGGCCGTGCATCAAGCCACACCTCACCGCAGGCAAGGCCTTGTATTTTTCGCACGGCTTCGGCATCACCTACAAGGACCGCACGGGCATTGTTCCTCCGGCGGACATCGACGTTATCCTCGTCGCCCCCAAGGGGTCGGGTACGTCGTTGCGCCGCATGTTCCTCGAAGGGCGCGGGCTGAACTCCTCCTACGCCATCTTCCAGGATGCCACCGGGCGGGCGTTCGAGCGCGTCATCGCCCTGGGCATCGGCATCGGGTCGGGCTACCTGTTCGAGACCGACTTCCAGCGTGAAGTCTATTCTGACCTCACCGGCGAACGCGGTACCCTGATGGGAGCCATCCAGGGCATCTTGCAGGCGCAATACGAAGTGCTGCGCGAGCACGGTCACACCCCCTCCGAAGCCTTCAACGAGACGGTGGAAGAACTCACCCAGTCGCTCATGCCGCTCTTCGCCGAGAAGGGGATGGACTGGATGTATGCCAACTGCTCCACCACGGCGCAACGCGGCGCACTCGACTGGATGGGACCTTTCCACGATGCCACCAAGCCCGTGTTTGAGAAGTTGTACGCAGAAGTGGCTTGCGGCAACGAGGCGCAACGTTCCATCGACTCCAACTCAAAACCCGGCTACCGTGAAGGCCTGGAACAGGAACTGAAAGCCCTTCGTGAAAGCGAAATGTGGCAGACCGGAGCCGTGGTGCGCAAGCTGCGCCCGGAAAACAACTGATGATTTTACCGCAAAGAGTTTTTTAACCGCAAAGAGCGCGGAGAACGCAAAGACCAA
>CASFUX010000257.1 GCA_949297975.1 uncultured Bacteroidales bacterium
AAATTCCCATCAGTGTGTGGTGCTTGTCCATCAGCGAAACATATTCGTCTATGCAGGATTTCAGGTATTTTTCCGACCGCATCATCATAATATCCTCGCCCCGTATGCCGTGGTGTTCTTGCAGCATGGCTTCCAAAGCATACAAGACAGGACGAACCACCTCACGGAACAATTCATCTTTGTTCGTGAAGTAGTTGTAGATATTCCCGACGCCAACACTTGACAACTCCGCTATTTCGCGCATGGAAGTCTTGGAATAGCCTTTCCTTTCGAATTGCTGCCTGGCAACCGTCAATATTCGTCCTCGTATGTCCTCTTTCAGCACTTGCATTTGTGAAAACCCACGTTTCTGGTTTTTACATCTGCAAAGGTATGGGGCTTGAAATGGTCGGGCAATACCTATTTTTAGGGATTTTATATGCGAGTGCGACAAGGCAAAGACACCATTTCTTTGCGCTGGAGGCATCTTCCGGCTTCCGATTGCTGAACAAAACCGCCTTGTCGTTTGTTATGGCAACGACAATTTAAAACCATATCATCATGTCTGAAGAAATCGTTGCGAAAAGGTATTGGTTGAAGACGATAGTCTCCTTCCTGGTCGTGCTGTGCGCCATGCCGCTCGGGCACGCGTTTATGATTATTATGGAACATATGCTGGCTCCCGTGGCGTTGCATTACGCGGCGTTTGCCTTGGGTGCGGTGGGGCTGGCATTGGTCATCGTGGGGGTGTTCGTCAAGGGCGACACGGTGCAGACGTTGTTCGGCCTCTTCGGCGGGCTGCTGTTCTGGACGGGCTGGGTGGAATTCCTTTTCATGTACTATGCCAACCGTTACGGCGTGCAGCCCGAAATGGTGAACGGCGAGGTGGTGACCCGTCCTGAATACCTGATACTGCCTGCCACGTTCGGCTTCTGGATGCTCATCATGGTGGTGTACATCTTTAATGTGAAGACGGGATGCTACTTTATCACGTGGTTGCAGAAGGTGTTGTTCGGCAAACGGCGCGAGGAAATCGTCACCCGTCCCATGACGCGCCACACGTCCATCACCACCTTTATGGAGCTGTGCATGATGATGTGGGCGTGCTACCTGCTGCTGATGTTCTGTTATGACGATAATTTCCTGGGCGACCATCACCCGGTGACGCTCCTCATCGGGGCGGGCTGCCTGGTGGGCGCGGTGTTCATGCTGCGCAAGCAGTTGCGCCTCGGCTCGTGGGGTGCCAACATCCGCATGGCCATCGCCACGGTCATCGTCTTTTGGACACCGGTGGAAATCATGGGACGCATCGATTTGTTCAATGAAATATGGGTGGCACCCATGGAGCACAAGATGGAAATGGCCATCATCCTGGCGGCTTTCGTGGTGTTGTTCGTCGGACTGGTGGTAGCGGCGAGGAAGAAGAAGGGTGAAAGGGAAAAGGTGAAAGTAGAAAGTAAAAGGTAGAAAGTAGAAAGGTAGAAAGTAAAAAGGTACGTACCTCTTGGGCAAAAGGTGCGTACCTTTTTTGTTACACGATTTCTATGCCCTGTTCCCTGCACAGTTCCAAGGCCATTTCGCGCAGGCGGAACTTCTGTATCTTGCCGCTGCCGGTGAGGGGGTATTCCTTCACGCAGAACACGTAGCGGGGTATCTTGTACTTGGCTATCTTGTCCTTGCAGAAGTCGCGCACGTCCTGCGTGGTGAAGTCGTAGCCTTCGTGGGGGATGATGAACGCGCCCACGTCCTCGCCGTAGCGGGGCGACTTCACGGCTACCACCTGCACGTCCTTGATGCCGGGCATGGTGTAGAGGAAGTCTTCCACCTCCTTGGGCGATATGTTTTCGCCGCCCCGGATAATCATATCCTTGATGCGCCCGGTGATGCGGTAGTTGCCGTCGGCATCCTTCACGCCGAGGTCGCCCGAGTGCAGGAAACCGTTCTTGTCGATGACTTCGGCGGTGGCTTCGGGGTTCTTGTAATAACCTTTCATCACGTTGTAGCCCCGGCTGCACATCTCGCCTTCCACGCCCACGGGGCATTCCTCGCCCGTGGCGGGGTCGATGACGGCCACTTCGGTGAACTCGTATTCGCGCCCCACGGTGGTGCAGCGCACTTCGAAGGGGTCGTCCACCCGCGTCTGCGTCATGCCGGGCGAGGTCTCGGTGAGGCCGTACACGCTTGTCACGTCCAAGTGCATTTTCTCATTCACCTGCTTCATCAGCTCGATGGGGCATGAGGCTCCCGCCATGATGCCGGTGCGCAGCGACGACACGTCGAACACGCTGAACATGGGGTGGTTCAGCTCGGCGATGAACATGGTGGGCACGCCGTGCAGCACGGTGCAACGCTCCTTGTGCACGGAGGCGAGCACCAGCAGGGGGTCGAATTTTTCCACCATCACCTGCGTGCAGCCGGTGGTGAGGCAGGCCATGGTGGCCAGCACCACGCCGAAGCAGTGGAACAGCGGCACGCACACGCACACCTTGTCGGCCTGCGTGTACTTCATGTGCACGCCGGTGAGGTAGCCGTTGTTGGCGATGTTGTGGTGGGTGAGCATCACACCTTTGGGGAAGCCCGTGGTGCCCGATGTGTATTGCATGTTCACCACGTCGTGGCAGGTCACGGTGCGTTTCAGGGCCAGGTATTCCTCGTCCGGGTGGTTGCTGCCCAGCAGCAGGACTTCGGCCGTGTTGTACATGCCCCGGTATTTTTCCTGCCCGATATAGACCACGTTTTTCAGCGTGGGGAAGGTCTTGCAGTCCAGCCGCCCGCGTTGCGATTCGCGCAGTTCAGGGATGAGCTTGTACACCATGTCCACGTAGTTGCTGCCCGCCGCGCCGTCGGTGAGGCACAGGGTGTGCATGTCCGAGTTTTCGATGACGAAGGCCAGTTCGTGGCTCTTGTAGTTGGTGTTCACGGTGATGGCCACCGCGCCCAGCTTGGCGCAGGCGTAGAGGAAAGTGAGCCAGTCCGGCACGTTCTGCGCCCAGATGCCCACGTGCGTGCCTTTGGTCACGCCGATGGCCATCAGACCCTTGGCCATGTTGTCCACCCGTTCGTTGAACTCCCGCCAGCTGAAGCGCAGGTCGCGGTCGGAGTAGACGATGTATTCGCGGTCGGGTATTTCCCGCGCCCATTGTTCGAGCCAGTCGCCCAAAGTTTTGTCAGACAGGGCAAGCGGGGTGTTGGTCGTTGAAGCCATTTTCAATGTTTAATGTTCAATGTTTAGTGATTAACGATTAACGATTAACGGTTAGTGGTTGGTACATCTGCTATCTGTTATTCAGTTAATCCATTATTCAGTTAATCCGTTAATCGTTTTAAAAAGGCGTATACACCACTGCCAATATCCGGGCGGGGGTGCCGTTGAGGGTTTCCACCAGGTGTTCCACGATGGAGTCGTAGTAGATGCTGTCGCCGGTGTGCAGGATGTGCTCGTCCTTGCCGTAGTGCACCTTGATGGCCCCGTCGAGCACGTAGATGAACTCCTCGCCCTCGTGCGACGACAGGATGGGGCGTTGCTCGCCCGCAGGCTTGATGTCGATGATGAACGGCTCCATGCTGCGCCCGGCCTTTTGCGAGGCGAGGGCGAAATAGTCCAGGTTGGAGTTGGCTTCGGACAATTGGCTGGTGAACGTGGCTGCCCGTTGTGCCTCGCCCCGGCGGTGGATGGCGGGACCCAGTTCGTGGCTGTCGTCCAAGAAAGTGCCCACCCGCACGCCCAATGCCCGCGCCACCTTGATGAGCGAGCCGAGCGACGGGATGCGTTCGCTGTTGATGATTTTGTCTATTTGCTCTGCCGCCAGTCCCGAGCGTTCGGGCAGTTCGGCCAGCGGGATGTTCTTTTCGCCACACAGCGTGACGATTTTCTTTCCTACTACGTTTTGTGCCATAGTCCTTTCATTTTGCTGCTTTCTATGCGGAAGCAGGGGTTGTGATGAACGTTTTGTTGGAAATGTATTCTTAAATCTATGAATTTGAAATAGGATATTGGTCTTTTGATTTAATCCATAATCCAAATATCAAATCGGGTGCAAAAGTATAACATTTTATCGCAATGGCAAGCGTTCGTGACCTTAATAATGATAAAATAGGGAGGATTGTTGTTTCCCGCAGGATTACGCGGATGATTGTGAGAGGGGTACCGGTCTCTTGCCCAAAGGGATACCGGCCTTTTGCCCAAAGGGGTACCGACCTTTTGCCCAAAGGGGTACGACCCTTTTGCCTAAAGGGGTACGACCCTTTTGCCTAAAAAGGATGCAACCCTTTTGCCTGAAAAGGTCACGACCCTTTTGCCTAAAAGGTAAAGGCCTTGTTTATAAAGCGGTTGAGTTGCCTTGTGGAAAAATTCCATTCCACTCTGCGTCCCTACACCCTCCCCACTTTTGGCGCATTCAAATTAACTTGTTAGCTTTGCATAGGAATTACCACATTGCATTCACACCATTATGAACCCCACCATTCCCTATACCTACCGGCAACTGCTGCAACGGCACGGCGGGCTGTTCAGCTACGATGAACGGCGTGCGCTGCGGACGTTGCTGGCTTCGCTCCATCCGGAGGTCGCATCCGACCCCGCCCTGCCGGGAAACTCGCTGGCCGACCGCCTGCAAATCGTGCAAATCATCCTGGACGAGATAGGCTTGGGCAAGGCTGCCGTGCTGAGCGTGCTGCTGCACGGCGAGGTGGAACGGGGGCACATCACCACCACCGAAATTGACGACCGCTTCCACACCTCGGTGGACGGCATCATCAACGGCCTGTCGCAAGTGGAAGGGCTGTACCGCCGCAACGCCGCCATCGAGACGGAGAATTTCCGCAAACTGTTGCTGAGCTTTGCCGAGGACGTGCGCGTCATCCTCATCATCGTGGCCGAGCGGCTGTTTGTCATGCGCCACCTCGAAGGGGTGGACGATGACACGCGCCAGGGCATCGCCCGTGAATGCGCCTACCTGTACGCCCCCCTGGCGCACCGCATGGGCCTGTACGCCATCAAGAGCGAATTGGAAGACCTCTCGCTGAAATACACCAACCGCACCATATACAAGGAGATAGCCCGCAAACTGAACGAGACCAAGCGGTCGCGCGACCAATACATCGCCGCCTTCATCGGCCCGCTCAGGGAGAAGTTGCGGGTCATCGGTGCGGACTTCGAAATCAAAGGGCGCACCAAGTCCATCCACTCCATTTACAACAAGATGAAGAAGCAGAACACGCCGTTTGAGAACATCTACGACCTGTTCGCCATCCGCATCATCTTCGACGTGCCGCCCGCCCGCGAAAAGGCCGTGTGCTGGCAGGCCTACTCCATCGTGACCGACATGTACCAGCCCAATCCCAATCGGCTGCGCGACTGGATATCCATCCCCAAGTCCAACGGCTACGAAAGCCTGCATACTACCGTCATCGGCCCGCAAGGTAAGTGGGTGGAGGTGCAAATACGCACCACCCGCATGGACGAGGTGGCAGAGAAAGGCCTCGCTGCCCACTGGAAATACAAGGGCATCAAGGGGGAAACGGGCATGGACGAATGGCTGCGCAGCATCCGCGAGATACTGGAGAACCCCGAGCTGAACGCCATCGACTTCATGGACGAGTTCAAGCTCAACCTGTATGACAAGGAGGTGTTCGTGTTCACCCCCGGCGGCGACCTGCACAAGCTGCCCAAAGGGGCCACGGTGCTCGATTTCGCCTTCCACATCCACTCCGAGCTGGGATGCCGGTGCGTGGGGGCGAAGGTCAACGGCCGCAACGTGCCCATCAAGCAGCCGCTGGCCAACGGCGACCAGGTGGAGATACTCACCTCGCCCGCGCAAAAGCCCAACCGCTCGTGGCTGGACATCGTGAGCACCTCGAAGGCCAAGACCAAGATACGCCAGGCTCTGAAGGAGGTGGAATACAAGGATGCGGAAATTGGTCGCGAAACGCTCATGCGTCGGTTCAAGAACTGGAAGGTGGAGCTGGACGATGGCAACCTGTCGCGCACGGCCAAGAAATTGGCGTACAAAACGGTGAGCGACCTCTACCAGGATGTGGCGCACGGCAAGCTGGACCTGCACACCGTGCGCGATGCCTATCAGGCCATTGCCGACAAGCACGAGGCCGCCACGTCCGACAGCGAAACGAAAAGCGCGGAACTGTACACCGCCCGCGAACCGGACGTGACCGACGCGAAGGAGGACGTGCTCATCATCGGAGCCGACCTGAAGCACGTGGACTACAAGCTGGCCAAGTGCTGCAACCCCATCTACGGCGATGACGTGTTCGGCTTCGTGTCCATCAACGGCGGCATCAAGATACACCGCAAGGACTGCCCCAACGCCCCGCAGATGATAGCCCGCTTCGGCTACCGCATCATCAAGGCGCGGTGGAGCGGCAAGGCGGCCGGGTCGCTGTACCCCATCACGCTGCGCATCGTGGGGCACGACGATATCGGCATCGTGGCCAACATCACCTCGCTCATCTCGAAGGAGAAGAACATGCTGTTGCGCTCCATCTCCATCGACTCCAACGCGGGACTGTTCCAAGGCAACATCACCCTCATGGTGACCGACACCAAGGACCTCGAAGCCATTTGTAAAAAAATAAAACAGGTAAAAGGCGTGAAGAGCGTGACAAGGGCGTGACGTGGTGAGTACGCAAAGACGCAAAGGAGAGTTTTCAGATGCCTATATACATATTATATATATGATGCAAATCATCCGCGCCCATCTGCGAAATCTGCGGGAAACATCATCTTCCGCCAGAGCATACAAATAGTAAATAGTCAATCGTCAAATAGTAAATAACACAAGATGTTTTCAGGAATTGTAGAAGAAGCGGCACAGGTTGTCGCGTTGGAAAGGGAGCAGGAGAACCTGCACATCACCCTGGCCTGCTCGTTTGCGGGTGAATTGAAGATAGACCAAAGCGTGGCGCACAACGGCGTATGCCTCACCGTGGTGCGCAAGGGCGAAGGCACGTACACCGTAACCGCCATCCAGGAGACGCTGGATCGCAGCAACCTGGGCGACCTGCGTGTGGGTGACAAGGTGAACGTGGAACGCAGCATGATGATGAACGGGCGGCTGGATGGCCACATCGTGCAGGGACACGTGGACCAGACGGCCACCTGCACCGACGTGGAGGAAGAGGACGGCAGCTGGCGGTACACTTTCGAGTACCAGGCCGACCCCGAAATGGCGCGGCGCGGCTACCTCACCGTGGACAAAGGCTCGGTGACGGTCAACGGCGTGAGCCTCACCGTGTGCAACCCCACGGATCACTCGTTCCAGGTGGCCATCATTCCCTACACCTACGAGCACACCAACTTCCACCAAATCCAGGCGGGCACGCGGGTCAATATCGAGTTCGACATCATCGGCAAGTACATCAGCCGGCTGATGGGAGTGGCTTCCCGGTAATAAATAGCACATGGAATACACGGATACAATGGACTTACACGGATTTTTCTTTGGTGCAACACTGTAAAGTAAGCGGTCAACCGAAGACATTTATCCGTGTAAATCCGTTGTATCCGTGTATTCCGTGTCCCTATTCTCCCTGCAAGCCCGCGTGGCGGCACCACGGCCGCAGGCCGCATTCACCGCACTTGGGGCGGCGGGCCAGGCAGGTGTAACGCCCGTGCAGGATAAGCCAGTGGTGCGCCTTGGGGATGAGTTCGCGGGGGATGCGGGCGGTCAGTTCGCGCTCGGTCTGGAGCGGGCTTTTGGAGCCGGTGGTCAGCCCCAGCCGTTCCGACACGCGGAACACGTGCGTGTCCACGGCCATCGTGGGCTGGTTGTACACCACCGAGGCTATCACGTTGGCCGTCTTGCGTCCCACGCCCGGCAGGGTCTGGAGCAAGTCCACGCTGTCGGGCACTTCGCCACCGAAGTCCGCTTGCAGCTTCCGCGCCATGCCCACCAGGTGCTTGGCTTTGTTGTTGGGGTAGGACACGCTTTTGATGTACTCATAAATCACCTCCGGCGTGGCGGCGGCCATGGCCTCGGCGGTGGGATAGTCGTGCAGCAGGCGGGGGGTTACCATGTTCACCCGCTTGTCCGTGCACTGCGCCGACAGGATGACGGCTACCAAGAGGCCGAACGGGCTGTCGTAATGCAGCTCCGTCTCGGCCACCGGCACATGCTCGGCAAACCAACCGAGGATGTGTGCGTAACGTTCTTCTTTATTCATATAATCTTGGTGAAATCGTGGAACCGTGAAATCGCGGAACCGTTTACTTGTCTACTTGTTTACTCGTTTACTTATCTACTGACGGAAGAAAAATTCCGCACGGGCGCAATTGAATTTCCGTACGGACGCGGCTGCATTTCCGCACGGACGTGGCCGCGCCTCCATTGGCACGCCACAAATTTATAACAAAAGATGCTCCCGGAGCGCACGTTTTTTCCTATTTTTGCAATTCAGTTTGAATGCAACCTATGGCTCCCCGAAAACCCATCAAAAAGAATAAGCCCGATTACGCGCGGAAGGATTTCAAGGAACACGCCGAACGCCCGGCATCCGCATCCGAAGGAAAGAAGCCTTCGGAATGGATGGCGCGGGCACTGGCTTTGGTACGCGACGAGCGCACCCGCTTCATTGCGGGGCTGTTCCTGCTGCTGGCCATGCTGTACGTCGCCTTGTCGTTCGTCTCCTATTTCTTCACCGGTGCTGCTGACCAAAGCAAGTTGGACGTGCCTTGGAGCAAATTGAAAGCCATGCGCACCGAAATACAGAACTGGACTTCCGTGACGGGGGCTTACCTGTCCGAGTGGTGTATCAACCGCTGGTTCGGCCTGCCGGTGTTCGCGGGCGTGTGGTTCTTCACTGCCGTGGGGCTGCGGCTGGTCAACGTGCGTCGCACGCCCATCGTGCGCACCTTTTTCCATTGTTTCTTCTGGCTCGTGTGGGGGTCGGTATTCCTCGGCTTCACCCTCTCGCCGCTGTTGCAGGACGTGTTGTTCTTCGCCCCCGGCGGGCAGCACGGCGATGTCGTCAGCCGCTGGCTCACTTCCTACGTCGGTGTGCCGGGCACCCTCATGCTGCTGCTGGGCGTGCTGCTGCTCTATTGCGTGGTGTCGTTCAAGGGCACTATTCCATTTATAAAAAGTCTGTTCAAACGGAAGGAAAAAACGCCGAAGCCCGAGGATGCCGTGGCCGTGGGTACGGAGATTGTGCCCGAGGAATGGGTGGAAGAAGAGGAAAAAGAACACGAAGACACCTCTACCGACCTGCCGAAAGAAGAGGAGGACGACCCTCTCATCCCCGGACAGCCCGCAGCGGACGGCGAAGGCGGCTTTACCGTGGAAGCCGGTACTGGCGACCCATCCGCCGACCAGCCCGAGGATGCGCCTGAACCCACCGACACCGAGCTTGTAATCACCCAGCCACAGGACACGGACGAGGCAGAACCGGGCTACAACGTGCAGACTTTGGGCAAATACGACCCTACGCTCGACTTGTCGCACTACCAGTTTCCCACGCTCGACCTGCTGAAAACGTACCCCAACGAAAACACGCCCATCATCGACATGGACGAGCAGAATGCCAACAAGGACAAAATCGTGGCCGCGTTGCGCAACTACGGCATCGAGATTACCTCCATCAAGGCTACCGTGGGTCCCACCATCACGTTATACGAAATCGTGCCCGAAGCAGGCATCCGCATCTCGAAAATACGCAACCTGGAGGCGGACATCATGCTGAGCCTGGCTGCCAAGGGCATCCGCATCATCGCCCCCATCCCCGGCAAGGGCACCATCGGGATAGAAGTGCCCAACGAGAAGCCGCAAATCGTGTCCATGCACTCGGTCATCGCCTCGAAGAAGTTCATGGAAGAGTCGAAATTCGCCCTGCCCGTGGCCTTGGGGCGCACCATCACGAACGAAGTGTTCATGTTCGACCTCGCCAAGGCACCCCACCTGCTCGTGGCAGGGGCTACGGGGCAAGGCAAGTCCGTGGGCTTGAACGCCATCATCACCTCGCTGCTGTACAAGAAGCACCCTTCGCAGCTGAAGTTCGTGCTGGTAGACCCCAAGATGGTGGAATTCAATATCTACGCTGCGCTGGAAAAGCATTACATGGCGAAGATGCCCGACGAGGACAACATCATCATCACCGACTCCACCCAGGTGATACAGACCCTCAACTCGCTTGTGGTGGAGATGGAGAACCGCTATGCCCTGCTCATGAAAGCGCACTGCCGCAACATCGTGGAGTACAACGAGAAGTTCGTTAATCGCGAGCTGAACCCCGAGAACGGCCACCGCTACCTGCCCTACATCGTCATCGTGATAGACGAGTTCGGCGACTTCATCATGGTAGCGGGCAAGGAGGTGGAAATGCCCATCGCCCGCATCACGCAAAAGGCCCGCGCCGTGGGCATGCACATGATACTGGCCACGCAACGTCCTTCGTCCAACATCATTACGGGCATCATCAAGGCCAACGTGCCGGGGCGTATTGCCTTCCGCGTGGATTCGAGCCTCAACTCGCGCATCATCCTCGATGCCACCGGTGCTGAACAGCTCGTCGGGCGGGGCGACCTGCTCTATTCCGGCGGTAACGACGTGGTGCGTGTGCAGTGCGCCTTCGTGGACACGCCCGAGGTGGAAAACATCGTGAACTACATCAGCCGCCAGCAGGCCTACCCCTGCGCCTACGAGCTGCCCGACTACGTGCCCGAAGGCGGCGAGGGCGAAAGCTCGGCAGTGAACACCAACCTCGGCAAGCGTGACCCCATGTTCGACGAGATAGCCCGCTGGGTGGTGGCACAGCAGCAAGGCAGCACCTCGGCCATCCAACGCACTTTCGGCATCGGCTACAACCGCGCCGGGCGCATCAGCGACCAGTTGGAA
The DNA here is from genome assembly GCA_949297975.1 of uncultured Bacteroidales bacterium. Lineage (GTDB taxonomy): Bacteria > Bacteroidota > Bacteroidia > Bacteroidales > Paludibacteraceae > QVMH01. The sequence continues at coordinate 10,824 of CASFUX010000257.1, forward strand.
GCCGCCGGCATCGTGAGTGCCAACAATGGCAGCAAGGGTCGCCAGGTGCTCATCATGGACGAATATAGCTTGGAAAAATTGTTGGAGACATTGTAACCCCCTGCCCCCTAGAGGTTGTGTGAAAACCACGAAACAAACCCGCCGTCATTTCGACCGTAGGGAGAAATCCCCTTCTACAACGCTTCCAAAGCCACTGTGAGATTTCTCGCTGCGCTCGAAATGACGAGGATGGCATGAAAATGGTACTTTTTACACA
>CASFUX010000258.1 GCA_949297975.1 uncultured Bacteroidales bacterium
CCAGATACACCTGCTCCGTGGCGCGGGTCAGGGCGGTGTACAGCCAGCGGTAATAATCGCTGCCCAGCTGTTCCTCGGCGATGGGTCCCTGGTCGATGAACACGCGCTTCCATTGGCCGCCCTGCGCCTTGTGGCAAGTCACCGCGTAGGCGAACTTCACTTGCAGGGCGTTGTAGTATTCGCTCTCCAGCACCTTCTTCACCAGCAGGCGGCGGTTGGTAATCTCCGGGTAATCCTCGGCCACGGCATCGAACAGCTGCTTGGTCAGTCCGTTCATGTGGGCGGGCGACTCCGAATGCAGGGAGTCCAGCCACACGCGGGCATCAATCTCCCAGCCATAGTCGAGCGAACGCAGCGACAGGTCGGCAAAGCGGAAGCCGTACAGGTCGTGATGCCGCCGCACGCGCACCACCTCCAGGATGTCGCCGTTGGCAATGAAATCTATCTCCTCGTAAGGCTTGTTCCAGAAGTAGTTGTTGCGGGTCACCATCAGCAGGTCGCCGTTCGTCAATTCCTCCTCGCGCTGCAACACCTGGTTGCGAATGCCATTGTTGTACAAGTTGGCACGCCTGTTCGACCGCGTCACCACGATGGTATCCTCCTCGCCCACTTCGTCGTATGCCCGATAAATCTCGTCCACCAGGTCCGCCCCGCCCAGCCGCACCACATCCGGGAAACCCTCCAGGTCAAAGGTGGGGAAATCGTACACCTCCTCCTCGTCAATCCGCTCGCGCAGGCGGGTGGCGTTGCACAAGATGCCGCTCTCCAACGCCTGCCGCACCACATGGGTGAGGGTGTATTCGTGCACGTGCAGTCCGTAGGCCGCCAGCGTGTCGGCTTCCAGGGCGGGGCTGACGGGTTGCATCACGGGCGGCAGCTGCGCCGTGTCGCCCAGCAGCAACAGCGAACACCCTTCGCCGCTATATATATAATGTATGAGGTCGTCGAGCAGGCGGCCCGTGCCGAAGGCCGCATCCAGCCCCGTGTTGGACACCATCGAGGCCTCGTCCACGATAAACAACGTATGCTTGTGCAGGTTGTCGGCCAGTTGGAAACGGAACTCCGCCATCGACTTCTGCCGGTATATCTTCTTGTGGATGGTAAACGCCGGGAAGCCCGCATAACCCGCCAGCACCTTGGCCGCCCGCCCGGTGGGGGCCAGCAGCACGGTCTTCTGCTCCAGCGCGTGCAAGGCCCGCACCAGGGCACTCACCAGGGAGGTCTTGCCCGTGCCCGCATAACCTTTCAGCAAAAACACCTTCTCCGCGTCTGCCGACACCAGGAACTCGCCCAAGCGGCCAATCAGCTCGGCCTGCTGCCCGGTCGGCTCGAACGGCAACTGCTCCCGGATGCGGGAGGAAATAAAATCATGCAACATGGAGGCAAAAGTACGAAATAAATATGGAAGAAGCCCCTTTCCCCAGGATAAGACAATCGCCCGACACACAGTGAATACGGGACACGTCCCGCCTCTGCCTCTATTGTGTCTTGTTCCATTTGCCCTTATGTGGTATTGAATGGTGTTTTGATGCGGTTGCCCCTTGCGCTCTTTGCGGTTAGAAACAATAAACTTCGTATCTTTGCACTTCCATTTTCAAAATTAAACGACGACAAGCATATGAAACAATTCAAACGCACCACGGTGACCTCGGCGCTGCCCTACGCCAACGGCCCCGTGCACATCGGGCATTTGGCGGGCGTGTACGTGCCGGCCGACATTTATGTACGCTACCTCCGCCTGCGGGGCGAGGAAGTCCTCTTCATCGGCGGGTCGGACGAGCACGGCGTGCCCATCACCATCAAAGCCAAAAAAGAAGGCGTCACGCCGCAGGACATCGTGGACCGGTACCATAGCCTCATCAAGCGTTCGTTCGAAGAGTTCGGCATCTCGTTCGACGTATATGGGCGCACCACTTCGAAGATACACGCCGAGACGGCTTCGGCATTCTTCAAGACCATCAACGACAAGGGCGGTTTCATCGAGCAGGAGTCGGAACAATACTACGACGAGGAGGCCGGGCAGTTCCTGGCCGACCGCTACATCACCGGCACGTGCCCCCATTGCGGCAACGAGGGGGCTTACGGCGACCAATGCGAGAAGTGCGGCACGTCGCTCAACCCCACCGACCTCATCAACCCGCGCTCGGCCATCAGCGGAAGCAAGCCCGTGATGCGCCGCACCAAGCACTGGTATCTGCCGCTGGACCGCCACGAGGCATGGCTGCGCCAGTGGATACTCGAAGGTCACAAGGAGTGGCGACCCAACGTGTACGGCCAATGCAAAAGCTGGCTCGACATGGGGCTGCAACCCCGCGCCGTGAGCCGTGACTTGGACTGGGGCATCCCCGTGCCCGTGGCGGGGGCCGAGGGCAAGGTACTCTACGTGTGGTTCGACGCGCCCATCGGCTACATATCGAACACAAAGGAACTGTTGCCCGACTCGTGGGAGAAATGGTGGAAAGACCCCGACACGCGCCTGGTGCACTTCATCGGCAAAGACAACATCGTGTTCCACTGCATCGTGTTCCCCGCCATGCTCAAGGCCGAAGGGTCGTACATCCTGCCCGACAACGTACCTGCCAACGAGTTTCTCAACCTCGAAGGCGACAAGATATCCACCTCGCGCAACTGGGCGGTGTGGCTGCACGAGTACCTGGCCGACTTCCCCGGCAAACAGGACGTGCTGCGCTACGTGCTCACCGCCAACGCCCCCGAGACGAAGGACAACGACTTCACCTGGCGCGACTTCCAGGCACGCAACAACAACGAACTGGTGGCCATCTACGGCAACTTCGTGAACCGCGCACTGGTGCTCACGCATAAATTCTTCGAAGGAAAAGTACCCGCCTGCGGCACGCTGGACGACTACGACCGGCAGACGCTGGCCGAATTTGCCGACGTAAAAGCCGAAATGGAACGTCTGCTGGACAACTTCCGCTTCCGCGACGCGCAGAAGGAAGCCATGAACCTGGCCCGCATCGGCAACAAGTACCTGGCCGACACCGAACCGTGGAAGCTGGCCAAGACCGACATGGAGCGCGTGGCCACCATCATGAACCTCGCCCTCCAGATTGCGGCCAACCTGGCCATCGCCTTCGAGCCGTTCCTGCCCTTCTCCTCCAAGAAGCTGCGCGACCTGCTGCACATGGAGACGTTCCGCTGGGCTGACCTCGGCAAGACCGACCTGTTGCCCGCAGGACTGCAACTGGCCAAACCCGAACTATTGTTCGAAAAGATAGACGATGCGCCCATCCAAGCCCAGATAGACCGCTTGGCCGAAATCAAGAAAGCCAACGAACTGGCCGCCCACAAAGCCGACCCCGTGAAAGCCCCCGTGGCATTCGAGGACTTCGAAAAGGTGGACATCCGCGTAGGAACGGTGCTGGAATGCAAACCCGTACCCAAGTCGAAAAAACTGCTGCAATTCCGCCTGGACGACGGGATGGGCGGGCGCACCATCTGCTCGGGCATCGCACAGTCGTACCCCCACCCCGAAGAACTCGTGGGCACGCAGGTATGCTTCATCGCCAACTTTGCCCCGCGCCAGATGATGGGCATCGAAAGCCAGGGCATGATACTCTCCGCCGTGAATGCCGACGGCAAGCTGGTGCTCGTGCAACCGAGGGCGAAAGTGGCGGAAGGCTCGTGCGTGGGATAATATAAAGGCATATGGAAAAATCCTCCCCCCTACTCCCCCCCGAATGGGCACCGCAACGCTTCGTGCAGCTCACGTGGCCGCACGCGGGCACCGACTGGGCGCACATGCTGCCGGAAGTATGCGCGTGTTTCGTCCGCATTGCCACGGAAATCGCCCGGCACGAGGACGTGCTCGTCGTGTGTGCGTCCGAGGACGAGGTGCGCGGGCAACTTGCCGGGGCGGACACCTCGCGCATCCGCTTCGTGGAACTGCCCTCGGACGACACCTGGGCGCGCGACCACGGCGGCATCACCGTGTGGCGCGACGGGCGGCGTATGGTGCTCGACTTCACGTTCAACGGCTGGGGATTGAAGTTCGCAGCAAGCCGCGACAACCTCATTACCAGGCGGCTGTTCGAGCGTGGCATCTTCCCGGCGGACACGCAGTATGCCTCCCGCATCGGCCTCGTACTCGAAGGGGGCAGCATCGATAGCGACGGGGCGGGCACGCTGCTCACCACCGCCCGCTGCCTGCTGAGCGACAACCGCAACGGATGGACGCGGGAGGAAGCGGAGGCCGTCTTGAAGGAAAATTTCGGCCTGTGCCGGGTGCTGTGGCTGTACCACGGCTACCTGGCGGGCGACGACACGGACAGCCACGTGGACACGTTGGCGCGCTTTTGCCCGGAGGATACCATCGCTTACGTGCAATGCACCGACCCGCAGGACGAGCATTTCGAAGAATTGAAACGGATGGAGGAGGAACTCCGCGCGTTCCGCACGCTGGCGGGGAAGCCGTACCGCCTGGTGCCGCTGCCGATGGCCGACGCGGTGTACGGGGACGGCGAGCGGCTGCCCGCCACGTATGCCAACTTTTTGGTAATCAACGGTGCGGTGCTGATGCCCACCTACGCCTCGCCCAAGGACGAAGTCGCCCGCGAGCGGCTGCAATCGGCTTTCCCCGGCCGCGAAGTAGTGGGCATCGACTGCCGGGCACTCATCCGCCAGCACGGCTCGCTGCATTGCGTGACGATGCAGTACCCTTGAAAATTGAAAGTTGAGAGTTGAAAATTAAAAACGCATGGGCGGCCTTTCTTCCGCCAGCCGTTTTCCATTTTCAATTTTCAACTTTCAATTCCCCGCGTCCAAGCACTTTCAACTTTCAATTTTCAACTTTCCATTCATATGAAGATAGCACTCATCCAACAACGCAACACCGCCGACCGCGACGACAACATGCGGCGGCTCGAAGCCAGCATACGGGCGTGCGCCGGGCAGGGAGCGCAGCTCGTGGTGTTGCAGGAACTGCACAACGGACTTTACTTCTGTCAGACGGAAGCCCCCGGCACGTTCGCCCAGGCCGAGCCGATACCCGGCCCCTCCACCGAACGTTACGGGCGGCTGGCCAGGGAGTTAGGCGTGGTCATCGTGCTCTCGCTGTTCGAGCGGCGGGCGGCGGGCTTGTACCACAACACGGCGGTGGTCGTGGAGCGCGACGGCAGCATTGCCGGCCTGTACCGCAAGATGCACATCCCGGACGACCCGGCCTATTACGAGAAATTTTACTTTGCACCCGGCGACCTGGGCTTCACGCCCGTGCGCACTTCCGTGGGCACGATAGGCGTGCTTGTGTGCTGGGACCAATGGTACCCCGAAGCGGCGCGGCTGATGGCCATGGCGGGCGCGGAGGTGCTGGTGTACCCTACCGCCATCGGCTGGGAAAGTACTGATGCTGAGGACGAACAGATGCGCCAGCGCGATGCGTGGGTCACCGTGCAGCGCGGCCATGCGGTGGCCAACGGCTTGCATGTGGTGGCGTGCAACCGCGTGGGCTACGAGCCGGACCCCTCGGGCGCGACGGGCGGCATCCGCTTCTGGGGCAGCAGTTTCGTGGCAGGCCCTCAGGGCGAAATGCTCGCTGCTGCGCCCGCCGACGCGGAGTGCAACCTCCTGGTGGACATCGACCTGCGGCGCACGGAGGAGGTACGGCGGATGTGGCCGTTCTTCCGCGACCGCCGCATCGACGCGTTCGGCGACCTGGTCAAGCGGTGGCGCGAATAGCCGTTCCCGAGACGTGTCAAATTGGCAGACCCCGTCCATTCCCCCGGCGAGGGGGGTGGACGGGGTTTTTGTATATTTTATCACATAAAAATACCGTTTTTGCACCCCGCCGGAAGGGCGGAAATTGCCCCTCGATTTTTCCGCAAAATCGGCCTCACAAGGCTTGTAGAGCCGATTTTTCGTTCCAAAGGAAGGCCAAAAATTTTCCGGTATATCGGAGCAAAATTTCCGATATATCGAAAATATTTTTCCGGTATATCGGAAATATTTTTCCGATATATCGGAATTTTTCGTGCGATATACCGCATTTTTCGCTGCATACTTATGCAGAAAATGGCGGGGTATTTTCGCCCGATTTTTTCATGACATTATGGCAGAAAAACGGGTGTTTTAACCCTCTTTTTCCCGTCATTTCGAGCGCATTTTCTCGTCATTTCGACCGAAGGGAGAAATCTCACCGCGACTTTAAACACGTTGTTGGAGGAGATTTCTCCCTTTGGTCGAAATGACGGCGGGTGTACTGCCGCACTTGCATTTTCCTGCTGTTTTCTGTTTTTTTGTTATCTTTGCAGCGCATTTTTTAACAAACAATAAACTATAGGAGGATAAATGATGGAAAAAATTCGCGTGGCCATCGTGGGGTATGGCAATATAGGGAAGGCGGCCCTGGAGGCCGTCGCCGCTGCGCCGGACATGGAGCTGGCGGGCGTGGTGAGACGTTCGGCGCGGGGCGAGATGCCTGCGGAATTGGCTGGCGTGCAGGTGGTTGACGACGTGGCGAAGTTGCCCGGCGTACAGGCGGCCATATTGTGCACGCCCACGCGCAGCATCCCGCAGTATGCGCGGGAGTACCTGACACGGGGCATCCGCACGGTGGACAGCTACGACATCCATACGGGCGTGTGGGACCTGCGCCAAGAGCTTGACGGCGTGGCTCGTGCGCACGGGTCGGCGGCCATCATCTCCGCCGGATGGGACCCGGGCAGCGACTCCGTGGTGCGTGCTTGGCTGGAGGCGATGGCGCCTAAGGGCGTGACGTACACGAACTTCGGGCCGGGCATGAGCATGGGGCATTCCGTGGCGGTGAAGGCTATCCCGGGCGTGCGCGACGCGTTGTCGATGACCATCCCGACGGGTACGGGCATCCACCGCCGCATGGTGTACGTGGAGGTGGCTGAGGGTCACAACTTTGCGGACATCGAGGCGGCCGTGAAGGCGGACCCGTATTTCGCGCACGACGAGACGCACGTGACGCAGGTGCCGAGCGTGGACGCGCTGAAGGACATGGGGCACGGCGTGAACCTGGTGCGCAAGGGCGTGTCGGGACGCACACATAACCAGCTGTTTGAGTTCAACATGCGCATCAACAACCCGGCACTGACGGCGCAAATCCTCGTGGCGTGCGTCCGCGCGGTGATGAAGGCGCAGCCGGGGGCGTACACGCTTATCGAGGTGCCGGTCATCGACTTGCTGCCCGGCAGCCGCGAGGAGCTGGTCAAAAGGCTGGTATAAAGCCCCCCCGCCCCCCGAAGGGGGGATTTTTTTGGCACACGGATAATACGGATTGTACGGATTTACACGGATTTCAGGGGAACACGAATGACGCAAATCATTGGAATGGACGCAAATTTACCTGCGCCCGTCTGCGTCATCTGCGGGAAACCTAAATCGGTGTAAATCCGTGTAATCCGTGTTATCCGTGTGCTATATATCCCCCCTTTGGGGGGTGGGGGGGCCTTATCCGTGTGCTATTTATCCCCCCTTCGGGGGGGGCGGGGGGGCTATAGTCCCTCCAGCATGTGGCGCAGGATGGGGGCGCATTTGCTTTGGCAGGCGGGATAGTAGCGGCCGTGTTCGCGATGCTCGCCAGCGGGCGACGCGCCCCACCAGAACTCCGCCATCGCCAGTGGCCGCCAGCCGTGCCGATAGGCGCATTGCAACAGTTTGGGCGCGGCGCATTCGCCCGCCCCGCCGGGGGGCAGGTGGCCGGTGTATGCCTCGAAGATGTCGGTGAGGGTGCGCTCCTCGCCGCGGGCATTGAGCAGGCGGAATTGGTCGAATAGCCGCCGTTGCAGGTCGGCCGAACGCCGCCGACGCTCCTCGCGCAGGGCTTCGACGGGCTGTTCTATCGCCGCCACCTCGGCCCGCAGGCGGTCGATTTGCTCCTGCCGTAGGCGCATTTCGCGCTTGTATTCAGCGTGTTCGCGTTGGCTCTGGCGGACGAGGGCTTCCTCCTCGGCGGGGGCGAGGGGGGAGGCTTGCCGGCGGGCGGCGCGAAGGGCTTTCGCATCCTGCAACCGACGGCGGGCGGTGCTTTGCCATTGGTGCAGCGCGTCTTCCGCCTCGGCAAGGCGTTGGCGGGCGATGCGGTAGCCCTCGTCCGCCTCCAGTGCGGCGATGCGGCGGTTGAGCGCGGAAATGGCCTCTTCCTCAGGCTTGAAGAATCCGCCGGGACGTTGCAGGTCATAGACGGGAGGCACGAAAAACGGCTGCACGCTCCGTCCCGCCAGCAGGCCGGAAAAGGCGGCGAGGTAGCCCAATGCGCCATCCGCGTCCGTCCGCACCGCCAGCACGCCGAACATCTTGCCTTGCCGCAGTTCGTCCGCCCATTCGCGCCGCGCGGCGAGGTACGCCTGCACCTCCGCCGCCGCCAGCACGCACAGCGGATGGGGTTGGTAGTCAAACGGATTGGTGAACCGCTCGGGCAGCGCGATGTGCCCTACGGGGCTGCGGAAGGGATGCAGGGGCGCGTTCACGGGCATACGGCCCTCCTTTCTGCCGCGCGGGCGGCGGGCGCGGCGGACACATGGCGCACATAGCTATCCCCTTTATTTCCTGCACGATAAGAAGCGCACATGGCTTCGTCCCGATGCCGGGCATCGGGACGGCCCGGCGTACTCCCCTCGCGCCGGGCAAGGCTGGCCGTCTCTGTGTCGCTCTGTGTCCGCAAAGTCATCATACCTATCTTTTAAAACCTCTCAATCGTCGTCGCGGTCGGGGCGGTGGGTCGGGCGGCGCGGGGCGAGCCCACGCTTGCGGCGTTCCCATGCGGCCTTGCGGGCCAGGTAATCGTCGTATTGTTTTTCCAAATAATTGTCGGCCATAAGCGGGAATGGTGAAGTCGGGGAATTGGGTAATCGTATAATCGTATAATCGGGCAATCGCGGAAGCGCGTCATCGGGCGAACCACCGCCGTACCCAACGGAAGGCGGGGAAGGGGGGATAGCGCAGCGGCACGTCGCACCACGCGGGGGTGGACAGCACCGCCCGTTCGTGGCTGAATGCCAGAAAGGAACGCCGTCCGTGGTAACAGCCCGTGCCGCTGTGCCCCACCCCTCCGAAGGGCAGGTGCGCATTGGCGAAGTGGACGAGCACATCGTTCACGCACGCGCCGCCCGAGGCAGTGCGCCGCAGCAGCTCACGTGCCTCCCGCCGCCGCCCGAAGTAGTAGAGTGCCAGGGGCTTCTCGCGGCGGTTGATGGCGGATATGGCTTCGTCCAGCCGCCCGTAGGTGATGAGCGGG
>CASFUX010000259.1 GCA_949297975.1 uncultured Bacteroidales bacterium
ACCCGCCGTCATTTCGACCGTAGGGAGAAATCCCCTTCTACAACGCTTCCAAAGCCACGGTGAGATTTCTCGCTGCGCTCGAAATGACGAGGACGGCATGAAAATGGTACTTTTTGCACAGCCTCCCTGAGGAGAGGGGAATAGTTAGTTTGGCATGCAAAAGTCTTGACTTCAGAGCAAGCTCAGCCCCCCTCTCCCCAGGGAGAGGGGCAGGGGGGTGAGGTAACTCCATGACTTCCTTGCCGACAGATGCGGGAATATTCTTCCGCAGATGCTGTGATGAACTTCCCGAGATGCGGGGGAATACTTCCGCAGATGCGCTGCAAAGTTACAAACTAAACTTCGGTTTTTATAAACTAAACTTTAGTTTGTAGAATATCTCCGCATCTTGGGAAGTTTATCCCGGCATCTGCGGAAGTATTCCCCCGCATCTCGGGAAGTATGTCACGGCATCTTCGGATGAAGGTCTCCTTATCCGGGGGATGCCTTTCCTGCTGACGGCCCCATGCCGCACCGGGGCGGCGGGCTGCGGGCGCATCGCGTTTGTTAAGAAAGAATAATAGCTGTTTTAGTAGCTACCGTTTCGCATTTATTGCTATCTTTGCACGCAGCGGGGTACGGCTGTATTCCGGCGCAGATTATCCATTTATTAAAAATAACAGACGATTATGAGAAAGACGAAACGATGGGCGGCGGCTTTGCTGCTGGGCGGCGTGATGCTCGGCACGGGCGGCTGCATGAGGAATGAAATCGACGACATCAAGGACACGTTGTCGCAACAGGAGGCGCGCATCGCCGCGCTGGAAGAGTGGCAGGCTTCGGTGAACGAGAGCATCCGGGCGTTGCAGGGACTGGTGGAGGCGTTGGAGGCGAACGACTTCGTGACGGGGGTCAGCCCCTTGCCGGACGGGTCGGGTTACGTCATCTCCTTCCAGAAGGGCGACGACATCACCATCCGCCACGGCGAGAAGGGCGGTGACGGCCACACGCCTGTCATCGGCACGGAAAAGGACGCGACCGACGGACGGTATTATTGGACCATCGACGGCGAGCCGCTCGTGGACGAGGACGGCAACAGGCTGCCCGTGACGGGCGACAAAGGCGATGATGCCGTGGCTCCCGTGGTGCGCATCGACCCGGACACCGACGAGTGGGAAGTGTCCACCGACGGGGGCGCGACTTACACGTCCACCGGCGTGAAGGCCACGGGCGCGGACGGCACGGCTTGCGGCATCACGAACATCGAGGTGCGCGAGCGCGACGTGGTGTTCATCTGGGGCGAGGGCGACGCGGCGCAGACGTTCACCATCCCGCTGGCGGGCACGTTGCTTGCCATCGAGGGGGCGGACGAGATTACGGAGGACGACCACACCTTCACCGTGCGCGGCGAGGTGTTCACGCAGGGCGGCCTGGTGGTGCAGGCACGCGTGGAAAGCATGTCGGCCGACGGCACGGGCATTGCCACCACCCGCTCCACGGCTTCCGCGTCCCGCTGGACGGTGGAGGCCTCGATTGCGGGCGACGTGCTGAGCATCGATGTGCTGCCCTCCCCCGACACGGAATGGTACGAGGAGGCCCTGCTCAAGCTCACCGTGAGCAACGAGGCGGGCGAGGTGCTGGCCACCGGGCAGAAGTTGTTTACCAACGGCATCTTCACGGGCGTGATGCGCTTCGGCACGGCCAACCAGATGTACAGTGCGCTCTATCGTTATTTCCAAGACCATAAGCTCGACCCCAACCGCACGTATGACCTCACCATCCGGGGCGAATGGCCCGCCGAGGTGGGCAGCACGGAGATAAACGAAGTGTATTACACCTTCCTCTTCTTCCAAGATGCCAACCTGGGGCATGTGCAGATAGACGTGCCGCAATGCACGCAGTTGTATGAATATACGTTCGAGGATATGCGGATGCAGTCGTTCCGCTGCGACTACCTGGAGAGCGTGCCGAACGGTCTCTTCTGGAAGAGCACGGTGGAGGAAGTCTATCTGCCCAACGTCACGACCGTAGGGCAGTCGGCCTTTGACCGATGCTCCAACCTGCGCGAGGTGTACATGCCCAAGCTGGCCACGGTGACGGGCATGCAGGTGTTCTTCCAATGCAAGCAGCTGGAGCAGCTGGACCTTCCCCAGCTCACCACCTTTAACAGCATGAATTATGGTAATTTTGCCCGGGAATGCTCCAACCTGCGCCGGGTGAACATGCCGCTGTTGACCATGCTGCCCGGCAGCGCGTTTCTGAACGACTATTCGCTCACGGAGGTCAACTTCCCCGAATTGGACACGATGAGCTACCACGTGTTCGATGGATGCCGCAACCTGGTGTCCGTCTCGATGCCCAAGCTGCGGGTGCTGTCGCAAACCGCCTTCCAGGATTGCAGCTCGCTGACGAGCATCAGTTCGTCGGCCCTCCGGTCCGTGCATTGGGTGGACCATTCCGCCTTCAAGAACTGCACCGCGCTGAGGGAAGTCAGCCTGCCCGCGTCCAGGACGTTGGGGCCGTCTGCCTTTGAAAACTGCACCAGCCTTCAGTCGCTGAGCCTGGACAGCATCGTGCAGGTGGACCCCACGGCCTTCAACGGCGTGCCCACCGAGCAGTGCTCGCTCGTCTTCGCGCACGAACCCGCCACGGGCAACCTCGACCTCGACAACCGCACGTGGATGGGCAAGACGTGGAAGCGGATTGTCGTGCAGTAGGCCGCATCCGGGCGAAACCGTCCGCGCCGCCCCTTCCGGGAATGCATTTGCCGGGAGGGGCGGTTTGTTTTTGTGGGCGGCCTGCTTGGTATGTCGGAAAATATGCCTATGTTTGCAGTGCGTTAATGCATGTGTTGTTCAATTTTTATCCACTGATTACGATGGAACGAACCGTATTTAATAAAGCTCAGCTGGAGATGCTTGACATGATGGCCGGGGTGCGCAGCGATGAGGAACTGGATGCCTTGAAACATGCCATCTCGGAATTTTATGCCAAACGTGCCGATGAGGAGATGGAAAGGCTGTGGCAGTCGGGACAATGAAAATCATTCACCAATACCTATATATTATTATGACTACATTCAAATCAAGGTTGCTTGCGTTGGGCGTGCTGGCCTTTGCCGCCGCAGGTGCGTGCGCGCAGCAGCAGGTGCCGCCCCTGCCCATCGATCCGCAGGTGCGCTATGGCAAGCTGGACAACGGGCTGACGTACTACATCCGCCACAACGAGAACCCCAAGCAGCGGGCCGAGTTCTACATCGCCCAGAACGTGGGCGCCATCCTGGAAAACGACGACCAGGACGGCCTCGCCCACTTCCTCGAACACATGGCCTTCAACGGCACCACGCACTACCCCGGCAAGGGCATCATCAGCTACTTCGAAAGCATCGGGGTGAAGTTCGGCTACAACATCAACGCCTACACGTCGCTCGATGAGACGGTGTACAACCTCTCCGACGTGCCCACCGTGCGCGAGGGCGTGATCGACTCCGCCCTGCTCGTGCTCCACGACTGGTCCAACTTCATCTCCCTGCTGCCCGAGGAAATCGACGCCGAGCGCGGCGTGATACTCGAAGAATGGCGCACCGGCCAGGGAGCCGACCGCCGCATGTGGAAGAAGGCCAACGAGCAGAAATACCCCGGCTCGCAGTATGCCGTGCGCGACGTGATAGGCGACACGGCGGTCATCAAGCACTTCGACTACCAGACGCTGCGCGACTTCTACCACAAATGGTACGGCCCCGACCTCCAGGCGGTGCTCGTGGTGGGCGACGTGGACGTGGACGCCGTCGAGGCGAAAATCAAGACGGTCTTCGCCGACATCCCGCGCCGCGCCAACTTCGGCGAACGGCCCGTGTACCCCATCCACGACAACGAGCAGCCCATCATCGTGCGGGTGACCGACCCCGAAGCCCAGGTGACGCGCCTGGAGCTGGAATACAAGCACCCCAAGCTGCCCGCCGAAGTGGCCCTCTCGGCCAACGGCTACCTGATGTCGGTGCTCCACTCGCTCGTGGCCACCATGCTCAACAACCGCTTCGAGGAGATAGCCATGCAGGCCGACGCGCCCTTCGTGGGAGCCTACGCCTATTACGGCGAGCTGGTGAAGTCGCAGGATGCCTTCTACATGGTCACCGTGCCGCGCGACGGGCGTGAGGCCGACGGCCTGCGCGCCCTCATGCTCGAGGCCGAGAAGATGCGCCGCTTCGGCTTCACCGTGTCCGAGCTGGAACGGGCCAAGACCAACATGCTGAAAAGCATGGAGACCGCCTACAACGACCGCAACAACCGCGAGAACGGACGGCTGGTGCGCGAATACGTGCGCCACTTCCTCTCCGACGAGCCGATACCGGGCATCGAGTGGGAATATGAAACCCTCCAGCAGATGCTGCCGCAAATCACCATCGACCTGGTGAACCCCCTGGCACAGCAGTACATCCACGCCGACGGGCGCAACCTCATCGTGTCCATGACCGCGCCCGACAGCAAGGCCGCCGCCCTGCCCACCGACGAACAGGTGCTGGCCCTGATGGCCGAGGCGGAAGCCGCCGAACTCACACGCCGCGCCGAGGACGACATGGACAAACCCTTGATAGAACAAGCCCCCAAGGCAGGCAAAATCAAGAAGGAAAAGCAGAACAAAGCCCTCGGCACCACGGAATGGACGCTGAGCAACGGCATGCGCGTCATCCTGAAACCCACCGGCTTCAAGGAAGATGAAATCCTGATGACAGCCTACAGCCCCGGCGGCCTGTCGATGGTAGACAACGTGGCCGACCTGCCCTCGGCGGCCTTCTCCACCGACATCATCGAGTACACCGGCCTGGCCGACTACTCCGCCATCGACCTGCAAAAGCTGCTCACGGGCAAGCAGGCGGGCGTGTCGGCCTACATCCGGGGGTATGAAGAAGGGCTGAACGGCAATTCCTCGGTGGCCGACTTCGAGACGCTCATGCAGCTCACCTACCTGTACTTCACCGCCCCGCGCCGCGACGACGAAGCCTTCAACGCGCTGATGAACATGCTGCGCACCTCGCTGGCCAACCGCGACGCGAACCCCATGGCGGCCTTCTCCGACTCGGTGAACCTGAACATATCGGGTCACAGCCCCCGCACGGTGATAGCGGACCTCGCCACCATCGAGCGGGTGGACCAGGACAAGGCACTGGCCATCTACAAGCAACGCTTCGCCCTGCCCGCCGACTTCACGTTCATCTTCACGGGCAACATCGACCCGCAAGACGAAACCACCCGCACGGCCATCGCCACCTACCTGGGCGGCCTCACCGGGAGCAAGAAGACGGAAGCCTTCATCGACCGCGGCACACGCACCCCGAAAGGCGAGGTGGACAACTACTTCCGCCGCAGCATGGAGGTGAAGAAGGCCTCCAACTTCATCCTCTACACGGCTGACATGCCCTACAACCTGCCCAACAGCATGTTGCTGGGTGCCGCAGCCGACGTGCTCGACATGCGCTACCTGGAAAGCATCCGTGAGAAGGAAGGCGGTTCCTACGGCGTGGGCGTGGCCGGGCGCGTGGCCGATACGCCGGTGGAATACGCCATGCTCCTCATGCAGTTTGACACCGACCCCGACAAACAGGAGAAACTGATGGGCATCATCCACGCCGAGGTGGACAAGATTGTGGCCGAAGGTCCCCGCCCCGACGACCTGGACAAGGTGAAGAAGAACTACCTGAAGCAGCACGCCGAAGACCTGGAACAGAACGACTGGTGGCAACGCGCCCTGGTGAGCTACTACCGCGACGGCATCGACCGGGTGACCGGCTACGAGGAAGCCGTCAACGCCATCACCGCCGAAGCCGTGCAGGAAATGCTGAAGCAGGTGGTGTCGCAAGGCAACGTGCTCGAAGTGGTGATGCTGCCGGAATAGTACGGTAGAGACGTCACTCTGTGGCGTCTCTCCTCTTGGAAATATAAAAAGGCATCGTGGCGTAAACCATGATGCCTTTTTGGTTGTTAAGGTATTTGTTAGGTATTTTGCCTATTTTTGCAAGACAAAAGACATGGTATGCCTGCCCTCCGTCATTTCGACCGTAGGGAGAAATCTTCTCTTCTTACGTACTCAAAGGTTCTGTGAGATTTAGCTTACGCTCAACTTCGTGTCTCGCTTCGTTTGAAATGGCGACGGGTTGGGTATAGCCTTTGGAAATGGCCGGGTGAGGCGTTGCTTATTCATTGGAGTTTATATCGAATTAAATTTTAAACCACAGAGACACGGAGAGATACATCTATCTGCTCCCGCGCCCTAAAAGCCCACGGAGAAATGCCGCTTGCGGCATTTCACTGAGTGCCCTCTGTTATCTGTGCGAATGCCATTGTTCATCTTTGTGTCTCTGTGCCTCAGTGGTTTATCGTTTTGTTCTGCATATTGTCTATTATATATATAGTATATCCCATATGAAAATCTTGTGTATAAAACTTTCCCTCCTGTCGCTTGTCCTGTTATCTTTCTTTTCCTGCCGCGAAAGCCGGTTCGACGGGTGCGACTTCCTGCCGGGCGGCGTGTACCGGGGGCGGATGGCCGACGGGCGCACGCTGTTCGTGGTGCGCGATGCCGACTCGCTTCGGGTGGCGGGGTATGGCTTCCTGTACGAGGAGGGAGAGGCGGAGGTCGTCCCGGTCGGGTTTTCGGTGGATAGTGCGGGGATGGTGTCGCTGGAGGGGCAAAAGCCGTCGGGGTTGCGGATGCGCCGTGCGTGGGGCGGACGATGGGTGTTGGCCGTGCCGCGCGGGAATGAAGCCGGGTGGCGGAAGCAGCAGGTGCGGTTGGATTATTTCTATGGCCTGGATGATGGCGACCGGTATGCGCTGGCTTACAAGGATGAGGTTTGCCATGAGATGGTGCGGCATCCGGACTTGGAATACGGCCATGCGGTAGGATATTATTCGTCCCAGCCCACCGACTCCATTCCCCATGGCGATGCGGAACAGCTTCGCAGGTTGATACTGAAAGACCTGGCCCGCAGCATGGCGCGGCGCACGGACATGCCGCTTTGCCTGGACGTGTACGAGCCGGACGCGGAGACCGTTTCGCCGCGTCCGTTGGTGGTGTTCCTGCATGGCGGGGCTTTCCTTTTCGGCGACAAGCGGAACGACTTGCAGCGCATGGTCACGGAGCATCTGGTGCGGCGGGGTTACGTGGTGGCATCGGTCAACTACCGGCTGGGCATTTCGTTCGGTGGCTTGTTTTCCGTGGAGCGCACGGTGTACCGGGGCGTGCAGGACACCCGCGCGGCCTTGCATTACCTGATAAAACATGCCGACGACTACCGGATAGATGTGAACCAGTTATACCTTGGCGGCAGCAGTGCCGGGGCGATTATCGCCCTCACTACCACGTTCATGGATGCGGACGAGGTATTCGACAGCGTGGAGCGGCGCATCCGGCGCGATGACTTGGGCGTGCTGGGTCGTGCGGCCAATTCCGACAGCGAGAAGTTCCGCATCGCCGGGGTCGTTTCCATGTGGGGCGGGCTGATTGACCCCGGTATCATCACGGAGCGGGATGCCTACGTGCCGGTGCTGCTGTTTCATGGCACGGCCGATGACATCGTGCCTTGCGAGTCAGGGTTGCCGTTGCAAGCGGGGTTGGACAGCAGGCTGTACAACCGCTTGTCCGAGTCGTGGCGGCTCCATGGGTCGGCTTCCCTGTATCGCCACATGTGCGGCTTGCACATGCCGGTAGAGTACGTGCCGTTCCCCGGTTATGGGCATGAGCCTCAGTTGGATGAGGACGGGTCGGTCAATGCGAACATGGATACGATACTGGCACGCACGGATCGTTTCCTGTACGCCCGGGTGTCCGAGCATTTTGCACCGGGTGCTATCGGACAGGTGTCGGGCAAGGCGGTTTATCGGTTGGAGGGGGAATGCCGTCCCGTGTCTTGGCAGGCCGATGGAGGATTGGTGGTGGACGTGGCGGACGATGTGCGGTCGGCCACCGTGGTGTGGTTTGCCGGGACGGAGCGGAAACGGGTGCGTGCCATCGTGGAGTCGCCCGCCGGGATGTACTTTGAGAAAGTGGCGGAATGAACGGGCATCATGGCTCTAAAAACGAGACGTGCCGAAAACCAACCGGGCTTTCGGCACGTTTCGTTTATTAGGAATGGATGGGTTCGTCAGTTGCCCACTTCGGAGAGGAACTTGATGCGCACCAGGCGTATTTCGATTTCCGAATAGTCGTCTTCACCCAGTTCCTGCATGGCCGCCTCGATGTCGTCGGTTTCGGCGGTGCTGAAATAGTCGAATATCTCTTCCACGCGGTCGGGATCCATGATTTCGTCCAGGAAGTAGTCAATGTTGATTTTGGTACCCGAGTACACGATGGCTTCCACCTCGTCGAGCAGTTCGTTGATGTCAAGCCCTTTGGAGATGGCGATGTCGTCCAGGGCTATCTTGCGGTCGATGGCCTGGATGATGGACACTTTCAGCTTCGACTTGTTGGCCACGGTGCGCACGCGCAGGTCTTCGGGGCGGATGATGTCGTTCTCGTGCACGTAGTCCTTGATTACTTTCACGAATTCTTCGCCGTACCGTTTGGCCTTGCCTGCTCCCACGCCGGGAATGTTCTGCAATTCCTCTATCGTGATGGGGTAGGTGGTGGCCATGGCCTCGAGCGAGGGGTCTTGGAAGATGACGAAGGGGGGCACTTCCAGCTTCTTCGACATCTTCTTGCGCAGGTCCTTCAGGATGGAGAAGAGCACGTCGTCGGCGGCACCGCTTCCTCCCGTGTTCTTCAAGTTGCTGTCGTCTATTTCGTCGTCATCGTCATCATCGTCGTCCTTGACCACGGGGAAGGGCTTCGGCTTTTTCAGATAAGCTTTCCCGGCGGGGGTCAGTTTCAGCACGCCGTAGGTCTCGATGTCCTTGGATATGTATCCGGTAATCATGGCCTGGCGGATGATAGTGTGCAGGAAGCGTTCGTCCTCGTCGGCGGCAGCCCCGAACGCCTCCAGCTCGTCATGCTGGTAGGACGTGATATCGTTTGTCTCGTTGCCTTTGAGGATATCCACGATATGGTCCTCCTTGAACTTTTCTTTCAGGAGCTGTATCGTTTCCAATGTGAGTACTAATAATTCTTTTCCTTCTACTGTCTTAGTTGGTTTCATACAATTATCGCAATTTCCGCAGTTGTCCGCTGTGTATTCTTCTCCAAAATAGTGTAATAATAATTTCCGTCTGCAAATGGACGATTCGGCGTAGGCCTGCGTTTCCAGCAGCAACTGGTTGCCTATCTCTTGTTCGGCCACGGGCTTGCCCTGCATGAACTTGCGCAGCTTGTCCAGGTCCTTGTAAGAGTAGAACGTGATGCATTGCCCCTCGCCCCCGTCGCGTCCCGCGCGTCCGGTTTCCTGGTAGTAGCCTTCGAGGCTTTTGGGGATGTCGTGGTGGATGACGAAGCGCACATCGGGCTTGTCGATGCCCATGCCGAAGGCGATGGTGGCTACGATGACCTGCACTTTTTCCATGAGGAACTTGTCCTGGTTCTCGCTGCGCACGGCGGCTTCCATGCCGGCATGGTAGGGCAGGGCGGAGATACCGTTGACTTGCAGCGTGGCGGCCAGTTCTTCCACCTTCTTGCGGCTCAGGCAGTAGATGATGCCCGACTTGCCCGCCTGCGAGCGGATGTATTTGATGATTTCCTTTTCCACCTCGTCAGTCTTGGGGCGCACCTCGTAGTACAGGTTGGGGCGGTTGAACGACGACTTGAACACGGTGGTGTTGAGCATCCCGAGGTTCTTCTGGATGTCGTGCTGCACCTTGGGCGTAGCCGTGGCGGTGAGCGCGATGATGGGTGCCTGGCCTATCTCGTTGATGATGGGGCGTATGCGGCGGTATTCGGGACGGAAGTCGTGCCCCCATTCCGAGATGCAGTGCGCCTCGTCTATGGCGTAGAACGATATTTTCACCTGGCGGAGGAACTCGGCCGTCTCCTCTTTGGTGAGCGACTCGGGAGCCACGTACAGCAACTTGGTCTTGCCGCTGAGTATGTCGCTTTTCACCGTGTCCACCGCGCTTTTGGACAGCGTGGAGTTGAGGAAATGGGCCACCCCGTCCTCTGCACTGAAGCTGCGCATGGCATCCACTTGGTTCTTCATCAGGGCAATCAGCGGCGAGATGACGATGGCCGTGCCCTCCATGATGAGCGCAGGCAGCTGGTAGCACAACGATTTGCCCCCGCCGGTGGGCATTAGCACGAACGTGTCCTTCCCGTCGAGCACGTTTTGGATGATGGCTTCCTGGTTGCCCTTGAAGCTGTCGAAGCCGAAGTACTTCTTCAGATAACTGCTGAGTGTCGTTGATTGAGCCATAGACTTGATGTGTTACAGGGGGCGGAAAACAGACCCGCTCCTTAATCCAAAAACAAAGTTATAAACAGATTTGGAAATGGCAAGAGGTTTGGCGAAAATTTTTTCAAGACACGACTTCCCCAAGCCCGTGAGGCTGTGCAAAAAGTGCGAAACAAGCCCGCCGTCATTTCGACCGCAGGGAGAAATCTCCC
>CASFUX010000260.1 GCA_949297975.1 uncultured Bacteroidales bacterium
CTCGTAGCTTGTAGCTCGTAGCTTGTAGCTCGTAGCTTGTAGCTCGTAGCTTGTAGCTCGTAGCTTGTAGCTCGTAGCTTGTAGCTCGTAGCTTGTAGCTCGTAGCTTGTAGCTCGTAGCTTGTAGCTCGTAGCTATATAAATAATGTGTAACCAATAAAACATCCCCTCCTCGGGAGGGGCTTGGGGAGGCTTCCCGGATGAAATCATACCTTATAATATTAATGTCCCTCCTGTCCGTGTGGCAGGTGCGGCTGTGCGCCCAGACCATGGGAGGATGGCGCACCCATTTCGCCTACAACAGCGTGACGCAGGTGGAGCAGACTGAAAACAAGGTCTATGCCGTGAGCGACGGCGCCCTCTTCTCCATCGACAAGCTGGACAACAACGTGGAGATATACAGCAAGATAACGGGACTGAACGGCAGCGTCGTCTCCGCCATCCGCTATGACGAGGACAACCGCCAGCTGGTCATCGCCTACGAAAACGGCAACATCGACCTGCTCACCAGCGGCGGCATCGTCAACATCCCCGACTTCTACAACAAGGTGATGACCGTCAACAAGTCCGTCAGCCACATCGACATACACGACGGCCGCGCCTACCTCTCCTGCCACTTCGGCATCATCGTGCTCAACCTCGCCCGCCGCGAGATAGCCGAGACCTACTACATCGGCCCCGATGCCGCCGAGGTGGACGTGATGCGCACGGCGGTGGTGGGCGATGACATCTACGCCCTGGCCTTCACGCCCGTGGGGGCCGCCGAGGCGGAACGCACCTACGCCCTGTACCGCGCCCGCGTGGACGACCCCAACCTGGTCAACTACGAGCGGTGGAGCACCTTGCCCCTGCCCGCCGTGGCCACGCACCAGGCCATCGCCTCGTTTGCAGGCAAGCTGTTCGCCCAAAGCGACTGGCGGCTTTACACGCTCGAAAGCGGCGATGCCTGGTCGCTCTTCCCGCTGGAAGCGGCCGTGGCGGCGGGCATCAGCGTGAGCGGCGGCAAGATGATTGTGGCCAACGAATATGCCAACGTGTATGCGATAGACGAAAGCCTGAACGTGCAGCACATCCCCAACGTGGTGCAATACGCCCGTGCCGGTGTGTACGACGCGGCGCGTGACACCTACTGGCTGGCCGGGGGCGAGGTGGGCGTAACCTCCTACCAGCCCTCCACCAACGTCCGCAACGAGCTGAAGCCCGAAGGTCCCGCCGTGAACATGGCGTGGGACATCGTGTTTGCCGGCGAGAAGATGTTCGTGGTGCCGGGCGGGCGGTGGAGCGATCGGTATGCCCGTCCCGGTTACGTCATGATTTACGAAAATGGGAACTGGACCAACATAGCGGGCGCGGACATATTCCCCAATAACCCGGGTGCGGCACAGGACTTCATGAACGTGGCTGTTGACCCGGTGGATGCGAACCACTTCTACGTCTCCTCATATGGCACGGGGCTGTATGAGTTCCAGAACAACGCTTTTGTGCGGCGGTACTTGTCGGATGTGTTTGAAGATGCTTCCGGTGTTAATCCCGATTATTACAGCCGCGTGGACGGGGCCGTGTTCGACGAGCAGGGGAATTTGTTTGTGGCCAATTCAAGTTCGAACAAGGGGGCTATTAAGGTCTTGCAGAAGTCAAACGGGACATGGCTGCATAGGACGTATGAAGGATTGGATAATGCGGCAACTTTAGGAAAAATTCTGATAGATAACCAAAACCCGAACAGGAAGTGGGTGGTCTCTGTACGTTGGGATACGAGAGGCATCGGTGTATTTGATGATAATGGCACATTGGATGATGTGCGGGATGATAAATCCAAATTTATGCCTTCTTTCCAAGACCCGGACAATCCAGGTGAACTTATCGACCCAAGTGCCTATCAGTGTATAGCCCAAGACCTTGATGGCGTGGTGTGGGTAGGTACTGCTGCCGGGCCGTTGCTGTTCCAAAACACAGATAACGTGTTTGCCGATGGTTACACCTGCTCCCGTGTGAAGATACCGAGGAATGACGGTACCAACCAGGCCGATTACCTTTTGGCCGATGAAGAGGTCAAGGCGATAGCCATAGATGGTGCCAACCGCAAATGGATTGGTACGACGACTTCGGGTGTCTATCTGCTGTCGGCCAACGGGCAGGAAACCATCCACCATTTCACTACGGACAACAGCCCGTTGCAATCCAATGAAATCACCTCTATTGCCATCAATCCCGTGAGTGGCGAGGTGTTCATCGGCACGGGGGCGGGCTTGGTGTCCTATCAGAGCGATGCGGCGCAAGGTGCTTCCGCACTTGAAAACGTATATGCCTATCCCAATCCGGTGCGCGAGGACTTCGAAGGCATCATCACCATTACCGGCCTGGTGGAAAACACGCAGGTGAAAATAACCGACTTGAACGGCAACCTGGTATGCGAAACCGTTTCCAACGGCAGTATTGCCACGTGGGACGGCAAGGATGCTTTCGGGCGCAAGGTGAACACCGGCATCTACCTGGCCTTGTGCATCACGGAAGACGGGAAGGACAGTGCGGTTGCTAAAATCATGGTGATAAACTGAAAATAGCATGGCTGTGTTATCGAGGAGGCAATCTTTTCTATTCTTGGGAATATTAGTTGCCGCTTACGTGCTGTTAGGCATTTTCACGTTGAACAATTGTTATTTTTGGGATGTAATACAGCAAGTATCAAAGGAAGGTTACTGGTTTTATAAAACCGACTTTTCGTCTTTGCTTATTCCTGCGGATAATGAATATGGCATCTGGGCGACGGGTTACCATCCTCCATTAATGGGCTTGATGACAGCTGCGTTGTGGAAGATTTTCGGGTATGAATTGTGGGTGTCGCATGTATTTAGCATGTTATGGGCAGCATTGCTTATTTATAATACATGGAAATTGGTCTTGCATGTGTTCCCGCAAAAGCATGTTGGTTGGGTTACATTTGTCTTGTTGCTGGAGCCGCCGATACTGACCCAATATGTTATCGCTTCTCCTGATTTTATTCTTTTTACCTCTTTTGTTATGGCTATGCGCGGAATGGTGGAGCGCAAGCCATGGCTATTGATGCTCGGTGTTTTTTTTACATGCGGCGTGAATATGCGCGGTGTGTTTGTGGTAGCCGCATTGTTTATCGTTCATCTTTTGTATGTCCGTTGGGAGTATGGGCAAACTTGGCTTTGCGTTCTTAAGCAGGTTGTGATTCCATACCTTCCGTCTGTTTTCATGTTGTCAGCCTATTTTATTTATTTCTTTTTGCAAAAAGGCTGGTTCTTTTCTGATTCCCCTTATTCAAGCCATTATGCTTTGCCACATAGCTTGAGGGATGTTTTGATTCATCTTTGTTCGTTCGGAATGCGGTCCATAGAGAATGGGCGTGTTGTCATTTGGCTGTTAGCTTTCTATCTTGTTTGCAAGCTTGGCGGGATAAGGCTGATAGAGTCAATGACAAACATTCAGAAGGTGTTTTTGTGTTTCTTTTTGCTTTTGCATGGTTTGTACTTCTTGTTTGTGTTTATAACTCAAATGCCTTTTACTCCTCGTTACTTCATGCCTCAGTTTTTTGTTTTTACCATGTTGGTGGCATCGTTATTCGTCCGGTATTTTTCTTCTCGTTGCATCAAAATTGTGTGTTTTGTTGTCGTTTTGTCTTTTGTGACGGGGCATTTTTGGATTTATCCGGAACGGATTGCTAAATTGTGGGACGCGACATTGGCACATTTGCCGTTTTATGAATTGAGGGAAAAGGTCTTTGATTATATAGACAATAACAGTCAGATTGATTATGATAAAGTGGACGGGGCATGGGTATATGCAGATCGTGGATTTATGGAAATGCGGGAAGAACATATGCGGTTTGCCGGGCAGGAATATGAAGAAAAAGAATATTTTATCTACTCGAATATATTAAATGTGCCGGATGGGTTCTTTGATGAACTGCATGATCCTGCATTGTGGACACCAATGCAGACTTTTAAAAAATGGCCGGTGATTTTTACCATTTATCAAAAAAGACAACAACAATCTTTATGAAGCCCTTTGCTGTAAATAAAGTAAATCCCTTTTTGCTTGCTGTGATAGCCATATATGGTGTTTTAGGCGTGTCTTCGCTTAATTATGTTTATTTTGGCGATGTCATTCAGCAGGTTTCAAGGGAGGCTTATTGGTTTTATAAAACAAATTTTTCTTCTTTGCTTATACCTTCTGATAACGAATATGGGGTTTGGGCTACAGGTTATCATCCACCGTTGATGGGAATAATGACCGCTGCTTTATGGAAAATGTTCGGTCATGAATTATGGGTGTCTCATGCATTTAGTATGTTTTGGGCGGCAATGCTTGTTTATCATACGTGGAAATTGGTGAATAGGCTGTTTCCGGCAAAACATGCCGGATGGGTAACGGCGATAACTTTGTTAGAACCGGCATTGTTGACTCAATTGGTTATAGCTTCACCGGATTTGATATTGTTGACTGCATTTGTTATCGCCTTACGAGGCATTGTGGAACGTAAATTTATGCTCACGGCAGTAGGATTGTTTTTTCTTTGTGGCATAAATATGCGCGGGGTGATTGCAGGAGGTATGCTGTTTATCGCAAATTTCTTTTTTGCTTTATGGCGAGATAAAGAGACGTGGTGGGCCACGTTTAAGCATACGATTTTAGCCTATCTTCCTGCATTGATAATATTGGCAAGTTATTATGTGTATTTTTTTATTCAAAAAGGCTGGTTTCTTAGCGATTCTCCTTATTCGGGGCATTATGCGTTGCCTCAAACATTTGGAAAAATAATTCATCATTTGGCGGCCTTTGTGTTTATGTCGATTGAAAGCGGGCGTTTGATTGTTTGGATATTGGCTTTGTATGCTGTGTATATGATAAACAAAAGAAAAGAAGAAATGACCGATGTTGAGAAATTATTGGGGCTGTTTGTCATTCTTATGAATGGGGTGTACTTTATGTTTGTGTTTACGACATCAATGCCATTCGTGCCCCGGTATTTTTTGCCTCAGTTTTTCTGCTTGACTTTGTTCGTGGCTTCGTTTATGGTCAAGCATTTTACTGTTAGAAAGGTTAAACAATGGGTAGTAGTAATCCTTCTGTTCTTGTTTAGTGGGCATTTCTGGTTATATCCTGATAAAATGGTGAAGTTTTGGGATACGACTTTGGCTCATATCCCGTTTTATGAACTGCGGGAAGAATGTTTTAATTTCATAGAAAGTCAAAATATAGCATACGAAAATATAAGCGCAGGTTTTTGTTTGGACGAGAACCAAGACTTGATAGATTTAAGGGGAGGGAAGCGTTTTATCGCAACTTCTTTAGAAAGGGATTATTTTATTTATTCCAATATATCAAATGTGCCGGATAGGGATTATGACACTCTTCACAATCCGGCTTTGTGGACTCCGTTGCGCACGTTCGAACGGTGGCCGGTGGTCATTACAGTTTATCAACGAGTGTATCATGGGGACGGGGAATAAATGGCCGACCTTGCTCCAGTTCGTGAAATTCGGGCTGGTGGGGGTGTCCAACACGCTGGTTACGGCGTTGGTGATAGCGTTGTTGTTGAAAGTGTGCCACTTGTCGGACGTGCCAGCCAACATCATCGGTTATGCGGCAGGGCTGGTCAACAGCTTTGTGTGGAACCGACGTTGGACGTTTGCGTCAACTTCAGTGGTGAAGGACACGCTGTTCAAGTTTATTCTTACCTTTGCGGTGTGTTATGCGGTTCAACTCGGTGTGTTGCGGTTGCTGCTCGCCCGGCTGGCCATCGACCCTTATTGGTGCCATCTGATGGGTATGGCGGTGTACACGGTACTCAACTTTTTGTTGAATAAGTTTTATACCTTTAAAGATAAGTGAAATGGCAAAGTCTCTTACGGTTATCGTGCCTTGCTACAACGAGGAAGAAGTGCTGCACGAGTCGTACCGGCGGCTGAGCAGCGTGCTGGCGGGGTTGGAAAACCCGTCGGAAATTATCTTTGTGAACGATGGCAGCACCGATGCCACCGGCTCGATATTGACTGGACTGGCGGCGGCCGACTACCAGGTGAAGGTGCTATCGTTCTCCCGTAACTTCGGCCACCAGAAGGCAGTGACGGCGGGTATCAACCATTGTACGACCGACTTGGCGGTCATCATTGATGCCGACCTGCAAGACCCGCCCGAACTTATCCCTGACATGATACGCACTTTGGAGGCTAACCATGCCCAAGGGGTGTATTGCGTGCGTAAGACCCGTAAAGGAGAAAGCCGTTTCAAGTTGTGGACGGCCAAGATGTTTTACCGCTTCCTCAACTTTTTTTCGGAAGTGCGGTTGCCGGTGGACGCGGGCGATTTCCGGCTGATAGACCGCAGCATTATCCGCGTGTTCAACCAGATGCACGAGCAGGGCAAGTACGTGCGCGGGCTGATAGCGTGGTCGGGGTTCCATCAGGTGCCGTTTTACTATGAACGCGAGGCACGTTTTGCCGGTGAAACGAAGTACCCGCTCTCCAAGATGGTGAAGTTGGCTACCACGTCCATGCTTTATTTTTCCAAAAAGCCGCTGATGATAGCCACCGCGTTGGGGTTCGTTTCCGTGGCCTTTGCTTTGCTCTATGGCCTGTGGGCGGTGCTGGGGCATTGGCTGGGCTTCACCCATGCCGATGCGGGCTGGACGTCGTTGGTGGTGCTCATTGTGTTTTTCGGGGGAGTGCAGCTGCTTACCATCGGCATCATGGGGGCGTATATCGGAAACTTGTTCGATGAAATGAAGCGTAGGCCGGAATACATTATTGAGGAGAAGTTGAATTTTTAAGAGACGGAGCGAAATACTATGCAGAGTAGGCCGACACAAAAACAAATTGCTTTATTGCTATTGAGTTTGATTTATTTGTTGATAAATTCACTGTTTATAATACGATATCTGGGGCGGATTACTCCTTTATTTTATTTAGGAGTGGCAGGATATACCGTTGTCATGTTGTTTGTGTTTTGGATGTTTAATAGAATGCCTTCTGTCTGGTCGTCTAAATATGTATATGTTGCTTTGGTTGTAGCAACATTGGGAATGATATTGTTATTGCAACATTTGATAGACCCCTATCTTGTTCAAGTGGACCGATGGTCTGCAATCCATAATTTTTTATCAAGAATGCTTGATGGGCAATATCCATATGCGGCTCAAACTCACTTACGTGGCTATGGGTCACCGTTCCCAGTGTGGCAGATATTTCATTTGCCTTTTTATTTGTTGGGTGATGTGGGTTATTCCATCATTTTTATATTACTTGTCTTTGCATTTGTTATGGTGAAGGCTTTGGGATTGAGTATTGCGATGAAAATGTGGTTGCTGCTCATGTTGGCTCCTTCATTTTGGTATGAAATAGCAGTGCGTTCCGATTTGGTCGGCAATTTTATCCTTTGCTTCTCTGTTATTTGTTGGCTAAGCTACAAGCAGATTTCGTTGTCAGAGCATATATTTTTATGGTGTGGTGTGTGCGCGGCATTTCTATCTACCCGGTTGAGCACGATTGTCCCTTTTGCATTGTTGTTGTTTCCGGCATTTCTTAAACTTTCATGGAAAAAGCGAATGGAGTTGATTTTGGGCACATTGGCGTTGTTTGCTCTGACCTTTCTTCCCTTTGCGCTATGGGATGGGAATATGTTGTTCTTTTTTGAATACAATCCTTTTATTTTGCAAACACGCCAAGGAACATGGCAGGATTATGCAATTATGTTGCCGGTGTGTTTGTTGCTCGCTTGTACATGGAAAGAAAATTTTGTTTGTTGGTTGAGTCATGTTTCTTATGCGTTGTTCTTGTTTGTGGTCGTGACCTTTTTCTTTTTGGCAGTGAAACATGATACATTGAATTTTGGTTTTGACATAACTTATTTTAATATGGCTTTGCCTTTTTGTGTAGCAGCTATTGCTTGTTTGGCGAGTAATAAATCTTTGAGTATAATGAAAGTGGAGAAATGAAGATGGCGTTTGCGCATAAAATGATTTAAATATGGACTACATAGAACTGACAGTAAAAATGCGCCCGTTCGAGGAGTACATGGGCGATGTGATGGCGGCTTGCTTGGCCGATATTGGCTATGAAAGCTTCGTGCCGATGGAGGACGGCCTGCTGGCGTATGTGCCCGAGGACGGGTATGATGATGAGGCGTTGGCCGGGGTGGTGCGTTGCTTCCCGGTGCAAGGGGTGGCGGTGGACTATACCGCCAAACGCATCGAGCAGCGGGACTGGAACGAGGAATGGGAGAAGAACTTCTTCCAACCGATTGTCATAGGCAATGAGTGCGTCATCCACAGCTCGTTCCATCGCGATGTGCCGCAGGCGAAGTACGACATCGTGATAGACCCGAAGATGGCTTTCGGTACGGGACACCACGAGACAACGGGACTGATGATAGAGGAAATCCTGCGGATGGACCTCGCGGGCAAGCACGTGCTCGACATGGGGTGTGGCACGTCCGTGCTGGCCATTCTGGCTGCCATGCGGGGAGCGGCGGACGTGACGGCCATCGACATCGACACGTGGTGCACGGACAACTCGCACGACAATGTGGCTCTGAACCATGTGCAGGGCATCCGCATCCTGCTGGGCGGGGCGGAACTGCTCGACGGGATGCACTTTGATATCATCCTGGCCAATATCAACCGCAACATCCTGCTGGCGGACATGCGGCGGTATGCGGCCTGTCTGCCTGCTGGGGGCGAGTTGTACATGAGCGGCTTCTACACGGACGATATCCCTGCCATTGAGGCCGAGGCTGCCCGTTGCGGGCTGGCATTGGCACATAGCCGCGAGAAGAACCGCTGGGCTGTGGTGAAAGTGGTGAAGAGTTGATAGTTGACAATTGACAGTTGATAGTTACACTCCACGACACAAGCCAACTGTCAACTGTCAATTGTCAACTATCAACTGTCAACTGTACTTTTTCCTCCTCGCCACCTGGTAGACCACGCCGAAGCCCAGCAGCAGTCCAATAGGTACTCCCACGTTGATGATTTGCCACATGAGCCTGTCGTCTTGACAGGCTTTTTTGTTGAGCAGGGTGAGGCGCACGGTACGCGAGCGCAGGTTCATCCAGCCGTCGCGGTCGGTTAGGTAGAGCACGGCATTGACCAGAAACTCCCGGTTGCCGAACTGTTGTCCCGTGTAGCGGTCCAGCCCCAAGGGCAGGACTTCGCCATCGGCCCAATCATTGCGGGCCAAGTCGCCGTCGGCTATCATGATTTGGCGGGTGGGGACGCTTTCGGCGCGTTGCGGGTGTGTGCCGTGCAGTCCCTCGGGTGGCATACGGTGGGCGAAGGCCGAGGCGAACGTGCCTTCCACGGCCACGGCTACCGGCACGTAGCCCGTGTTGAAGTAAGCGGCATCCGAAGGGTCGGGCAGGGTATTGAGGTCGATGCTGGCGGGGATGCCCAGCACGTGGGTGTTGTTGGAGGTGGCCAGTAGCAGGGAAACCGTCACTTCCTCGTGTTCGCCCACCGGTTTCACGCTGGAGCAGAATTCGCTCCGCACCTCTGCCACGTTGCGTGTGGCGGGGTGGGCGTAGGAGGTGAGCAGCAGGGGAGCGTACACCCAAGGCATTGGTTCGAAGTGGGGCGGCTCACCCGCCGGAGCCACGTTGACGGGCACGCTGGCACTCTGCACGTCCTGCAACAGCACAGGGTTGATGAGCACCCCGTACCGGAACAGCAGGTCTTTCAAATTTACATCCAGTTCGATAGCGGGCGACTGGCCGGTAGTGGATAGTTGCTCGCGTGCCAGACGCACCCCCTCCACCAGCCACAGCACGCGCCCCCCGCGCATGACGTATTGGTCGATGATGTACTTGTCCGTCTCGCTCAGGGGCGTTTGCGGCGATGCGACGATGATGGCCTTGTACCCGTCGAGTGCATCGGCATCCGTGCCTAATGTGCCCCGGTCTATTTGGAAGTATTTGCTCAACGCCCGGGTGAGGTCGTAGGTGTCCTCCTCCGTCAGTTCGCCATGCCCTTCGATGAAGGCAATCTTCTTCACCTCCCGTTCCGCCAAGGTGCGCAGGGCATCCGTCAGTTCAAATTCCAGGTTTTCGATGGACGTGTTCAGGCTCTCGTCGCCCGAGTGGCCGCGTATGTTCTTCAGCAGGTTCACGTGGGCGGTGCGTCCTTGGTAGTGCAATGTGGCCCAGGGGAAGACGATTTTCCGCTGCATACGTCCCTCGCGGTCTCGTTCGTACACGGCGGTAGGCGTAAGGCCGCGTGCCTGGAGGGTGTCGTAGCGTGCTTCGCGTTCGGCTTGCGAGGATGCCAGCGAGGGGTTTACAAACGTCACCTTCAGCCCTTGGGCGGCGTGCACGGCCAGTTCGTCGAGCAGTTCGGCGGTGGCCCGCCTCAGCCGCATGAAGCCTGGGTTGAGGTCGTCGTCAAGGTACACGGTCACGGCGAGCGGTTCTTCGAGGTTCTGCATCAATTGCTTGGTTGGCTCAGCGATGCTGTACCGATGGTCGGAGGTGAGGTCGATGCGGAAAGGGAAAATGCACGCAGCCACGAGTACGGCCACCACGATGGCCGGAGCGATGATGCTTTTGACATTCAGTTTCATTGTGCGCGATGCTTGTGGTTGGGGTGCAAAGGTAAGCAATTTTGGAGTGTGGATAAAAAGAAAGATGCTGACTGCAATGCGCCTTTTTACTGTAGGAACGTTGTCGAACAAACCCTTGTTGGTGCAAGTCTGTGTCTTGCGCGACCATGCCCGAAGTTTACGCGAGTTCGATATATTTTCTTCAAAACATAAGCAGAGGTTTTCCAAACCATGAGCAGAACTTTTCCCGATCGTGAGCACAAATTCTACGACCCACAACTGTGGGTTGTATAACCCATAACTGTGGGTCGTACAACCCATAACTGTGAGTTGTATAACCCATAACTGTGGGTCGTAGAATTTGTGCTGACGATTGGGAAAACATCTCCGCAGAAAACGGAAAACATCTCGGTACAGGAGGGCAAATCTTAAGCCGAACTCATGTAAGTTTGCAACTTCGTTTTGACAGTTGCAAACTGCCAGGACTTTGGGCACAAGTTGAAAACTTGCGCCAGCAGGGGGTATTTGGAATAGAAATTAGACAGTACAGAGAATTATTCTTCAAATCCCATGAAGTCTATAAACAATTTTACCCTTGCAAGAAACTCCCTTGAAATATTCCGTATCTTCTTCTTTAAAATATCTGGTATTGTAGCATTATAAGCTACGGCTTCCAAATCATAATGTTCTGCAAGGTATATGGCTCTCTCATTATGGTACTTCTGTGAAATGATAGTGATATTCTCCAGGTCTTTAACCCTGAATATCGAATGTAGGGTACGTGTTCCACTATAATCCAAAGAAATCAGGCTGTCAGGTACTCCCAACCTTATCAAGGAATCTCTCATGGCTATTAACTCATTGTATCCTCCATTACTTGAATAGTCTCCTCCGCTTGCTATAATCCTCTTTATTTTTCCATTATGGTAAAGAGTTGCAGCAGCTCTTATTCTTTCATCAAAGTAATAATTGTGTTCACCATTGGAAGTGATAGGGGAAGTTCCAAGTAACAGACCTGTTTTATTATAAGGAATGTCTTGAACATCATTAAAGGTCTTACCTCTTGCATTGATGGAAACCAGCATGTAACAACTTAGGGGCACTATCGTTACCAAACAGAGGAATATGGTTAAAAAAAATCTTTTCATCGTTAGTAATAAAGTGTTTGTAGCCTCCTGCTGGCGCAAGTCTGCGACTTGTGCCGACAATGCCCGAAGTCTGCAACTTCGCTTTGGCAGTTGTAAGCTGCCTGGACTTTGGGCACAAGTTGAAAACTTGCGCCAGCAAGGGATGCTTGTGGTTGAGATGCAAAGGTAAGCAATTTTGAAGGCATGGATAAAAAAAGATGCCAACTGCATCATTCTCTGCAATCAGCATCTTTCCACGTGATCCCGGCGGGATTCGAACCCACGACCCACAGCTTAGAAGGCTGTTGCTCTATCCAGCTGAGCTACGAGACCCCATAGCCCTTTGTATTGGGGTGTGCAAAAGTACGCTATTTTTCGCAATTATCCAACTTGTGGCCGGAGAAAACCCTCGCCATGCCTACCGCAGCCGGGCGATGGTGTCGTTGCCCAGCTTGGTCTTCTTGTCGATGTGGTTCAGCACCTCCATGACAAACGGGTTGCTCTCGAAGCTGCCGCGCACCGACTCGAAGTCCAG
>CASFUX010000261.1 GCA_949297975.1 uncultured Bacteroidales bacterium
GGCAGTCCAGGCAACGTTGCGCCTCGCGCATGGCCATTTGCGGGGTAAGGCCCAGGTTGACCTCCCGGTTGTTCTTGTTGCGCACGTCCGGGGCTTGTTCCGGCATCCGCACCCGGGGAATGGCGACCCGCTGTGGCCCCCTCAACTCCCCCCGAGGGGGAGCTATGGCCTCCCCAATCGAGGCCTCCCCAACCCCTCCCAAGGAGGGGCTTGAAGTTTCTTCTTCATATATAATAGTAGTGTCATCTTCCTTGTCGTGTGGGGAAGCTCCCCCTCGGGGGGAGTTGAGGGGGCTTTGGGTTTTGGGGGTTGGGCTTTGGGGGCGTAACCGCATCAGCATCTCGTCGAAATCCACTTGGTGGGCGTCGAACTCCGGCCCGTCCACGCAGACAAACCTCGTTTTCCCGCCCACGGTCACCCGGCAAGCCCCGCACATGCCCGTGCCATCCACCATGATGGTGTTGAGCGAGGCCACCGTGGGGATGCCGTACTGCTTGGTCAACTGGCTCACGAACTTCATCATGACGGCCGGACCCACCGTGACGCACAGGTCCACCTGCTCCCGCCGGATGACCGATTCCACCCCGGCGGTGATCAACCCCTTCGTGCCATACGACCCATCGTCCGTCATCACGACTACCTCGTCCGAGTGGCGGCGAAGCTGTTCTTCCAGGATAATCAACTCCTTCGTGCGGGCGGCCAGCACGGTAATCACCCGGTTGCCGGCCGCTTTCATGGCTTCGGCAATGGGCAACATGGGAGCCGCTCCCACTCCGCCGCAGGCGCATACCACCGTGCCGAAGCGGTCGATGTGCGTGGCGCGTCCCAGCGGGCCGACCAAGTCGGTCAGTTCGTCGCCCACGTTCAATGCACACAAATGTTCGGACGATACGCCCACACGCTGTACCACCAGCGTGATGGTGCCGCGCTGCACGTCCGCCCCGGCAATGGTCAAGGGGATGCGTTCGCCCTTGGCACCCATGCGCACGATGACAAAGTGCCCGGCCCGGCGGGCTTTCGCTATCAAGGGGGCTTCCACCTCCAACTTCACCACATTGGGTGAAAAGTATTCTTTGCTGACAATCTTGTTCATATGTTGTTAGTTACGAGTTACGGGTTACGAGGTTGATGCACGGGACACACACTTTTGTGTTTCTGTTGCCGAACCGCAGAGATGTCACTCCTGTGGTGTCTCTAATGTGGTGTCTCTGGCATGATGCCATTTTATGGAGACGCCACAGGAGTGATGTCTCTACAGGCAGCATATATTGCCCGCGATAATTAACATCATTTAGTGTGGCGTTTGCAAATGTCATTATTTTCCTTTAATTTCGCTGTTGCCAAGCAAAAAGCGGGGCATATTCTCTCAGGTGGCATTTCTGCCCGGTTTCCATCCATTTTTCATTTTCCCGCTCTTTAAACTTTCCCCTTTGTACTTTTGCTTAAAGGGGGCGTACCCTTTTGCCCAAAGGGGTTATGCCCTTTTGCCTAAAAGGGTCGTATCCTTTTGCCTAAAGGGGGAATGCCCTTTTGCTCAAGTGCCTCCCCAACTCTTTCTGATAAGGGGCTTTGGCTTCTGCGCTTTGGTAGGTGCGGGCTTGGCTGCGCCGCAACAAGCATCGTGCCAAAGGGGGAGTGCATCTTTGCGGGAAGTTAATCTTTCTTAAAAGAATAAGTCGGCATTCCGCCACTGGGCTATACGCCCGCCCCCCCTGTGTCATTCGCCTTGCGCCAGTTCTATCACCTCCAGGTTCTGGATGTGGCTGCCGTCTATCTCGAAGCGCACCAAGGTCTGCACCAAGTGGAAACCGTATCGTCCCGCCGCACCGGGGTTGATGTGCAGCAGGTCGAGCGTGCGGTCGTACTTTACCTTCAGGATGTGCGAGTGCCCGCTGATGAACAGCTTGGGCGGTTGCTGGAAGATGGCGGGCATCACCGAGCGGTCGTACCGGCCCGGGTATCCGCCGATGTGCGTCATCCACACGTCCACCTCCTCGCAGCGGAAGCGGTTGTGGCGCGGGAAGAGCTGGCGGATGTCCTGCCCGTCGATGTTGCCCCACACGCCGCGCACCGGCTTGAACGCCTGCAAGCGGCGCACCACGTCCATCGAGCCCCAGTCGCCCGCGTGCCACACCTCGTCGCATGTGGCGAAGTGGTGCAGCACCCGCTCGTCGAGCAGCCCGTGCGTGTCCGAAAGCAATCCTATGCGTGTCATATTTTGATTTGTGCAGGCAAATGTACGGAAAATTTTGGAGAACGCTTCCTAAAGGGTAGGGTCGTTAGGCTTTCTCATGAAGAATGCACGATGGACATATAGTACAGATAGCTATTCCATTCATCCATTGTCCGATAAGAAGTGCACATAGCTTGTCCCGACACTTTGTGCCGGGACTTGAGAGTTGTATCGGTTGCTTTGGTGGACGATGGTAACTTAAAATCCCGATGCTTGCCATCGGGACGGCTCTGTGTGCTTTTCAAGAGACGATGTGGGATATAAAACTCAGTGTTGCTCTGTGTCTATATGACCCCTTCAGGGGGTTGGAGGTAGGTTTTGGAACGTTACTTGTACCTCGGCGTGAGCTTGTCCAGCTCCACCGCTGCACCCGCCTGCACGTGGTGGTAGGGGTAGTTGCGGATGCCATACTGATACAGGGCGAATATGCGGAAGCGGGGTTGTTTGAAAGCCAGTTTCGTGGCGTACACCAGCGGGGTGTCGCCGTTGTGCATCCAGCCGTGGTAGCCCGAAAGCGAGTGCTCCCAGTCCACCCACGGGTTGCGCAGGATGAGTTTCGCGCCATACATGGGCGCATCGTTCTGCACGCTGTTAGTCGTCTCCCAACACAGGAACCCCGCGTCCAGCACGCCCCGCACTTCGCTCAGCACGCGGTTGCGGAGGTGGGCGGACTTGGCTATCTCCACGTCGAAGTAGTAGCCTGGGGTGTCGAAGTACCGCCGCTGGTGGAACTGTGTGCCCGAGGCTGTTTTCAGCGTGCTGTTGAGCACCACGGCGGGCAGCCAACGCCGTTCGCGCAGGATGCGGATGCGGGTCTGCACGTAGAAGTCACCGCTCGCCCAGCCCGTGAGGCCGCCCGTCATCTGCCGCTCGGCGTACACTTCGGGGGTCACGCGGTATCGTTCCAACGTGTTGAGCCACACTTTGAGCGACACACATTCGGGCAGCAGGGGCACCTCCACGTCGAGGGTGAGGTTGCCCGTGAAGTCGCCGAAACCGAAGTAATAGTTGCCGCTCAAGGCCAAGGTGGTGCGGGCAGGGATGGTGCCGTCGGCAAACTGGGGCACGGGGTTGGCGTTCGGCCCGAACCAGGCGGGCGAATAAGCCACTTCCTGCGCCGGAAGCACCAAAGGGGACAAGAACAGAAACAAGCCCGCGAGCCATGCGGGGCAGCGTTTGAAAGCCGGAAGTACGTGTGCCATATATTATATATGTATAAGGAATTGCAAAGGTACGCATTTTTAACTCCCGCCCTTCCATGCCGGGGCTGCTATGTGTGCATTCTTGGGTGCTTGGCCCTCCCCGCCAGGTAGGTTATCGCAATGCAGAGGGTAGTCAGTGCTTCTGAGAGGCACAAGGCAAGCCAGATGCCGTCGGTGCCCATCGCTCTCGGCAGTAGCAGGAAGGAGGGGACGAGGAACACGCATCCCCGCAACAGGGCAAACAGCGTGGCAGGGCGCATCCGTTCCACGCTCTGGTAATAGCCGATAACGGTGAGGTTAAGGATGAAGAAGGCGAACGCCGCCGCAAACAGCGGGAAACCCTCGATGGCTATTCGCGCCGCCGGGTTGCCGCCGGGAAGGAACAACCTCACCAGCCCGCCCGGCAGCAGGACGAACACCGCCGTGACGAGCACCCCGCAGACAAGGGCCGTGAGCAGGGCGATGCGTTCCGTGTCCACCACTCGGTCCCGCCGACCCAGTCCGAAGTTGTAGCTGATGATGGGCTGCGCCGACTGCGCGATGGCGTTGCCTACCATGAACACGAACGGCATATAGTAGCAGGCGATGCCGAACGCGCCCACGCCATCGTCGCCCAGGTATTGCAGGAACACGTGGTTGCCCACGAACATGAGCATGGCCATGGTGGCCTCCGTGAGCAAGGCCGACGAGCCGATGCGGCATTGGTATCCCCAGTTGCGCATGGTGAGGCGCAGGCTCTTGGCACTCCACTTCAGCCTGTACGGGCGCAGCTTTTTCGCGAAGCCGAAGATATACGCCAGCCCGATGCCCCCGCCGACCAGCAACCCCAGCGTGCCGGCCAGCGCGGCTCCCGCCAGCCCCCACCGTAGGGGGAAGATGAACAGGAAACCCAACACCGTGGTGGCCACCGCCGCCGCCACGTTGCACAGCATGGCCAGCCGGGGCGAGCCGTCCAGCCGGATGACGAATAGGCTCACCGAGCACCACATCTGGAACAGCAACGAGGGCACGAACCACAGCAGGTACTCCCGCACTAATGGCACCAGCGTGTCCGAAGCCCCCAGCATCCGCGCCGTGTCCGTGGGGAAGGCCATCATCAGCCCGCAGGCCACCGCGCCCAGCAGCGTGACCAGCAGCAGGGCCTGCGTCACGTTGATGTGCGCCGCCTTCACCTGCCCCCTTGACAGGTGGATGGAGGCCACCACCGACACGCCCGCCCCCACCATCAGTCCCACGCCGGTGAACAGCATGAGCAACGGGATGCAGATGTTGATGGCGGCAATGGCATCGCTCCCGATGCCGTGTCCTACGTAAAT
The DNA here is from genome assembly GCA_949297975.1 of uncultured Bacteroidales bacterium. GTDB lineage: Bacteria > Bacteroidota > Bacteroidia > Bacteroidales > Paludibacteraceae > QVMH01. Next base: position 4,752 of record CASFUX010000261.1, read on the forward strand.
GCCGTCAATGGCCGTCACCGCCGACATGCTTAACATCCCCAGCAGCGTGGGGATGAAATACTTGCTGAACAAAGTAAACACGTTCAGCGAACCCAAGTCGATAGCATCTCTTTTCATATTATATACAAGTTACGAGCTACAAGCTACAAGTTACGAGTAGACAGCGTATGCGGTCCAAAGCAGGAAATGCAAAGGGCAAAAAAATCGCCGGGCAAGGTGATAGGTTTTACCCAGTCATCTTGTCCGGCAATCGGTATGCTTGCCCTCCGATGAGGATTACAAAACGCTCCTTCCAGAAATGCGGTGCAAAGGTGGGTCAAAAGTTTGAAGTATGCAAATGCCGGACGCATCTTTTTCCGCCATGCCACCGGGCGCGGGCAAACGGTTTGGCTTATTGGGAGGATTGTTATACTTTTGTATCATAAAAAAAGAACATCATGTTACCCAAACTGGACAAAGTAAGAGGCGTACATCCGGGTGCCGTGCTTGACCGCGAGCTGAAACTGCGCCGTTGGGAGAACAAGCAGTTGGCATTGTCAATCGAGGAATATCCGCAGACCATCCAGGCCGTTAGGAGGGGTGCACGCGGTATTACGCCGGTCCTATCTATCAAATTGGGGCATGCACTTGGCGTGGACGATGCTTATTTCATGCTCCTCCAGGCGTATTATGAAGTAGCACAGAAACAGAGGGTTTTGTCGAAAACGCAGCCAACACCGGACTTGGGCAAACTGCGAATGTGCTTGTTTTGGGATACGGACATCCATGAAATAGACTGGGAAAGGCAAAGGAAAGCCGTCATCCGGCGGGTGCTTGAACGGGGTAACGAGGCGGAGATACGGGAAATCTTGTCCTTTTATGGCAAGGAGACGGTGGAGAAAGAGTTGGAAAATATGCCAAAATTGGCGGGAGAAGTTCAAAGTTTCAAGGAGCTTTTATTCAACAATCATGATTGAACTGCATAAAGAGACGGTTTCCGATGCTCTATGGTCTATGCTGTGCGAGTTGATGAATATGGACTGTCTGCATCCGTTCCGATTGGTGGGTGGCACAGCATTAAGCCTGCAACTGGGACATCGGATGTCAGTTGATATCGACCTGTTTACCGATGTGGCGTATGGAAGTCTGGACTTTGTCTCCATAGACAAGCAGCTGAAACAGAAGTTTGCCACGTGCGAGATGCCGTTTCGTGGAAATGAAAGTTTCGGAAAAAGTTATTACATAGGGCATGACGCCTCGGAAGTCGTTAAGGTGGATTTGTTTTATACAGACTCTTTCATACGTCCTCCTTTACTGGCGGGCAATGTCCGCCTGGCTACAGTGGAAGAAATCGCAGCCATGAAGTTGGAGGTCATAGGACACAATGGACGGAAGAAAGACTTTTGGGACATACACGAATTGCTCGACACGTATTCCCTTCCACAATTGCTAAGTTTCTATGCCGAGCGTTATCCTTATTCTTACACGACAGATGAGTTGCTGCACAAGCTGACAGATTTCCAATTTGCCGATACAGACTTCGACCCCATTTGCCTAAAAGGGAAATACTGGGAATTAGTTAAACTGGACATAGAAGATGCAGTTCGTGCGTATAGACGTAAAGTAAAGAAATGATAAGGCACGTGTCCTCCGTTAACGCAAGTTCTAAAACACCCGAAGTCCGTAACTTCGCACGAACAGTTGCAAGCAGCCCCGATGTCGGGCAAGTTGAAAACCTGCGCCAGTATAAGGCTGCAACCGCGAACGCACCCTGTTAATTGTTAATTATTAATTGTCAATTGTGATGACCCTCTCTCACATCGCTTTCCCCGACCGGCCCGTGTTTCTCGCACCGATGGAGGACGTGACCGACCCCGCTTTCCGCCTCCTGTGCAAGGGCTACGGGGCGGACATGGTATATACCGAATTCATCTCGGCCGACGCGCTCATCCGCAGCGTGAAGCGTACGGAGCAGAAGCTCCACATCAGCGATGCCGAGCGGCCCGTGGCCATCCAGCTGTACGGGCGCGAGCCGGACGCGATGGCTGAGGCTGCCCGCATCGCCGAGGAAGCCCGGCCGGACATCATCGACCTCAATTTCGGCTGTCCGGTGAAGAAAGTGGCGGGCAAGGGAGCGGGGGCAGGCCTCTTGCGCGATGTGCCGAAGATGCTGGACATCACCCGTGCCGTGGTGCGGGCGGTGAAATTGCCCGTGACGGTGAAAACCCGCCTGGGCTGGGACGAGGACCATAAAATTATCGTCGAGTTGGCCGAACGGTTGCAGGACTGTGGCATCGCCGCCTTGGCCATCCACGGTCGTACCCGGGCGCAGATGTACACCGGCGAGGCCGACTGGACGCTCATCGGCCAGGTGAAGAACAACCCCTGCATGACCATCCCCATCATCGGCAACGGCGACGTGTCCACCCCCGAACGCGCCCGCGAGTGCTTCGACCGCTACGGCGTGGATGCCATCATGGTGGGGCGCGCGGCGATAGGTCGTCCGTGGGTGTTCGCCGAGATGAAGCACTTCCTGCTGCACGGCACGCCCATGTCCCCCCTCACGTTCGACGAGCAGAAAGCCATCCTCAAGCGGCAGGTGGCTAACTCCATCGCCTGGCTGGGCGATGAGCGGCGGGGCATCCTTCACGCACGCCGACACTTGGCCGCCACGCCCGTGTTCAAGGGCATCCCCCACTTCCGTGACACCCGCATCGCCATGCTCCGCACCGAGAGCGCAGAGGAACTCTTTCGCATCATCGATGGGATAGAGAGGGTGTAGCGCACCTAAACCATTCCCCCGGTACGCTTAGGTTCACAGTTCTGCTGACACTTTGCTTCGCCTGTCAAGGCGGATAGGCTGCATCGACAGGACATCCCATGTGTTTTCTGCTGTTATTTTGCCGATTTTTTGACTTTTTTCTAAACAATATCCCGGTTTATTTGTTATGAATTGCGTATATAAATTCATAGCATCATGGGAGATAATCATAAACTTTTGCTGTTGGGGGACGAGGCCGTGGCGTTGGGAGCCATCCACGCGGGTCTGTCCGGGGTGTATGCCTACCCGGGAACTCCCTCCACCGAAATCACGGAATACATCCAGTCGTCGCCGCTGGCGCGGGAGCGGGGCATCCATTGCCAATGGTCGTGCAACGAGAAGACGGCCATGGAAGCCGCCCTCGGTATGAGCTACATGGGCAAGCGGGCGATGGTGTGCATGAAGCATGTGGGCATGAACGTGGCTGCCGATGCCTTTGTCAACTCGGCCATGACGGGTGCCAATGGCGGCTTGGTGGTAGTGGCGGCGGACGACCCTTCGATGCATTCCTCGCAAAACGAGCAGGACTCGCGCTTCTATGGCAAATTCGCCCTGGTGCCCACCTTCGAGCCGTCCACGCAGCAGGAGGCTTATGAGATGATAGGCGCGGCGTTCGACCTCTCGGAACGTTACCGCATCCCCGTGCTGATGCGTCTGGTAACGCGCATGGCCCATTCGCGGGCGGTGGTCATGGTGGGCGAGGCAAGGGAACAGAACGCGGTTTCTTACCCCGCGAACCCCAGGCAATGGGTGTTGATGCCCGCCTGTTCCAAAGAGCGGTACAAGGTGCTGGTGTGCGAGCAGGCCGATTTCCTGGCCGAGGCCGAGCAGAGTGCCTATAATATATATGTAGACGGTGCGGATCGGAGCATGGGCATCATCGCCTGCGGCATTGCCTATAATTACCTGATGGAGCATTATCCGGCGGGATGTCCGCATCCCGTGCTCAAGGTGTCCCAATATCCCCTGCCGAAGAAGCACATAGCCCGCATGGCGCGGGAATGCCGGAGCATCCTGGTATTGGAAGACGGGCAGCCCTTTGTGGAAGAGCAGCTGCGTGGCGTGCTCGACAGTGGGGTGCAGGTGCTGGGCCGCCTCACCGGTGAAGTCCCCCGCACGGGCGAGCTGAACCCGGACAATATCGCCCCGGCCTTGCACTTGCCGGATGCGGAAGTGTACCCGCCCAGCCCGCTGGTTGTGCCGCGCCCGCCCGCCTTGTGCAAAGGCTGCGGTCACCGCGACATGTACGCTGCCCTCAACGAGGTGGTGCGCGAATACCCGTCCGCCCGGGTGTTCAGCGACATCGGGTGCTACACCTTGGGCTTCCTGCCACCCTACCATGCCATCCACTCGGTGGTGGACATGGGGGCTTCCATCACCATGGCCAAAGGCGCGGCCGATGCAGGCCAACATCCTTCCATTGCCGTTATCGGCGACTCCACTTTCACCCACTCGGGCATGACCGGTCTGCTCGATGCCGTCAATGAACAATCCAATATCACCGTCATCATTTCCGACAACCTCACTACCGGCATGACCGGCGGGCAGGACTCCGCAGGCACGGGGCGGCTCGAACAGATATGTACCGACATCGGCGTGGCACCGGAACATGTGCGCGTGGTGGTGCCCCTGCCCCGCAACATGGAGGAAATGAAGCAGGTGATACGCGAGGAAATCGAATACCAAGGCGTATCGGTCATCATCCCCCGCCGGGAATGTATTCAGACGGCAAGGAGACACCGGAAAAGCAGTGATTAATGATTAACGTTTAGTGATTAGTGGGCAAACTACCCGCTTCCCGCTACTTACTACTTATTTCTTACTTCTAATTTATGACTACCGACATCATACTTTCAGGCGTGGGTGGACAAGGCATCCTCTCCATTGCTGCCGTGATAGGGGCTGCGGCCCTGCGCGAGGGATTGTACATCAAGCAGGCCGAGGTGCACGGCATGAGCCAGCGCGGTGGCGACGTGCAGTCGAACCTCCGCATCAGTTCCGAACCCATCGCGTCCGACCTCATTCCGTTGGGCAAGGCCGACCTGGTCATTTCGCTCGAACCCATGGAGGTATTGCGCTACCTGCCTTACCTGAAGCCGGGCGGATGGCTCATCACCAATTCCACCCCCTTTGTGAATATTGAAAACTACCCCGACTTGGAGGCGGTCATCGCCGCCATCCGGACTACGGGGCACGCCGTGGTGCTCGACGTGGATACCCTGGCCAAGGAAGCCGGGTCGGCGCGGGCGGCCAACATGGTGTTGCTTGGCGCGGCATCGCCTTTCCTGGGGTTGGAAGTGGATAAGATGGAGGAAAGCGTGCGGCAGGTGTTCCTCCGCAAGGGAGAGACCGTGGCCGATATGAACGTGAAGGCCTTCCGCGCCGGGCTGGAAGCGGCAAATTCAGCACACGGAATACACGGATGACACGGATTTTCACGGATATTTGAAATAGTCAATTGTCAAATCGTCAATCAATATGATGGAAGTACCGTTTGATAGGCATATCGTGGATGATGTGCTGCAAGGAATGAACATCGCCAACATCGGTGATGCCACCATCCGGCAGTCGGTGGCTGTGTCCGAGGAGATAGAGCGGCTCACCGGCACCAAGTTCGTGCATTTTGAGATGGGTTCGCCCGGGTTGCCCGCTTGTGCCGAAGGGGTAGCCGCCCAGAAGGAGGCGTTGGATAGGGGTGTGGCCTGCGTGTATCCCAACATGAGCGGCATCGCGCCGTTGAAGGAGCAGGCCTCGCGTTTCATCAAGGCATTCCTCGACGTGGATGTGAACGCCGAAGGCTGCATCCCGTCCGTAGGGTCGATGATGGGTACGTTCGCCGCCTTCATCCTGTGCGCCCACCTCGATCGGCGCAAGGACACCATCCTGTACATCGCTCCGGGCTTTCCGGTGCAGCCCTTGCAGGCGAAGGTGCTGGGGTACAAGACGGAGATGTTCGACATTTACCACTACCGCGACGACAAGTTGCGCGACAAGCTGGAAAGTTATCTGTCCAAAGGTAACGTGGCGGCGGTGGTCTATTCCAATCCCAACAACCCCACCTGGGTGTGCCTCACGGAGAAGGAACTGCAAATCATCGGCGAACTGATGACCCGGTACGATGCCATTGCCGTGGAAGACCTCGCTTACCTCGGCATGGACTTTCGCAAGGATCTTGGCAAGCCTTTCGAGCCGCCCTACCAGGCCACCGTGGCCCGCTATACGGACAACTACATCCTGATGTTGTCGGCTTCGAAGATATTCAGCTATGCGGGCGAACGCATTGCCATCGTGGCCATCTCGGATGCGCTGTTCAACCGCCATTACGATTATTTGCAAGAGGAATATGGCATGGGCACGCTGGGCAAGGCATTCGTGTTCACCATCCTGTACACGCTTTCATCGGGTGTGTCGCACTCGGCGCAATATGCATTGGCGGCCATGTACCGGGCGGCTTGCGACGGCAAACTCGACTTTGTGGAGCAGACCCGCGAGTATGCCCGCCGGGCGGAGAAAATCAAGGCGATATTCTGCCGCAACCACTTCCATATTGTATATGACAAGGACTTGGATCAGCCGGTGAGCGACGGGTTCTTCTTCACCATCGGGCGGCGGGGCTTCACGGGCGACCGGCTGCTGCACGAGTTCCTGCACTACGGCATCTCGGCCATCTCCCTGCGTCCCACGGGCAGCGAACAGGAAGGCATCCGCGTATGCACCTCAAAAGTGGCTCCCGATACCTACGACATCCTGGACGAGCGGCTGCGCATCTTTGACCAAAACAACCCTATTTATTAAGAAAGCACAAGGAATGCACGGATGAAACGGATTTACACGGATTTTGGGTTTCAAGCAGATTGCGCAGATAGACGCAGATTGATTTGCATTCATTTATATGATTTGCGTCATTCGCGTTCTCTAACATCCGTGTAAATCCGTTTCATCCGTGTATTCCGTGTGCCCCAAAACATCACCCATCATGGCACATTACACCACGGCCGCCGAAGCGGTCAAGCTCATCCACTCGGGCGAAAGCATCTACGTGCAAGGCAGTACCTCCATCCCCGAAGTGTTGCTCGATGCCCTTGCGGCAAGAGGAAATGAATTGAAGGACGTAACCGTCTACAGTGGCTTTGCCGTGGGGCGGCGCGAAGCCCCCTATGCCGTGCCCGAACTGAAAGATGCCTTCCGCCCCGTGAGCATGTTCATCGCCAACAGTGTGCGGGCGGCCATCAACCGGGGCGAGGCGCAGTTTGTACCGGCCTTTCTCGGCGAAGTGCCTGCCTTGTTTCGCGATGGCACGCGTCCGGTGGACGTGGCGGTGCTCAACGTGTCGCGCCCCAATGCCGAGGGTTATTGCAGTTACGGCGTGTCGGCGGACTTGGCCGTGTCTGCCGTGGAAGTGGCCAAGCGGGTCATTGCGCAGGTGAACTCCTACATGCCGTTTTCCTACGGCGATGCGCTGATACACATCGACGACATCGATGCCTGCGTGGAGGTGGACGAGCCTTTGGTGGAACTGCCCGTGGCCGTGCCCAACGACCAAGAACGGCGCATCGGTCAATACATCGCCGCCGAGATACCCGACGGGGCTACCCTTCAGATAGGCGTGGGCGGCATCCCCAATGCCGTGCTCGACGCGCTGCATGACCATAAGCACCTGGGGCTGCATACTGAGGCCCTGACCGACGGCGTGGTGCCGCTGCTGCAAAGCGGTGTGATTGACAATTCGCAGAAGGTGGTGTGTCCGGGCAAGACGGTGGCGGCTCTCGCCCTCGGCTCCAAGCGGCTGTACGACTATATGGACTACAACGAGGATGTCGTGGTGCGTGACGTGGCGTGGACCAACTACCCTTTCCGCATTGCCCAGAACCCCCGCGTGATGGCCATCAATTCGGCCATCGAGATAGACCTCACGGGGCAGATATGCGCTGACTCTATTGGTACGCGTATGTTCTCGGGCGTGGGCGGGCAGCACGATTTCATGTACGGCGGCAGCCTGTCCGAAGGCGGGAAGACGTTCATCGCCATGACGGCCACCACGCGGCGCGGCGAATCGAAAATCAAGCCTGTGCTCACCGCCGGGGCGGGCGTGGTCACCACGCGGTCGCAGGCGCAGTACATCGTCACCGAGTACGGCATCGCCTACTTGCGGGGCAAGGATCTGGCGCAACGTGCCAAGGCCCTCATCGCCATCGCCGCCCCCGAAGCCCGCGAGGAACTGGAACGCGCCGCCTGCGAACGCTTCGGATATAGCTTTTTGAGGATATAAGACTCTCATCCTAGGGGGTTTATTCGCAAATGGTAGAGACATCACCTCGTGGTGTCTCTTTTATTTTAAATGAATATCCGCATTGCGCCAAATGATAAACACAATAGGCACAATAGACATAAGGAGTCCAGGGAGATGCTTAATGCTTACAAAGAAGTTCACAATAGAATGCCCGCCGCTTCGCAGCGGGCATAATGCAGGGTATCATCCACACAGGTTACTAAGCAGGCCACACGGAAGTAACCCTGCGTCCCGATGCTTTGGCATCGGGACTTCTATTGTGTGCTTCTCTCAAGTATAGATGTGAGGCTCCCTCGCAGGGTCATGTAATCTCTATTGTGTCTATTGTGGTTTTGTGTTGGCAACATGCGGACATTCATTCTTTTAAAAATGCAGCAAAAGGCATGGCGGAAAGAGGAACTCTCGGACAAGCGTTTGCGCATATTGGCATGAAACCGTACTTTTGCAACGCATTTACTTTCATGGAAAATCAAGGAGAAATCATATTGTACCAGCCCGACAACGAGGTGAAGCTGGAAGTACGCATTGAGAATGAGACGGTGTGGCTCAACAGGTCGCAGTTGGCGGAATTGTTTGCTCGCGATGTCAAGACAATAGGCAAGCATGTGAGCAATGCTCTTCGGGAAGAATTGGCTGGTATTTCAGTTGTCGCAAAATTTGCGACAACTGCCACGGATGGGAAAGTCTATCAGGTAGAATATTATAATCTGGACATGATTCTATCTGTTGGTTATAGAGTGAAGTCGAATCGAGGCATAGAGTTCAGACGTTGGGCAAATAAAGTACTAAAAGAACATCTGCTGAAAGGCTACTCCATCAACCGCCGTTTGACGGAATTGGAGTATACCGTGGCGGAACATTCACGGAAGATAGACTTCTTCGTCCGCACGTCTTTGCCGCCTGTGGAGGGCGTTTTCTACGATGGGCAATTATTCGATGCCTACAAGTTCGCCACCGACCTCATCCGATCTGCCAGGCAATCCTTGTTGCTGATAGACAACTACGTGGATGAATCAGTGTTGCTGATGCTCAGCAAGCGGAATGCCGGTGTGAAAGCCGACATCTACACACAGACCGTCAGTCCTCAGCTGCAACTGGACTTGCAGAAGCATAACAGCCAATATCCTCCCATAGACATTCATACGTACAAGAAGTGCCACGACCGCTTCCTGATAGTTGATGGGGCGGTTGTCTATCACATCGGTGCTTCCTTGAAAGACCTCGGCAAAAAGATGTTCGCTTTCTCCAAGCTGGAGATACCTGCCACGGCCATTACCGCCCTGTTGTGATTTGGCAGAGGCAAGGAGTAAGAGGTAAGGAGCAAGAAAGTTATCCGTGAAAATCTGTTCAATCCGTCTTATTCGTGTTCCCCCTTTAATTTGCGTTCATTCCCGTCATTCGCATTCTCCAATCTGAAATTTAAAACCTACTCCCTGCTCAGCGAGTAGGGGCGGTCATCGGGTGCCGTGCCACGGGTGGTGCAGGGCACGCTGTCCATTTGCAGGTGGATGCGTGCGCCTTGGAGCAGGTCGGCGTGGCGCAGGAAGTTCTTCGTGTAGGGCTGGCCATCGAGGGTCATGTGCCGGATGTAGGGGTTTCCGGGGGCATTGCCGTCGGCTTGTATTTCTATCGTATGGCCGTTTTCCAGGCGGATTTGCGCGTGGGGGAACAGCGGCGAGCCGAGGACGTATTCGCCCGAGCCGGGGCACACGGGGTAGAAGCCGAGGGCGGAGAACACGTACCAGGCCGAGGTTTGCCCGTTGTCTTCGTCGCCGCAATAGCCGTCGGGCGTGGGGGCGTACAGCTTGCGCATCACCTCGCGTACCCGCAGCTGGGCTTTCCACGGTTGGCCTGCATAATTATATAGGTATATCATGTGCTGGATGGGCTGGTTGCCGTGGGCGTACTGGCCCATGTTCATCACCTGCATTTCGCGTATCTCGTGGATGACGATGCCGTAATAGCTGTCGTCGAACACGGGCGGCAGGGCAAACACGGAGTCGAGCATGGCGTTGAAGGGCGCATCGCCTCCCATGAGGTCTATCAGCCCTTGTACATCGTGGAACACCGACCAGGAGTAGTGCCAACTGTTGCCCTCGGTGAAGGCGTCGCCCCATTTGAAAGGGTTGAACGGCGTTTGGAAAGTGCCATCGGCCCGCCGCCCCCGCATGAGGTTGTGCGCAGAGTCGAACAGGTTGCGGTAGTTCAGGCTGCGTTCCCGGTACAGGGACAGTTCCTTTTTCGGCCGGTTCAGTCGTTTGCCCATCTGGTAGATGCACCAGTCGTTGTAGGCGTACTCCAGGCTGCGGGCCACGCTCTCGTTGATGCCCGCATCGCAAGGCACGTAGCCAAGTTCGTTGTATTGCTGCCAGCCCAGTCGCCCGGTGGAGCTTACTTGCGGGTGCACGTTGTTCGCCCCGTGCAGCAACCCTTCGTACAGTTTTACGGGGTCGGCCTTTGTCACGCCACTGAGGAAGGCATCGGCCACTACCGAGGCGGAGTTGTTGCCTACCATGCACTGCCGATGCCCGGGGCTGGCCCATTCGGGGAAGAAGCCGCTCTCCAGGTAGGCGTTGAGCAGTCCCGCCTGCATCCGTTCGCCCATGGAGGGATAGACCAGGTTGACGAATGGGAAGAGGCAGCGGAACGTGTCCCAAAAACCGGTGTCGGTGAACATGTAGCCGGGCAGCACCTGGCCGTTGTAGGGGCTGTAGTGCATCGCTTCGCCTTTGGTGTCGATTTCATAAAAGGCGCGGGGAAACAGCACGGAGCGGTAATAGCAGGAGTAGAACGTGCGCAGGGCATCCACATCGTCCGACTTCACCGTGATGCGTCCCAGCACATCGTTCCAACGGTCGCGCCCTTGTTGCTTCACCTGGTCGAACGAGCGGTCGCCCACTTCCCGTTGCAGGTTCAGTTCCGCCTGTTCGGGGCTGATGAACGAGGATGCCACCCGGGCGTGTACCTGTTCGCCCCGGCGGGTGGCAAAGCCGATGATGGCTCCGGCATGGTTGGCCTCCGCTTCCCATGCGTCCGGGCGGATGGAGCCGTTGGCCACCGAGGCCACGTAGTCGAACGGTTTGTCGAAATAAATGACGAAATAGTTGCGGAAATTGTCGGGCACGCCGCCGCTGTTCTTGGTGGTGTAGCCCACAATCTTGTTTTCATCGGGCAGGACTTCCACATGCGAGCCGTCGTCGAACGCATCCACCACCACATAGGCGTGCTCCGTGGCGGGGAAGGTGAAGCGGAACACGGCGCACCGTTCCGTGGGGCTGAGTTCCGTCGTCACGTCATGGTCGGCCAGGTACACGCGGTAGTAGTAGGGCTTCACCTCTTCCGCCTTGTGCGAGAACCAGCTGGCCCGTTCGTGCTGGTCGAACACCGCCCGCCCCGTCACCGGCATGAGGGCGAATTGCCCGTAGTCGTTTATCCACGGGCTGGGCTGGTGCGTCTGTTTGAAGCCCCGTATCTTGTGGGCATCGTAGGTGTACGTCCAGCCGTTGCCCATCTCGCCCGTCTGCGGAGTCCAGAAGTTCATTCCCCAAGGCATGGCGATGGCCGGGTAGGTGTTGCCGGTGGACAGCTCGAAGCTCGATGCCGTGCCCATCAAGGGATTCACGTAGTCCACTACTTGCTTTTCATGTTGTGCCGATAAGCTTGCCGGCACGATGCACAATGCCATCAGCAGATGCGTCAGTTTCATTTTAGTTACCTGTTATGCGTTACGAGTTGCCCGGGTGCCGCCTTGCTCCCCAAGGGCGAACAAAGATAGGGCTAAATTCCATAATCAGCATCGGTTTCTCCAGGAAAAACGTGTGTGCGAACGGAACTCGTGCATATTTGCGTGCACAGTCGTATAGTTATCAGCATGTTTTTCTGTATCTCCCGGCATGAAGTTCTCGTCTCACCCGGGTGGAACACCTGTCTCACCCGGGTGAGACACCTGTATCACCAAGGTGGAACACCTGTTCCACCCGGGTGAGACGATAACTTTCCTGGCTTAAAGAC
>CASFUX010000262.1 GCA_949297975.1 uncultured Bacteroidales bacterium
CTTTGCGTAATAAAATATCAAACAATGAAAAAGAAATTTCATCTTATGTTACTGGCCTTTGCGGCCTTGCTCGTGGCATCGTGCCAGGGCAAAACGGATAAGGAAAACCTGTTGCTGGCCGACCCCACCATTTTCTATTGGGACGGCGTGTATTACGCTTACGGCACGGGCGGGGTGGACAACCACTCGGGCGACGGCTTCCTGGTGTACACCTCCACCGACTTGCAGCAGTGGGAGGGTCCTGCGGGCGCGACCGACGGGTTCGCGCTGAAAAAGGGCGACTCCTACGGCACGCAAGGCTTTTGGGCACCGCAAGTGTTCCATTACAAGGACAAGTTCTACATGGCCTACACGGCCAACGAGCAGATAGCCATCGCTTCGGCCGACAGCCCCCTCGGCCCCTTCCGGCAGAGCGAGCTGAAGCCCGTCTCCGATGTGTGCAAGCAGATTGACCCGTATGTGTTCTTTGACGAGGACGGGAAAATCTACCTCTACCACGTCCGTCTGTTGGAGGGCAACCGCCTGTTTGTGACGGAAATCAACGACACGTTCGATGCCCTTGACGAGAGCACGCTTACCGAATGCGTGGCCTCCGAGCCGGGCACGTGGGAAGACACGTGGAATGCCGAATGGCGCGTGGCCGAAGGGCCTACCATCCTGAAGGACGGCGGGCGGTACTACTTCTTCTACTCGTCCAACGACTTCCGCAACCCCGATTACGCGGTGGGCTATGCCGTGGCCGATTCGCCGCTCGGCCCGTGGGCGAAGTACGAGGGCAACCCCGTCATCGACCGCCACTTGCTGGGCTACAACGGCACGGGGCATGGCGACGTGTTCCGCGACGGGGCGGGTAGTATGTACTACGTGTTCCACACCCACCAGTCCGACTCTGTGGTAGCGCCCCGCCGCACGGCTCTCATCCGCATGGAAAAGGCCGACGGCGCATTCCGCGTGCTGCCGGAGACGCTGCGCTTACTGGAACGGTGATTTCAGTTTCAGCACACGGAATACACGGTTTGAACGGATTCACACGGATGGATGGCCTACTGTCAACGGTTTAAAGTCCACCGTGTCGCAAAGGAAAATCCGTGTGATTTCGTTCAATCCGTGTTGTCCGTGTGCCCAAACCTCAACTTTCAATGAACATGAAACCCTTGTATATATCCCTGCTGTTGCCGGGGCTGCTCATGGCGGCTTGCGGCAAGAAGGCGGACAAGGCTCCGCTGACCTACTCCAACCCCGTGGTGGAAACCAGCCTGCCCGACCCCACCGTGATGCGGGCGGACAACGACACGTTCTACCTGTATGCCACGGAGGATATTCGCAACCTGCCCATCTACAAGTCCGCTGACCTGGTGCACTGGACGTTCGCGGGCACGGCGTTTACGGACGAAACGCGCCCCGACTTCGAACAGGAAGGCGGCATCTGGGCACCGGACATCAACAAGATAGGCGACCGCTACGTGCTCTATTACTCCATGTCCGTGTGGGGCGGCGAGTGGACGTGCGGCGTGGGCGTGGCGGTGGCCGACCGTCCCGAAGGTCCGTTCACCGACCACGGCAAGTTGTTCCGCAGCAACGAAATCGGCGTGCAGAACTCCATCGACCCGTTTTATATAGAGGACAACGGGACGAAATACCTCTTCTGGGGCAGCTTCCGGGGCATCTATGCCGTCCGCCTGACGGACAACGGCTTGTCCGTGGCCGAAGGCAGCGAACCGCAACGCATTGCCGGGACGGCCTTCGAGGGCACGTACATCCACCGGCACGGCGGCAAATACTACCTCTTCGCCTCCGTCGGCTCGTGCTGCGAAGGGGCGAACAGCACCTACCAGCTGGTGGTGGGGCGTGCCGACAACCTCTTCGGTCCTTACGTGGACAAGAGCGGCAAGAGCATGATGGACAACGGCTATGAGGTGGTCATCGGCAAGAGCGACCGCTTCGTGGGCAACGGCCATTGCTCCGAAATCGTGCAGGACGGCGCGGGCAACGACTGGATACTCTACCACGGCGTGGACCTGCAACGCCCCGAAGGCCGCATGCTCTTCCTCGACCGCGTGCTGTGGGACGAGGCCGGATGGCCCTATGTGGCGGGCGGCACGCCCTCGCTGGAGGCGGAAGCACCGGAGTTTTGATTTCGGTAGCGGGTAGCGGGTAGCGGGAAGAGCCCAAAGTTGGCCGTCCATAGAGGACATGCCTCCCCGCTACTCGCTCCCCGCTTCCCGCTCCCAAACGTATAACGATTAACTACAAAAAAATGAAAAAGATTTTAGTATGCGCCGTGGCGGCCCTTGCGCTGCTGTCGTGCGCGAAGAAAGAGAAAAGTGTGACCTACACCAATCCCCTGGACGTGGCCTACGGCGACCCGTTCGTGCTCCACGCCTCCGACGGACGTTTTTACATGTACGGCACTTCGGGCGAGGCGGGCTTCCGCGCCTATTCGTCCGACGACATGGTGCATTGGACGGACGAAGGGCTGGTCTACCAAGGGGCAACCCCCGAGTCGTGGACGGTGGACTGCTTCTGGGCACCCGAGGTGTACGAACGCGGCGGCAAGTATTACCTCTTCTTCAGTGCCAACTGGAAGGAAAACCCCACGAACGAGGGCGAGAACTTCCGCATCGGCTACGCGGTGGCCGACAAGCCCACCGGCCCGTTCCGTGAAGAGCTGGCGCGCCCGGTGTTCGACCCCGGCTACCCCATAATCGATGCCAACCTCTACTTCGACGACGAGCGGGGCAAGGTGTACCTGTATTACTCCCGCTGCTGCTACAAGCACCCGGTGCAGAGCGAGATAGCCGACTGGGCGCGGGAGCAGGGCTGGTACGACGAGGTGGAGGAAAGCTGGATATACGGCGTGGAACTGAAACCCGACTTTTCGGGTATCATCGGCGAGCCGCAACTCATGCTGCGCCCGCCCGTGAAGATGGACGACCGCCAGGCCGAATGGGAGAGCCGCTCGGTAACCGCCCGCGAGGTGAACCGCCGCTGGACGGAGGGGTCGTTCCTGTTCAGGCACGGCGACACGTATTACATGATGTACTCGGCCAACTTCTTCGGCGGGCAGCACTACGCGGTGGGCTACGCCACGGCCAGCAACCCCCTCGGCCCCTTCACCAAGGCGGCCAACAACCCCGTGTTGCAGAAGGACACCCCGCAGGGCGGCACCGTGAGCGGCACCGGGCACAACATGGTGCTGGCTTTGGGCGACTCGCTCTACTGCGTGTACCACGCCCGCACCACCGCCACGGGCGATGAGCGGGTGGTGTTCATCGACCCCATGCGCATTGGCGGTGACGGTCTGCTGCATGTCGATGGCCCCACCACCGACCCGCGCACCATCGTGCTGCCGTGACCTTTTCCCGCTGATAGCAGGACAGGTGCAGATTGAGGAAACATGGAGGGGACACGGAGCGGCACAGAGTTTTTCTTCGCCTGAAAACTCTGTGCCACTCCGCGTCCGCCGCATCCCTTCTGCATGGCATAAAAAATTCCGTACCGACGCAATTTTTGTTGCGTCAGTACGGAATTTTTGTTGCGTTATGGCGGAAATTTGGCCGCGCAGGCACGGGGGTGTCCCGTTACCCGTCCCTTGCCCCTTGCCTCTCACTCCTCTCCCACTTCTCCCAAGGTGTTGCCCTCGTTGTACAGCTGGTTGTTCGGCAGGCCCTGTCGGCCGGTGCCCTGCCGCATCAGGGCTTGCAGTTCGGGCAGGTGGTGCTGGTACACCTCGCGGGGCGTGATGCCGTAGCGGCGGCACAGCGAGGCCGCCATGCCCACCACTTCGCCCATCATGCC
>CASFUX010000263.1 GCA_949297975.1 uncultured Bacteroidales bacterium
CATCGTTATAGGCCGCGTCGTCGGGGCGCAGCACCACCTCGTGCACCGCCCCGGCAAAGCCCGACTCGCGCAGGTAATCCATGAATCCCCGCCGGCGGTTGTCGCCCTGGTGCGAGTCGTTGCGCCCCTTGTGCTCCAGCCGCGCCACGAGCAGGTCGCCACCCGCACCGAAGCGTCCGGTAAGCAGCCGCGCGGCAATGCGTCCGCCGTCATACGAATCGGTACCGAAGTAAGCCAACTGCCGCTCGCCCTCGATGTTGGAGTCCACGTACACGTAGGGCACGCCCCGGCCGTCCAGCTCGCGCGAGAGGGCCACCACCGAGTCGGTGAACAGGGTGGCAATGAGCACGCCGTCGGCCTCCATGCCAAGCAGCGTGGCGGCCGTGCGGTCGAACGAGGCGCGATCGTACTGGTCGAACGTGAGTTTCGCCACCCGCACGTTGTACGCGGCCATCTCGGCAGCGGCGCGGTCGATGCCTCCGGCGATAGCCTCCCAATACTGCCCGGGAGCGAACGAGGGAATGACCGCCACGATGTGGAACGGCTTTTTCAACGCCAGCGAACGCGCCACCAGGTTGGGACGGTAGCCCACCTGGTCGAGCACCGCCTGTATCCGTTGCCGCTTCTCGGCGGACACCTTGCCGCGCTCATGCAGGTAACGGTCCACCGTACCTGCCGACACGCCCGCCATGCGTGCGATGTCGATGATGCGCACCTTGCCGTCGTCCCCCACCGCGATGGAGGGACGGCCGTCTTCGTTGTATCGTGCATCTGTTGCCATACCGCGTTGCCTCCCGAATGTTTTCAGAAACTGTTGCAAATATAATCCCTATTCGTTTCCCTTGCAACCGTGTGTGCGTACACACGATGCAAAAAAACGGATACAACAGACTATGTTATAAATAGATAAGGGAGTTTATTAAAAAAGATTAAAGATAGTTTCAGCGCGTCTCCGCCGGGTGCACCGTTGAGATGTCACTCCGTGGCATCTCAAAAAACAGCAAAATGAGGGGTGGCATTAAAACAGCGAGATGCCACAGCGTGACGTCTCTACAGGTATGCCTCCCCTTTTCTACTTTCTACTTTCTACTTTCTACTTTCTACTTTTTACTTTTTACTTTCTACTTTTTACTTTTTACTTTCTACTTTCATCCCTTCACCTGCTCCATCACTTCCTCCAGTCCTGCCAGCTGCTGTTCGCCCGTGGCCATGTCCTTGAGCATGACCTTGTCGGCGGCCATTTCCGTCTCGCCCACGATGGCCACGTAGGGGATGTGCTTGCTGTCGGCATAGGACATTTGCTTTTTCATCTTCGCGCAGTCGGGGTACACCTCGGCGTTCACGCCGTTGGCACGCAAGGCCTTGAGCCAGGGCAGGCAGTAGAGCCGCTCGGCCTCGCCAAAGTGGACGAACAGCACGCGCGTGTGCTCGACGGACGAGGCGGGGTAGAGGTCGAGCTGGTTGAGCACATCATAGATGCGGTCAGCACCGAAGGAGATGCCCACGCCCGACACGCCCGGCAGACCGAACACGCCCGTGAGGTTGTCGTAGCGTCCGCCGCCGGTGATGCTGCCTATCTGCACGTCGAGGGCTTTCACCTCGAATATGGCTCCGGTGTAATAGTTCAGCCCCCGCGCCAAGGTAAGGTCCAGTTCCAAGGGGGTGGCGATGCCCACCGAGCCGCACAGGGAGAAGATAGTTTCCAGTTCCTCCACGCCTTTCAACCCCGTCTCGGAAGGGGCGAGGATGCGCCGCAGGTCGGCCAGCTTGTCGGCGTTCGTGCCGCCGAGGTGGAGGATGGGTTGCAGCCGCTCGACGGCCTGGGCGGACACGCCCTTGGCGGCCAGTTCCTCGTTCACCTTGTCAAGGCCTATCTTGTCCAGCTTGTCGATGGCCACGGTGATATCGACCAGCCGTTCGGCCTCGCCTATCACCTCGGCGATGCCGGAGAGTACCTTGCGGTTGTTTATCTTGATGCACACGCGGATGCCGAGGCGGCGGTACACTTCATCGACTATCTGTATCAGTTCCAATTCGTTGATGAGCGAGTCGCTGCCCACCACGTCCACGTCGCACTGGTAAAATTCGCGGTAACGTCCCTTCTGCGGGCGGTCGGCACGCCACACGGGCTGTATCTGATAGCGGCGGAAGGGGAAAGTGATTTTGTCCCGGTTCTGCACCACGAAGCGGGCGAAGGGCACGGTGAGGTCGTAGCGCAACCCTTTTTCGCAGATGTGATTGGTGAGGCGCGTGCTGCCCAGCGAAGCCACTTCGGCCGGGTCGATGCCCGCCAGATAATCGCCGGAGTTGAGTACCTTGAACAGCAGCTTATCACCCTCATCGCCGTACTTGCCCATGAGGGTGGAGAGCATCTCCATGGCGGGGGTCTCTATCTGCTGGTAGCCGTAGAGGCGGAACACACTTTTGATGGTGTCGAAGATGTAGTTGCGCTTCGCCATTTCGTCGGGCGTGAAGTCGCGCGTTCCTTTCGGGATGGATGGTTTTTGCATATTGCTGATTTCAAATTTCAAATTTCAGATTTTTAGCACACGGATTGCACGGGATTATACGGATTTACACGGATTTCGTTCCCCGCAGATGGCGCAGATAAACGCAGATTTTTCAGTTAATCCGTTATTCAACCTTCAATCTTACTCCTTGCCTCTTCCCCTTCCTCCACGGGCTTGCTGCCCAGGAAACGTTTGTGCGTCCACAGCCAGCGCGAGGGTTCGCGGCGGATGTTGGCTTCCAGCAGGCGGGCGAAACGTTCGGTGACGGTGCCCGGCGAAAGGGCGGCATCGGTCTCGGGGTCGTAAATGAGGACGGGCGTAAGCTCGTAATACCCACGTGCCTGGCAATGTATCTGTATGAAATAGACCGGATAACGAAAACGCACGGCCAACTGCTCGGTGCCTGCCAACATGCCGACCCGGCGGTTGAAGAACGTGACCTCGTACCGGGCGGCCTTGCGGCGCGGACGTTGGTCGGAAAGCATGGCGTAACACACCGGCGCGGCATCTTGGGCTTTCTTGCGCGATACCATCACGCGCAGCAGCCCGTCCATCTCCACCAGGAAGCCGCCCCGGCTGCTGCGTATCTTGTTCATCAACCGGTCGAAGAATTTATTCTTGAGCCGTTTGTACACCGTGCCGCAATCCAGGCCGTAGTCGGCAAACTGGTTGGCATAGTCCACCATCCACTCCCAGTTGAGGAAATGCCCCAACATGACCATCCCCCCGCCATAGCGTTTGCACCGCTCCGCCATCTCCTCCTTGTGGTGGACAACCACGAAGCGGCGCATGTCCGCCTCGCCGATGCCCCGCCCGACAAGCACCTCCATGATCATGTCGGCGAAGTTGCGGAAGAACGATTTCTCCAGCCGCCTTATCTCGGACGGACTTTTCTCGGGGAAGGCCAGGATGAGGTTGCCGCGCACCACGCCGCGCCGGTAACGCACCACGTGGTAGCACAGCGGGAACAGCAACCACCGTGACAGGAAATGCCCCGCTTTAACACGCCATATCGCTCCTCTGCCCGACATAAACATTTGCAAAGGTACGATTTTTTGTATCAATATTAAACATTAACTTTGCACGCGAAAAAAACGGAGCATGGAAAATATGGCTGTACCTCTCGATGCGCGCAAACTGATATCGTACCTTCAAGTCCTTTCGCTTTGGATCCTGATTGTCGCCCTCCCCTTCCGCATGGGGCCTCTCCAGTATTGGATCATGATTGCGGCGGTCGTGCTTTTCGTCCTGGAATACGTGGCCAACCAACGCTGGCGCACCTGGCATTGGGAACGCAACATGTGGCTCTACGTGGCCATGATAGCCTATTACCTGCTCATCCCCATCTGGCAACTGTGGAGCGACTGCTACGACCCGCGCCATTTCGCTTACACGCTGGAAAACGGGCTGCCCCTGCTGGTGGGCGGCGCGGTCGGCATCATCGGGTTCGGCGAGCGGGTGAAGCTGCGGCCGGTGTGCTACGTGTTCATGGCGGGGTGCGTGCTGATATCGCTGTACATCATGGCGGGCACGGGCGACGGGCTGGCCTTTTTCACGCATCCCCGGCAATACCAATCCGACACGTTCAAGCTGGCACGCCAGGAACTGGTGAACTCGCACATGATGTACAACCTGTACCTCAACGTCAGCCTGGTATTTGCCTTGTACCTGCTCCAGCAAAAGGACGTGAAACGCTGGGTGCGGGTGCTCGTGGCCGTCGCCTGCGTGTGGACGTTCTACCTGCTCTGCATCACCGAGGGACGCATCGGGCTTTTCACCGCACTGCTCATCGGCGCGTCGTTCCTGCTGGCGTTCACGTACCGGCGCGGCAAGGTGCTGTTCGGTGTCGTCACGGCGGCATACATGGCGGCCTGCGTGGTGTTGGTTTCACAACACCAACGCTTCGGGTCGGACAACGTGGAGCACGACCCCCGATGGCAGATATGGGAGGCCACCATCGACATCATCAAGGAAAAGCCGCTGTTGGGACACGGTGTGTGCGAAGCCAAGGAAGAACTCACGGAAAAGGCCGTGACCGGCGAAGGCGCACTCCAGTCGTTTTATGCCCCCCGCCTGAATGAAAGGAACATACACCGCCTGCCCCACCCGCACAACGCCTTCCTCCAGGCATGGTGCTGCTTCGGCATAATTGGCCTGGTGATACAGCTGTCCATCTTCACCATCCCGCTCGTCATGCGGCCTAAAAAGAACCGGCTGTACATCCTGATGATAGTGGGGTGCTTCGTGATACAGAGCATCACCGACATATTCTTCACGCCCCAGCCGCTGCTCTACAGCCTGTCCATCATGTTTTTTACTTTAGAACAATCTCGCTTGCCGATAAAAACAGAAAAGAATGAAAACTAACGGGATACACCCAACGAAAATAGATGCCGTCATCACCTGGGTGGACGGCGACGACCCCAAGCACCGGCAGAAACGGATGCAATACGGCTCGGAAGGGATATTCGACAAAGAGGACGTGGGCGGGGACACCCGCTTCTCCAACCTCAACGAGATTTACTGGTGCGTGGTGTCGCTGAACAAGTTCGCCCCGTGGCTGAACAAGATATACATCGTCACCGACGAGCAGGATCCCAAGATAGAGGATGCCATCCGGGAAATGTTCCCCGACGGCTACATCCCGATGGAAATCGTGGACCACAAGGTCATTTTCAGGGGGTACGAACGATACCTGCCCACGTTCAACTCCGTCGCGCTGGAGACCATGACGTGGCGCATCCCCGGACTGAGCGACTGCTTCATCGAGTTCAACGACGACCTGATGCTGGCCGCCCCCGTGTCGCCCGAAGATTTCTTCGTGAACGGGGACACCCCCGTGTGCTACGCCCGAAAGAAGAGCGTGGCCGTCACCAAATTCACCCGGCTCTTCAAATTCAGAAAGGACGGGAGCAAGCGGATTACCTTCAAAGGCTCGATGATACATGCCGCCAGCCTCCTCGCCCCGCCGCCGAGGCACTACCTGCTCCTGAGCCACACGCCCAAGCCCTTGCGCAGGGATTTCTACGAACAATATTTCCGCAAGCACTCCGGGCTGATGATACACAACATCCGTCTCCGCTTCCGCGACATCAGCCAGTTCACGCCCCAGGAAGTGCAATACCTCAGCCTGTACCGCGACGGCGGTTGCGTGTGCCGCAGCCCGCAGGGGTTGTTGTTCTACCTGCAACCCAAGAAGAAACGCGACTACGTGCAGCGGAAACTGGCCATCCTGCACGAGATGAAGACGTGCAAATTCCTTTGCTTTAATTCCATCGACTTGGGTTCGGAGGCCGACCGGGCCATGATATTCGAGGAATTGAACCGCCGCTTCACGTAGCAGGCAGGAGAGGGGCGGTCACTTCTCGAAGCGGGATTTGTCCGGGAAGCGCATTTCAAAGGCCCGGTGCAGCTTCTGCCGCATGTCCGCCTGCTTGTCGTCGCTCATGGACACGTCATTGATGCAGATGATGCTTTTTGACGGGCGCAGCACGTGGGCGGCAATCCTGTCGGCCGAGCACACCGCCATGGAGCAATGCTGGGTAGGCAGGGGGCGGTCGATGACCCGTCCCGTATAATACAGATAGTCGGGATACACGTATTGGTTGGCATTGCCGTTGGTACGCAGCATGGTTATGCTGCGCTCCAGCGGCATTTTTATTTTGGCATACACCTCCTCGTTGCACGAGCGCAGCATGGGCGTGCACGTGTGCTGCGGGCGCACGAAGGCACAGGCCTTCCCCGTCCCGGCAGCCAGGCGGGCCAGCCGGTCGGACTGGCGGGTCTGCTTCTTGTACATGCCCGATGCCAGGATGTGGCGTGCGAAGTGCATCACAATCTTGCCGTCGCGGAAAAAATCCGTCCTTTCCATCGGTGCCACCGGGTAGAAGTCGTCGTTGAAATAGACGAACTCCTCGCTCAAACCCGGGATGCGGTGCAGGAACAGCTCGATGGTGGTGCTGTTGAACGTGGGCAAAAAACTTTCCGGGATGATGTCGCGGTGATACACGATGCCGAGCTTCCCGGTATCCGCCCATGCAGGCACCTGGCTTTCGCCCGACACCACCAGAAAAACACGGTCCACAAAGGGCATGTAACGCTCTATGCCGCGCAACAGATAGGGCAACAGCCCCCAGTCGCGGTACCGCTTGGCCAATGCGGGTTGGCAGGTGGCACGGCTGTACTGCTGCTGCCACACGGGGTCCAGCCCGTTCACGTATGTAATGACGACATCCATCGCTCAAAGTTTGATTGGAGATTGTTTCAACTATAAAAAAAGCATCCCAAGCCGCAGCCTGGAATGCCTTTTCTCTTTCATCTCGCTCAAGAAAGCGGTTA
>CASFUX010000264.1 GCA_949297975.1 uncultured Bacteroidales bacterium
GGCTATGTGGTGCACGGCATGAAGCGGCGTTCATCGCTGTTCAACACCGACCGCATCGACCACCTGTACCAAGACCCGCACAAGGAGAACCGCAACCTCATCCTGCATTACGGCGATCTGACGGACTCGATGAACATCACCCGTATCATTCAGGAAGTGCAGCCCGATGAAATATACAATCTGGCCGCCATGAGCCATGTGAAGGTGAGTTTCGACACACCCGAGTACACGGCCAACGCCGATGGGGTGGGCACGTTGCGCATCCTGGAAGCCGTGCGCCTGTTGGGGCTGACGAAGAAGACACGCATCTACCAGGCCTCCACTTCCGAGTTGTACGGCTTGGTGCAAGAGGTGCCGCAAAAAGAGACTACGCCGTTTTACCCCCGGTCGCCCTACGCGGTGGCCAAGTTGTACGCCTATTGGATTACGGTGAATTACCGCGAAGCCTATGGTATGCATGCCAGCAACGGCATCCTGTTCAACCATGAGTCGCCCATGCGGGGTGAAACGTTCGTCACCCGTAAAATAACCCGCGCCGTGAGCCGCATGGCACTCGGTATGCAGCAGAAAACCTACTTGGGTAACCTGTCGGCACAACGCGACTGGGGGCATGCCAAGGATTACGTGCGGGCCATGTACCTCATCTTGCAGCAGGACGCGCCGTCCGATTACGTCATTGCCACCGGCATCACCACCACCGTGCGCGACTTTGTGAAGATGGCCTTTGCCGAAGTGGGCATTGAAGTGACGTTCCGAGGTACGGGGGTGGACGAGAAAGGCTTCATCACGGCCGTGGACGAGGCGACCTTTGCGGCAGCGGTAGGCGATGAGTACTTGGAGGACATCCGGGAACGCATCGGGTCGGAAGTGGTGAACGTAGACCCGGCTTATTTCCGCCCCACCGAGGTGGAAATGCTGATAGGCGACCCCACCAAATCGCGCACCGTGCTGGGCTGGACACCCGAATATGACCTGCCCGCCTTGGTGAAAGACATGATGCAGGCCGACATCAAACTGATGAAAAAAGACTCGTTCCTGAAGGCAGGCGGGTATCGGATATTGAATTATTTTGAGTAAATGAATTTCAAATTCCAGATTTCAAAATTTCAGATTATGGCGACGTTTAAAAGTTTTGAGGATATTGAGGTCTGGAAAATGGCTTTTGAATATGCAGTAG
The DNA here is from genome assembly GCA_949297975.1 of uncultured Bacteroidales bacterium. Lineage (GTDB taxonomy): Bacteria > Bacteroidota > Bacteroidia > Bacteroidales > Paludibacteraceae > QVMH01. Next base: position 1,178 of record CASFUX010000264.1, read on the forward strand.
AAATCTATAGGATAACGGACAATGACAATTTCTTAAGAGATTTGCGCTTTCGAGGACAAATACGGGCTTCTGCGGGTTCCATCATGGACAACATAGCGGAAGGTTACGAGCGCGATGGTGTAAAAGAGTTTGTTCAGTTTTTATATTATTCGAAAGGTTCATGTGGTGAGTCACGAAGCCAGTTGCATCGAGCATTTGCTGTTAAATATATAGATGAAGAAACTTACCGATCGGCATTATCCAAATCACAAGCCATCTCTAAATCATTATCCGGCTTTATCAACTATTTGAGAAATGTAGAGATAAAAGGGAATAAATATAAGTAGTATGGAATTTGAAATCTGGAATTTGAAATTTGAAATCTGAAATCTGGAATTTGAAATCTGGAATATAGCTATGAAATTTTCTTCTAAAATATACGTTGCAGGACACAGAGGTTTAGTCGGTTCTGCCATTTGGAACAATTTGAAGGCAAAAGGCTATGCGAACCTCGTAGGGCGCACTCATGCGGAGCTGGACCTGCTGGACGGGGTGGCCGTCAAACGCTTTTTTGACGAGGAACAACCCGAATACGTGGTACTGGCGGCGGCGAAGGTGGGCGGCATTGTGGCCAACAACACCTACCGAGCCGACTTCATTTATGAAAATCTCCAGATACAGCAGAACGTGATAGGCGAAAGTTTCCGGCATGGCGTGAAGAAATTGCTCTTCCTGGGCAGCACCTGCATTTATCCGCGTGATGCCCGGCAGCCGATGCAGGAAACGGCATTGCTCACTTCCCCGTTGGAGTACACGAACGAGCCGTATGCCATTGCCAAAATAGCGGGATTGAAAATGTGCGAGAGCTTCAACCTGCAATACGGCACCAACTACATCGCAGTAATGCCCACCAACCTGTACGGACCGAATGACAATTTTGACTTGGAACGCAGCCATGTGCTGCCTGCCATGATACGCAAGATTTACCTGGCCCACTGCTTGTTGGAAGGCGACTGGGAGGCGGTGCGCCACGACCTCTCCCGGCGACCTGTGGAGGGTGTGGACGGACGCGCTACCGAACAGACCATGGGGAATGTGTTAGCGAAATATGGCATTCACCCCTCGCACGTGGAGTTGTGGGGTACGGGCAAACCGTTGCGCGAGTTCCTTTGGAGCGAAGAAATGGCGGATGCTTCCGTGTACATCTTGGAGCATGTGGACTTTGCCGACTTGCGGGGCGATGCGCCCGAGGTGCGTAATTGCCACATCAACATCGGCACGGGCAAGGAGCTTTCGATACGCGACTTGGCCGAACTGATTAAGCGGACGGTGGGATACCGAGGCGAAATACGCTTCAATGCCGACAAGCCCGATGGCACCCTGCGCAAACTGACCGACGTGTCGAAGCTGCACGCCTTGGGCTGGACGCACAAGATAGAAGTGGAAGACGGTGTGCAGATGCTGTACGACTGGTACACGAGGGGTTAGCACACTAATGCATGGACATTAGCACACGGATGACACGGATTTACACGATTTTTAGAGAATGGAAATAAACGCAAATATATCTCGCCAATCCACGTAATCTGCGGGAACAAAAATCCGTGTTAATCCGTTACATTCGTGTCATCTGTGTGCTAAAACCATCTGCTTATTCCAAAATTTACGCCAAATCTTGGAATGACATTCCAAAATATATGCCAAAATTTGGAATAGAGGAGTAATTACGGTGAATGCGGACAATATAAGTATGATGTCAACGGAATTTGAAGGATACATACGACAAGGAGAGCCGGGCAAGCAGGAGCGGGCATATGCCTGGCGTACGGCTATTGGCTTGCAAGCGGTGGATGGTCTGGCCACATCGGATTATCTGAAGGACACGGCACACAGGCACATAGAGGGTGAGGTCACGATAAATGAGGCTCGTGAGCTAATCAATGCCTATTACCAGTCTGAAGAAAACCGCAAACCGGGTGATGAGGGTGTGCAGGAAGCCGACAAAGTTTCGGTTAATATCGCGAAAATCTTGAATGAGCAATCTTTTTCATTCACTTCGACCGGGTTCATAGCCACGCATCGGCGTATATTTGAAGGGGTGTTTGCACATGCCGGGCAATTGCGTTCGTACAACATCACCAAAAAGGAATGGGTGTTGCGGGATGATACCGTTTTGTACGGTCCGTGGCAAGACTTGCGTATGGCGTTGGACTACGATATTGAACAAGAGCGACAGTTTGATTATGTAGGGTTGGATATGGAGAAGATAGTCGGGCATTTGGCTAAATTTGTGTCAGGCATTTGGCAAATCCACCCATTTCGGGAGGGAAATACGCGGGCGACAGCCGTGTTTTTCATCCAATATTTGCGTTCCATCGGGTTTCATGTGGGAAACGACATGTTTGCGGAGCATTCCTGGTATTTCAGAAATGCGCTGGTAAGAGCCAATTACAGGAATGTTCAATCGGGAGTTACTTACGATATGTCTTTTTTGGTACGCTTCCTCCGCAATTTGCTGATGGGGGAACACAAAGAGTTGCGCAACCACGACCTGTTGATAAACCCGCCAGCAGGGTGGGGGAGTGCATTGGATTTGCGCGATAATGAAAGAAAGGGTTAACAACGTGACATTATGAGGCGTATCAAAATATTTATAAGCAGTGTGCAAAGTGAGTTTAGTGAGGAGCGGATGATGCTATGCCATTATATCAGGACAGATGTGCTGTTGGGAAAGTTTTTTGAGCCTTTTATTTTTGAAGAAGTTCCTGCAAATACTTTTCCTGTAACCCATGTGTATTTGAAGGAGGTTGAGCAATGTGATATTTATTTGGGATTGTATGGCAATCTGTATGGTTATGAGGATGAGGAAGGCATATCCCCCACAGAACGTGAATATGATTTGGCTACGTTGCTGCATAAAAGCAGGTTGATTTTTATAAAGAGCATAGATGAGGATAATAGGCATCCCAAAGAAAATGCCTTGATTAAAAAAGTGGAGCGCGATATTGTTCGCAAAACATTTGTGGATATAGAGGGGCTGCGTACCTCGGTTTATGCTTCTTTGATACGGTACTTGGAAGAAAAAGAATACATAAGATGGAAGCCTTTTGATGCTTCTTGTGACAACGGGGCAACATTGGATGATTTGGACGAAGATAAAATGAAGCGTTTTATTCAGATGGCTCGTTCAAAAAGGAACTTTCCCCTTTCGGTAGAGACACCACCAGTGACCTTGTTGACCCATTTGGATTTGATCGATGAAAAAATGCGGATAGCCAATGCAGCATTACTTTTGTTTGGAAAAAAGCCTCAGAAATTTTTCATTGCTTCAGAGGTGAAGTGTGTGCAATTTTATGGGGATGTGGTTGAAAAACCTATCCCTGCTTATCAAATCTATCGGGGAGATGTTTTTGAGTTGGTAGATCAAGCTACGAGTTTTGTGATGAGCCGTATTGACAATTGGGTAGGGACTCGCTCGGAAGGTGAGAACGCTGCGGTTCCCACTCATCCGGAATTGCCAATGGATGCCGTAAAGGAGGCCATAGTCAATGCCATCTGTCATAGGGATTATACGAGTAATGCCAGTGTGCAAGTCATGTTGTTTCGCAATCGTTTGGAAGTTTGGAATCCAGGTGTGCTGCCATATGGTCTTACGGTTCAAAAGCTTCAAGGACCACATAAGTCGTTGCCTGCAAATCCATTGTTGGCAGATCCAATGTATTGGAATGGGTACATAGAAAAAGTAGGTACGGGGACGGAAGACATCATTAACAAGTGTCGTGAATATGGTTTGAAAACGCCAGAATTTCATCAAGAAGAAGATTTTAGGGTCGTGATTTGGCGTGCAGGGGAGGAGCAGAATACTCCAAAGCGATCCAAAGCGATCCAAAGCGATCCAAAGCGATCCAAAGCGATCCAAAGCGATCCAGAAAAGATAGAACGGTTAATTGGGTTAATAAAAGAAGCCCCAACTATTTCAAGAGCGGAACTGGCTGAGCGGCTAGGCATAAGCGAGCGTCAAGTCCGCAAGATGATAGATGGGTTGCGTGCGGAAGGAAGAATAGTACGGCGAGGAGGAACGGTCGGAGAGTGGATTGTGGTGGAAAGATGATGCCTGAAGTTAAAATAAAAAAGAAATGAGAAATAATAGTTTTGTTTGGTTGCTGTGCCTTGTTTTGGTAGGTGTGCAGCAGTTGTTGTCTGCGCCTGATAGGACACAGGCGGACACGATAACCTTGTTGTCGTTCAATGATTTCCACGGGGCTTTTGCTCAAGATAAAAATATGCCAGGTGCGGCAGTGTTTGTCGAGGCTTTGCTAAAGGCGGAAAGGCGCAACCCTCATGCTGTGCTATTGTCGGGTGGTGATAACTTCAGTGGTAGTTATTTTGCTCGTCTCACGCGGGGGTATCCTGTAGATGAATTGTTTCGAGTGGCGGATGTGAAAGTGTCAGCAGTGGGTAATCATGAGTTTGATTGGGGGCAGGAGTTCTTGGTCGACACGGCGGCTCAGTATATTCGTTATCTTGCAGCCAACATTCAGGTGGATAAGACGAAGCAGTCACTTTTCCCTCCCTTTAAGCTCTTGCAGGTGCCGGTGCTGGAAGGTGACACGTTTACCATCGGGGTGGTGGGGCTTACCACGACGGAAACCGGGCGCAAGACCAAGCCAGAATATGTCAAAGGGCTTACTTTCATTTCGCCCAACAGTAGCATGAAGACGTATTGTCAGCAGGTGAAGAAGGCTGGGGCGGACATGGTGGTTGCCTTGATGCATGTGGGCACGGAGATGAAGAACGGCACCCCCGTCATTAAAGAACATGATGCGGATAGCATTCCTTATATTGAGGGGGTGGATGCGGTGGTTTCCGCCCATTCGCATAACGTGGTGTTAGGTACGATTAACGGCAAACCGGTAGTGCAGGCGGGCACAAACGGCACGCACATTGGACGGTTGCAATTCTTGGTGGAAAAGAATGATAGAGGTGAGTGGAGTACGCGCTTTTTGCAGGGTGACACCTTGTGTGTAGCACTCGATGGCAAAGCGAATGCAGAAATGGCCAAGGCCGTGGATGCTTACGAGCAACAGTATGGTCTCGATGAAGAATACGCCCACGCCACGAAGGATTTGGTGCACGACCGTACCGTCAACCTAAAAGAATATACGGAAGTGGGTGCATTGGTCACGGCTGCTTATGCCCACAAGCATGACAGCTGGTTCGACCAGCCGCGTCCGGTGATTGGAGTAAATCACTTTAACGGCATTCGTTCCGGCTTGTCGGAGGGCACCGTCACAAAGCTGCGAGCAGGCAACGTATTGCCTTTTGGTGGCAATTTACGGGCGTATGATTTTTCGGGTAAGACGCTGAAAGTTTTGCTGAATGAGGGACGTTGCAACCCGAATGGTTTCCTGCAAACCTCCAATTTGAAACTGTACCTTGACAGCCAAGGCAAAATCGTGCGGGTGTTTACATTGAAAGGGGAAGAAATTAAAGACGAAGACCTGTGTGTGGTGGTGTGCGACGAATTCATTGCAAAAGGCGGTGACGGGTATGATGCTAAATTGTTTGTAAACCCCAGAGCGCATTTCGCGTATGAAACGACAACAGTCTTTTTGGATTATTTGAAGACTTTGGGCACCATCCCCAATGGCCAAACCCAGCGGCCGTTGGTCATGGATGGTTCGGCAGAGCATCCGTATGAGATTGCCACCAAGGAAGACTTGATATGGGTGCGTAGTGAGACGGAAGCCGGACGTTCGCAAGGCAAGTATTATCGGCAGACAGCGGATATCGACTTGTCTTCGGAAACTAATTGGATGCCGATAGGGACGAGGCAACAGCCATTCCGCGGACATTACGATGGAGGCGGACATGTGGTGAAGAATATCAAGTGCAACAGGAGTGACTTGGCCGGTCTCTTCGGTTGCATGAAGGGGGGCAGCATAGAGCGGCTCCAAAGTGGCTCGCTTGGCGATTATTCCGACATTGTGGGAAAAACGGCAGCGGGTATTTGTGCCTATATGGAGGATGGCCGTATAAGCAACTGTTATAATAACGCTTATGTACATGATGCAAATTACGATAAGACCACGTTGGGTGGCGTGTGCGGCTATTCCTATAGAGGAATGGTGACGGGGTGTGTGAACTGGCAGACGGTTCAAAGCAGTGTGTCGAAAAATGCTGTGGTAGGAGGTGTGTTGGGCACGAACGCATTCGGTGCCATAATGGATCGCTGTGTCAACTATGGAAATGTGGTCAACATGAGCAGGCAGACGGGTGGGGTGTGCGCCGTATCTAATGAAGGCACGATTAATTATTGTTTCAACATGGGGAATGTTTCGGGTGGAAAACATGAAGTTGGTGCTGTTTGTGGTTGGAACAATGGTACTATCACAGACTGCCATTATTGGTTGCGGGATAGAATAAAGGGAATAGGAGGTGGAAAAAAAGGCGATGCACAAGGAGAAACTCAAAAAAGGATGGAAGAATTGATAGCGGAATTGTTTCGATAGATGGAACGGGCGGTCAAAAGGAGATGGGGCGTTTGGTCGGGTTGATAAAGGAAACGCCTGCCATTTCAAGAGTGGAATTGGCTAAGCAGCTTGATGAGCGAGAAACAAGTCCGCGAGATGATAGATGAACTGCGTGCGGAAGGGAGGCTGATACGAAAAGGCGGCAAAGTGGGCGAGTGGATTGTGGTGGAAGAATGAGTTTTGGGAATGGCATAGTTGCTTTTTATTTGGAATGAATTGTTGAAATAGCAATATTGTTTGTGGAAAAGTCATTGAGAACGCAAGCCATAAATGGGTTGCAGTGGAGTCTGATGGATAATTTGGCCAATTCAGGAATTACTTTTTTGGTTGGTCTTGTGTTGGCGCGTCTATTAAGTCCAGTGGAGTTTGGGCTTCTGGGTATATTGACTGTATTTGTGAATGTCTCAAACGCAATTGTTGATGGAGGCTTTGGTCTTGCCCTAATTCGTAAAAACAATGCAACAGAGAATGATTACAATACAGTGTTTTATTCTAATTTATTTGTATCTCTTCTTTTGATGCTTGTTTTGATTGTATCTTCAGGGGGGATTGCAATGTTTTTTAATCAGCCATTGTTGAAAGATTTGATGCCTGCGATGAGCCTTTTGTTATTGATCAATTCTTTAGCAATAGTTCAGCGTACATTATTGATTAAAAAAATAGATTTTAAGACTCAGGCAAAAATTTCTTTGGTTGCATCCATAGGAAGTGGAATAGTTGGAATTGGCATGGCACTTATCGGTTTGGGTGTGTGGAGTTTGGTGGCGCAGCAATTATTACGTCAAGGTTTGCAGACATCTTTTTTGTGGAAGTGGGGAGACTGGAGACCACGATGGTCTTTTTCTAAAGAGAGCTTCCGTGATTTGTTTGGGTTTGGTTCTAAAGTTTTAGTGGCTAATTTGATAAATACATTCTATAAAAACATATACCTATTTGTAATAGGAAAGGTTTACACGGCAGAGCAATTGGGTCAATATAATCGTGCTGAACAATTTAATTTAATGTTTACCAATAATCTGACGAATGTGCTTCAGAAAGTAACTATGCCAGTCTTGAGTAAAGTGCAGGATGACAAAAAGCGTTTGAGAGATTTGTATCGCAAGATAACCATCTATAGTGCAATGATCACGTTCCCGTTGGTGTTTGGGTTGGCGGCAGCGGCTAAAGCAGTAGTGGTTGTTTTAGTTGGAGAAAAGTGGTTGCCCGCTGTGGAGTATTTACAAATTATTTCTTGCTATGGCGCAATTTATCCTCTACAAATATTGAATTTGAATTTGTTAAATGTATTAAAACGTTCTGATTTGCTTTTGAAATTAGAAGTATTTAAAAAAATATTGTTTATACCAGTCATAGTTGTGGGATGCATGGGAAGTCTGCGGGGTATGCTGTGGATGGCTGTATTGTATTATTATGTAGAGTTTTTTATCAACTCATATTATTCTAAATTTTTGATAGATTATGGTATAGGTTCACAAATCAAGGATGTTTTCCCTATTTATTTATTGTGTGTGGGAATATCAGCATTGATTTTGTCATATACTTTTTTCATAGAAATTTATTGGTTGTTATTGTTAGTTCAGATATTAAGTGCTGTTGTTTTCTATTATTTCGCTTTTGAGCTGTGGAATAAACAAGAATACAAAGAGCTGAAAGGGATCGTTTTGTCTTATTTTAGAAGTAAATAAATATGCTCCAATTAAAATCATTCAACATATACGACAAGCTCATCATCTTATTCATTGCGTTATTGTCGCTGGGGGTGATTGGAGGTGCTTTTCAGCCGGTGAGGATATTGGTGGTATGCTGCATGCCTTTCATGTATGCGTATTTCATCAAGCACAAGGGCGTGTTGAGGGCGTATCGTTTTGAATTGCTCTTTTTCGTCTTTTGGTGGTTGTGGGCGGTCGTATCTTTGTTGTGGGCGAGGGTGCCTGTGGAAAGTGTGAAGCATGTGGTTTATTTGACTATTAATTTCCATATGTTTTTTATGCTTGTCTGGTTGGCCAATAGAGCCCATTATCCGCAGAAAGCCGTGCTGGATGGTTGGCTGTTGCTTTTTGTATTGACCATTCCGGTAGCGTTGTATGAATTGTGGTTTGATGTGCATTTGCCCATGGCGGTTCAAGAGAGTGATATGATGATGAATTTCGGGTACGAGGTGTTGGAGCGTCGCTTTGCATCTGTTACTTACGGCAATTTGAATGGATACAACACCATCTTGTGCTTTCTGCTTCCTTTTGTTTTACTGAATGTGCTAAGACCTCAAGCAAGTAAGATGCCTGCTTTTATGGCATGGGCGTTGTTGCTGTGCTTATGTTATTTGGTCGTGAGCAATAGTTCTAGGGGAGCCATATTCTGTTTGGCAATCGGATTGTGCTTGTTTGGATTGTATTATTTGAAGCAAGGTAAGGGAGTGCTGGTTTTGTTGTTGGTGGCAGTAGTGATGGCTGTGTATGCGGTCCAGCATTTCGATGATTTGTTTGGCGTGATATTGAACCGCTTCGAGGCGCAAGGGCTGGAAGATGACGGACGCATGGAAAACATCGCGTATGGCTGGGATGCGTTTTTAAACTCGGGCATGATGGGGATTGGAGCGGGCAATTATATGCCAGTGATGGAGTGGGACTATGGACTGGAGATATCAGCCCCTCATAATTTGTTTTTGGAAATCGGGGTGCAATACGGCCTGTTCATCATGGTTGCCTTTTTAGGCATGTTGTGGCGGATATGGAGTAAAGCCCGTGTTAATCAGAACAAACTCAACAGGCAGTTTATCGTGGTGGCTCTGTGCGTGTATCCTTTTTCCCATATTATAAACAGTGCTTATTTGTTGAGCGGGAGTATGTGGTTGCTATTGGCATCCATGTATGTATTGGCAGATGAACGTTATAATACTGTAAAATAAAGATTATGAAGATTAGAATAAAGAATGTGGACTTTTCTCCCAAGCAAGTGTTCTTTCTTGCTTTGTATTATGGCATCTTCATTTGGATGCCGGATAATGTTATGGGGGGGGGTAAAATATGGAGGCATATGAGGTGGCTGTGCTGCAAGCATGTATTTAAAAAATGCGGAAAAAACGTGAATATCATGCGAAAAGCCGTATTCGGCTCTGGGCGGAATTTAGAAATCGGGGATAATTCAGGGCTTGGAGTAAATTGCAATATTCCAAGTAACACCATTATCGGTCGGGATGTGATGATGGGACCGAATTGCTACATCTTGGGACGAAACCATGCCTTCAGTCGCACGGACATCCCGATGGTAGAGCAAGGTTTTACGGAAAGCAAGCCGAC
>CASFUX010000265.1 GCA_949297975.1 uncultured Bacteroidales bacterium
ACCGCCTATCAAGGCTTCGATGCCTTGTTCCACAGCACGGAGGGTTACATTGCCCGTGGCGCGAACCTGATGAGCGACATGTACGCCCTGACCGCCATTGAGAACCTCGCCAAGTATTTGCCTCGCGCCGTGAAGGACGGCAAGGACATGGAAGCCCGCACCCACGTGGCTTTTGGCAACACCTTGTCCGGCGTAGTGATGTGCCTCACACTCATCACCAGCGAACACGCCCTTGAACACGCGCTTTCCGCCTACCACCCGGCATTGCCCCACGGCGCAGGCTTGATTATGGTCAGCAAGGCATACTACAAATACTTCATCGAGCACCACGCTTGCGATGACCGCTTCGTCCGCATGGCGCAGGCGATGGGGATGCCCGAAGCCACGAAGCCCGAAGACTTCCTCACCGCCCTCGACCGTTTGCAGGAGGCTTGTGGTGTGGCCGACCTGAAGATGTCCGACTATGGCATCACGCCCGACGAGTTCGAGACGCTGATGCGCAACACCCGCGAGGTGATGGGCGTGATGTTCACCAGCGACCGTGTGCAGATGACGGACGAGGACATCGTGAACTTCTATCGCGAATCGTATAAATAATAAAGCTAAACTTGCAAGAAAGCGGGGACGATGCTTATCCATTTGGACAAGCATTGTCCCCGTCTGATGTCACACCGTCTCTGTACGGCTCGGATTACCCCTACCTGCCCGATGCCGTGTTGAAAGCCAACCTGCAAAGACTGAAGCGGACGCTGGCTTCGGATGAGGAGCTTACCGGATATATGGATCTGTTTTTGTGGGGGAATGCGGAGGGATTGTTCAAGTAAAGAGAAGAATTTGGGGGGCGCTTTCCGGTTTTTCCTTATCTTCGCAATCCAAATAAAATATGATTATGAGCCTTATTATCCGTCCCATCCGCCCCAATGAAACCATCCTCTTGTTGGATTTTCTCTATGAAGCCGTTCACCAGCCAGATGTTTTACACCTTGCTCCAAGGACAATTCTCCAACATCCTTCTCTTTGGAAATACGTAGAGGCATTTGGAACACGTGAAGGGGATTTATGCGTTGTGGCCGAGATTGATAACGTTATCGTTGGCGCGGCATGGTCTCGGCTTATCCATTCTTATGGATTTGTAGATAATAAAACCCCGGAATTATCCATTTCCCTTTATCCTCAATATCGGAATCAAGGTATAGGCACAAGGTTGATGCATGGCATTTTTGAAGAACTAAGCCATGCGGGATATCGGAGTGTGTTGCTATCTGTCAGCAAGCAAAACCCTGCTGTGCGGATGTACCTTCGGACAGGATTTGTAATCGTTCAAGAAAATGATATGGATTACATTATGGTCATTGACTTATAATCAATCTGTCATGTCCGCACCCTCTGGCAGTATTCCGATGGTGTAACGCCCTCCTGTTTCAACTTTCTTGTGTTCTAACGTCATTCATTGCCCAAGGACGCTTCCAATTCTTCGATGGTCGGCATCGTACCCTCTATCTTCTCGGGATAGAATCGTTCAAGGTCGTACTCCGAAATGCCGATTGGCTGGCTGCTCGACTCCAAAGCATACTGCGCCTGTATGCGGTCTTTCTCCTTGCAGATAAGCAGCCCGATGGTAGGGTTGTCCCTCCCTTCCTTGCGCAAGATATGGTTGCAAGCCACGACATAACCACCCAACTGCCCTACATCGTTGAAGGTGAACTTCCCTATCTTTACCTCTATCACGACATAGCACGAGAGGTTGAGGTTGTAGAAAAGCAGGTCGATGAAGTTTTCCGTTTCGCCCACCTGCAAGCGGTATTCCTTGCCGACGTATGCGAAACCCGTACCCAATTCGGTCAGGAACCGGGTGATGTTATGGAGCAGCGCATCTTTGAGAATACGCTCATTATAAGGCTTGGTGATGCCTGTAAATGCAAAGTTATAAGGGTCTCTCGTCATTTCCTGAGCCAGCTCGCTGTTGGCATCTGGCAACGTGTGCTTGAAGTTGGTCAAAGCCTTTCCTTGCCGCTCGTACATGTCTGTACCGATGAAGTTGAGCAACATGGCTCGGCTCCAACCGTTTTCGATGGTCTGGCGGACATAGAACAAGGCTTTGTCTATATTGCCTTTCGCTTTGTCCATTATCACGCAATGATGCCCCCATGGAATTTCAAAGATTCCAGCAAGTTGTTGGAAAGATGCTTCGCTTCCGATTTTTCCAACAGCTTGTTGGAAAAGCTGTTCTTCCTTATTATAAAGCAGGTAGAACTTCTTGCAATAGTAGATATTACTTTTTGATAATCCCTGCACGCCGGGTAGTGCATAACGTAAATCTTTGCTTAACTGTGTGATAACGCTTTCACCCCAACGCTGTTCTACATTCATTTCAACTATATCCCGACCGAGCAACCAGTTGTATCTTAATAGCTCAGTGTTCACCTTCACCGCAGCTTTTATCTGGCTGTTCCTGTACCGTAGAGCGAGGTCTTTCACCCATTCTTGATATTCTTTGTCTAATATGCTGATGGATTTGTTCATAGACGGATGCTTCAAAGTTCATGGTTGCAAAGGTAAGTCTTTTGCGGTTAAAACGGGCTTTTACTCAGGCAAAAAGCATAAAATGCCTATCTATAATCTGTCATGTCCGCAGCTGCTGGCAGTACTCCGAAGGCGTAACCCCCTCCTGCTTCTTGAACATCCGGCTGAAATGCTGGGGATATTCGAAGCCGAGGCGGTCGGAGACTTGGGAGACGGTATCCCCTGCCGCCAGCCCGTTCTTGGCAAGCTGGATGACAAACTGACGGATGTGGTTGCTCGCCGTGTCGCCGGTGGTCTTCTTGATGACATCTCCGAAATAGTTGGCGGACATGCACAGTTTGTCGGCGCAATACTGCACGGTGGGCAACCCGAGGGTCAGCTGGAGTTTGTCCTCGAAATAGTCGCGCAGCAGGCGGTCGAAGCGGACGAGGATGTCGGAGTTCTCAATCTTCCG
>CASFUX010000266.1 GCA_949297975.1 uncultured Bacteroidales bacterium
ACAGGCGCGACACGCCACCCTGCACCTGCACCACCTCGCGGCGGATGCGTGCCAGCTCAGGCGAGGCGTTGTCCTTCATGCGACCGAACTTGTCCAGCATCCCGTCGATGCGCCGCACGATGAGGGGGAAATCCTCCAAGTCCACCAGCAAGTCGTGCAGATGCGGGTACTGCTCGCGCTCGTGCCGGGCAATATAGGCCGCCAACCGCATCACCGCCTCCAGCGAACGGCGCAGGTCGTGCACCTCGGCCTCATCCAGGTACAAGCCCACCACGCGCACCCGCCGCAACGACTCGCGGATGTCGTAAAAGCCCCCCACGGGCAACTCCTTGCTGTCGGTGGTCAGCAGGCGGAGCAGCTCGTCCGTCTCGTCCAGCCAGCCGCTCACCTCCCCGTAATCGGTGGAGAAACGCACCTCGTCCACCCGCTCGCGCCCCAACGCGCTGACGCACTTCTGCTTCAGCAACTCGCGTATCGACGTGAAGTCTATCTTCTGTTCTATATGTTCGGGATATAACATGTTCGTGTCGTGATTTCGTGTGTTTGCGTTTGTTTCCAACAGATTACGCAGATAAGCGCAGATGGATGATTATGCCAATTAATCCGCGTTTATCTGCGCAATCTGCGGGAAACTCGGGAAACAAACCGGATTGCAAAAGTAAGAAAATACTAAGAAAGTCGTGTACGGCCTATAGGAAAGTCGTGCATGAGTAAGAGGAAAGTTATCGTCTCACCCGGGTGGAACAGGTGTCTCACGTCCGTGGAACAGGTGTCTCACCCGGGTGGAACACCTGTTCCACCAAGGTGAGACGATAACTTCATGCTGACGAATGCAGAACTTCATGCTGGGAAAGAGACGACTTACTGCGTGGATTGGGATGAAATTTAGTACCTTTGCGCCCGCTGTATCTCCCGCAGATTACGCAGATGGACGCAGACAGACATTTGAATATATAACACAAAAGCGGGCAGCCTGGCAGCCACCGCTTTCCCACTACCCGCTATACGCTACTCGCTACTAATAATAAATATGCAACACATCCTGTTCGACTTGGACGGCACGCTGTCCGACCCCATGGTGGGTATCTGCTCGGCGGTGCAACACGCGCTGAGACACTTCGGCATCGAGGTGGCGGACATCCGCACGCTTACGCCCTTCATCGGACCTCCGCTGGAGCAATCGTTTCGCGAATTGTACGGCCTCGCCCCCAGCCAGATGGCGGAGGCGCACCAAGCCTACAATGAGTATTACCTGGCGCAGGGCATGTACGAGAACGTGCCTTACGACGGCATGGCCGACCTGCTCGCCCGCCTGCGCCAAGCGGGCAAGCACCTCTACGTGGCCACCTCCAAGCCCGAACCGCTGGCCCGCCGGATATTAGAACACTTCGGCCTCATCGACTACTTCGACTTCGTGGGCGGCGACACGCCCGACTGGCAACGCTCGGCCAAGGAGCAGGTGATACGCCACGTGCTGGCTTCATGCCCCGCCCTCGACCCCGCGCAGGCCGCCATGGTAGGCGACCGCCGCTACGACATCATCGGCGCCCACGCCAACGGCCTGGCGGCCATCGGCGTGCTTTACGGCTACGGCTCCCGCGCGGAACTGACCGATGCCGGGACGGACTGCATTGTGGAGGACTTGGCAGAACTGGAGCGGGTGATATGCGGGGAAAGTATAGATGATAGCCACAGAGCAACACAAAGCTTCCTTCTGTAAAAAGCACACAGAGCCGTCCCGATGGCAAGCATCGGGACTTGACGCTTAGAACTGTCCTCCCTTGCACTGGCACTAAAAACAGAGGGCTTTGGAAAAACTCCAAAGCCCTCTTGCCACTCATTATACACTTTCAAACGGTTCTTCGCTTTGCTTTAATCGCAATTCGTGTCGGCCACCTGCTTGGAAGATACCTTAATCATGTCTTCCGTTACGCCGCCCACGGCAAGCGACAATTTGGTTTGCTGGATGGCTTCGTCCAAGTCGTCCTTGGTCGTGCGCACGTACGACGTGGCCGATGACGTATGTCCCATGAACGTGACCGTAGCCGTAATGGCATAACACGCTTCCTTGTTTCCCTCGCACGAGGACAGCCACATCGCGCCGCCCAACAAGGCCAATACAATTCCTGCTTTTTTCATTGTTCTTGTTTTTTAGAAAGTTATTCCCTACTCTGTTACGGATTTTCGGGTTGCTCCGCTGCTCTGATAGTTATTTCTCTTTGACCAACTCGTCCAGCATTTTCTTCTTCTGTTCAAGCTGATGCTCTATGATAAGGTCGTAATCCGATTTGGTATCCTTGAACTTGCTAAATACAACAAACAATTCCAAGAACATCAAGAAGAAGAATAAAATGAGGTAGAAAATAAGCGCAATCCTACTGTCTTTCAATATCAAGAATACGGCTTGTAATTCTTCCAAAAAGCCCTGCTTCTCCTGCAACGTGGCCCGCAGGTTGCCCCGGGCTTCCAATTTTAATCCGTTCAGCACTTCCTGCTGCTTCCGCAACTCGTCCAGATGCCGGTCGTTCACCTCCGTCTCTTTTATTTTCGGGTTGGGAATGGCCTGCCGTATGGTATTGGTCACGTACACGATGGTATCTGAGCCGTCGGACAGTTTTTGCGTGACGGCATTCCGGTTGGTCGATACTGATTGCACGGTCGGATGCCGGGCTATTTCCGCCCGCAAGGCGGCATTCTTCCCGTCCAGGGAGTCTATCTCGGTTTGCAATTCCTGCAGCCGGGTGTTGATTTCGGTCAACCGTTGTGGCAACTGCTCGTCCACCTGCTGCTCCACGATTTCAACCATCTTCTTTTCAATGTCGTCCTTGAAAATCATTTGGTCGATGATGGTGCCGCCCAATACGGCCATGATAACCGCGATGAGTGTTCGAAAAAGAGCGAGTAATCTGTTTTTCCCCACGGTCAAGATGATTTGCCGCTCTATGCTCACAACAATCACCACGAATACCAGCGAGGTCAGCAAGCAGCCCCACCATTCCGCTCCCACGTAGCGTTCGGCAAACGACCAGCCTATGAAAGCCCAAAGTATCATCAGGATGAGCAATGCCGAGGTGTACTTTTTCAGTTGCTTCCGGCTTGCTTCCGTGCACGTTTCCAAGATGTCCGCGTTCCAACCGGTGAGAAAGCAACCCACTTTTGTCCAAAACTTTCTCATAGCCCGTTGTCCATTTTTAGGTTATGCCGCGACAAGGAAGCCATGCCCCGGGTGAAGCCGACCTTATAGGTTTCGAAAATCTTCGTCATGTAACGCTCGCCTTTGTCCAAATCTTCTTCCATTTTGTGCAATTTCTGCATGTGCCGCTCGTAGGTGGCTCTCCTTGTTTTCAACTGTTCCACCAAATCAACCAGCCCGGCTTTGCTCCGGCTCTGGATGTGGAAGTCGATTTCCTGCAACATGTCTTCATATTTGTCGAAAACCTGCTTGAACTTATGCTCCAACTCACCCCGCAGGATGTCCAGGTTTTGTTCCATGAAAGCCAGGTCAGGATTGACCAATGTGTCATGATAGGCTTTGTTATTATAGTCTCCATTCAAAAAGGCATGGATGACGTCTATCGGCATCTTCGAGCCGAGTTCAATGGAATAGGTCGGCTTCTCTTGCTCCGTAGTAGGCTCCGAGTTGTCGATAAAATCCTCTTCCTTTATTTCCGGGAGTGCTTCTTTCCCGTCCGAGGTGTCAAGCCCCTCCCTGTTCCTGAAAAAATTAAATAATCCCATGTTTCAATAATGTTTAATCGTTAATAATTCAATTAGATATACTTCACTGGCACTTTGTAGCGGGCATGTCCCCGCCGGTGGCAACTTTCACAAAGCGTTATCAAGTATTTGTCATCGTAATCCCATGGATCTACATGGCACTGCAACTGCTTGATAAAATGATATTGCTTGTGATGTACTTGCAATTTGCCTTCCGAGCGTCCACAAATGACGCAACGATGGTTGTCTCTGTCTAAGATGCGCTTCGACATTTCTTTCCACCGAGGGTCAAATAGTTTTTCGTTGTAACGAACATAATCTTTCATAATAGTTCCTTTTTTCCGAAATTGTCCAGATTTCAGAGGCACAAATAAGCGTTGATGTACCGTTGTCCTTTTTTCCACGTTCCAAATGCATGATGCCTAAAACGCCTGACGTATGAAAACCGTGACCCTATATTTTCAAGGGTCTTTACGAATATAATGATTTTCAGCCTTGTCTCCAAACGTATTTTACAACATTAACAATCACGTAAACAACGAATTAAAGTTACGTACAGCCATGCAAAGCATACGTAAGGAAACGTGCGTTTCTTACGTGCAATCAGTGAAACAGCACGACATCATCGGCTAAATACGCGCATAAAAAAAGCGTGTGCCTTGTATCTCGCCGCTTATTTGTACCTCTGGGGTTCTGGACTACCCGTGCATATCCAAATAAAGACAAACGAACAAAGCCCACGCTGTATGGCGTGAACGTCATTACGGTCTTGTTTCTTGGATATACACGATGAAATTGTCCAGATTTCAGAGGTACAAGCAAACAAGCTGATAACTCTTTTTCCTATTTATGTATTTTCTCAAGATGCGCGTATCATTTTCATACGCTTTTATTCCATAGGCAAATCTTTTTTTGTGATGGCGCAAAGATAACGAAAATTGAGCTAACTATATGATGAAAATCCGAATATACCTAACTTTGCACCTCTAAACTTCACATGATGATATTACGTTCCATCCTTCTCGTGGGAATAGGCGGGGGCATCGGCTGCGTGCTCCGCTACTTGATCGGCGTGGTGGTCGGCAGGCATTTTCAGGCAAGTTGGCCGCTGGCCACGTTCATGGTGAACATGACGGGATGCCTGCTCATCGGGCTGCTTGCCGGATGGCTCGGGCGGCTAGGGACGAATGCGGCGGAACTTCGCCTGCTGCTCGTCACGGGCTTCTGTGGCGGGTTCACCACGTATTCCGCCTTCGCGCTGGAGAATGTGCAGCTGCTGCAATCGGGTCATGCGGGGCTGGCCGTAGCCTACGTGGCTGCGAGCATCATAGGCGGGATACTGCTGGTATGGGCGGGCATGTGGATGATGCGGTGAACGTTCCCTTTACCCCACCTACCGCAGGCGGTTGAGCGAGCGGATGAGGGCTTCATCCTTGCCGATAGCTCGGATGGCGAGCCAGTCGAGCACCACGCACACCAGCGGGAAAGCGGCCGGAATGCGGAGGTTCCAATCGGCTTCCATGCTGCGTGCCCCCTGGATGAGGCAGATGAACAGGATGGCATAATAGCCGAACATCAGCAGCATGTTGATGAACGAGAGGCGCACTTGCAGCACGCGCTTCTTGTACAGGAATATCGTGACGAGAGCCACCAGCGGGATGATGCCCGAAATGAGCTTGAGCGACCAAGTGGCGAGGTTGTTGAGTACGAGAGGCGTTTCCCCGTCCACCAGCACCAAGCCTTGGTAATTGAGTTTGTACAGCAACACGTTGACCGCGTTGTACAGATTGGCCACCGGCACAAAGAACGTAATGGCCGACAGTACGGCTATCGCCAGGAAATAAACAGTTTGAATGCGTTGTATCATATCTTGCTACTTTTACCTTTTTACTTTTTACTTTCTACTTTAACCTTTCTTCTTCCACTGCTTGTCGCGCACCTCGTAAATGCGTTCGATGATGTCCACCACCTTCAGCCCTTCGAGCACGTTGGTGGTGATGGTGCCCTTGTCCGAAAGGGTTTCTACCACGTTTTGTATCACATAATGATGGTTTTGCGCCGAGCCCTTGTAAGCCCCGTAGTCGTTGGGCGGATTGGAGGGAGCGAGTACCGGCATCGTGTAGTCCTTCACATGGCAGTACACCACCTCGTTCATATACTGGCCGGACACCTTGACCGTGCCATTGGCACCGATGACGGTGAGGCTGCTTTCGAGGTTCTTGTCCCACACAGAGGTGGAATAATTCAGGCAACCCATGCCGCCATTCACAAAGTCGAACGTCACCACGCCGCTGTCTTCGAAGCCGGTCAAGTCCTGGTGATTGAAGTCGGCAAAATTGCCTCGGATGTTAGTGATGTCACCGAACAACCAGTACATGATGT
>CASFUX010000267.1 GCA_949297975.1 uncultured Bacteroidales bacterium
CAGACGGCGGTAGGCCGCACGCACTTCGGCATCCGTAGCCTCAGGAGATATTTCGAGCACCTTATAAGCATCCTCCAACGAGTTACTCCGCAGGTTGAGCATCGATTCCACTTCCTTCACCGACAGCCCCATGGCCACCGCCACTTCCTTCAGCGCTTCTATCTCGGCCTGACATACATTTCCATCGCTTTGCGCTATTTTCACCAGGAAGTCCAGCATCTGCAATCGCTGTTCGTATGTCAGATTGACGGCTATCTGCGCACCACAATCATGAATAGTATTCTTGAATGCCATCGGGTCGGTTCGCTCCATCTGCTTGCGCCGTTCAAAAAGGTTCAGCAGGATCTGTTCACCTTCAGCCACGGCACCTTCGCCAAAGTTCACCCGCAGGAAACGGCGCACAAATTCCATTTCACTATGCATGATACGCCCGTCGGCCCGGATAATGTACGAAGCCATCACAAGCATGGCAAAAAGGAAGCTGTTACGCTGTCCTATGTCTTCACAGCCGGCCGATGACGTCGGTCCATAATATTCATGCCCTGTCGCACCTTGCGCTTCCGCGTCCGTCGCTTTATCGAACAGAGCCCCTATTGCATAACCAGCCAGTGCCCCCAATGGTCCCATGGCCATAAAGCCTACCACACCACCAATCCATTTTCCGTATCCCATAATACTATTATTTATAACCTATAACACAATTTTTCACAAAGGAACGTATTTTCCGGTTGTCAGCCAAAAAGAGAAACAACAATTAAAACAAAATCGTAAATTTGTAACAAATCAAAACAAACAAAAGGCCTGCTTCTACATTATTATATCCTGTAAACTAACAATAAATCAAAACTTTCTCATGATGCATCCAAAAGATGACTTTATAACTTACATGTCGGCTGTAACTGCCCGCCTCCAGAATCTGGAGCGCCTGGGTACGGCACATGTTTATCGGAGCACGCTTAACCGCATCAAGGACTTTGTTGGAGGAAGGCCACTACCATTCAGCGACATCACCCCTTTATGGTTGCAAGCCTTTCAAAACTATTTGCTGAAACGGCAACTCAACTGGAATACAATCTCCACGTACATGCGGATGTTACGTGCTGTCTATTATCGCGCCATCGATGAAGGTTGCGCACCTTTCCATCCACGCCTGTTCAAGGGTGTCTATACCGGAACACGTGTCACAGTGAAACGCGCCCTCGACGAACAGATCCTCCGCCGGATAAAAAAGCCTCTTGCGTCTCCCAACCAACTGGAAGACACCCGTCTGCTCTTCATGCTTCTCTTCATGCTGCGTGGCATTCCTTTTGTCGATATTGCCTACATGCGCCGCTGCGATCTGAACGGCGACATACTGACCTACCGCCGTCGTAAGACCGGTGCATGGCTCACTGTACGTATCGAACCCGAAGCCATGAAAATAATAGAGAAGCTGAAAAGCCGTAATCCCTCCTCACCTTATCTTTTCCCCTTTGTGCGTACTGAAGGTGCCGAAGGTTACAGGCAATACACCTGCGCCCTGCGCCGCTTCAACTATCGCTTGAAACAGATGGCCGCACATATAGGAGAAAACATAACGCTGAGCAGCTATACGGCTCGCCACAGCTGGGCAACCTTGGCCAACTACCGAAACTTCCAACCGGAACTAATCAGTAACGCCATGGGACATTCATCGGTCAAGGTTACAGAGACCTATTTCAAAAGGCACACAGACGACCGTATCCACGAAATGAATAAGAGTATTCTTTCGTATTTATTTATATAATAAAAAGGTATCAGGAAAAGGAAAAACACACCTGTTACTTTGTAGGTAACGGGAATTTATCTTTTGAAGATGCAAATAACGCTTTTTTTTACATAAAAAGCAAATACATATCAGATTTTAACACACTGTCAAGGAAACATTTTGGTGTTCTTTTTCTTTCAATCGCTTGAATGGATAAAGCAACAAAAAATGAATACTTCCGCCTAAACCTAAAAATATAGTCAAAGTGATTTTCAAGACCAAGGATAGAAATTTGTCACATTCATAAACAAATCATCCTTTTAATCGATGAAGGTCACCATCTACTTTACGGCTTTATTCGGAACAGGATAGAAACGCAGGAAATACCAATTAATCAACTGATAATTATATATATAAGTATTAATTCCAACCTGATGTTTACTTCAAAGACATCAAGCAAATGAATGTAAAGCCGAGCCCCACTTCTTGCGTATATAAAGGCTGGCTGTCAAAACACAGCGCATTCATGCCTTTTAGCAAAAAGTGGGAGCGGAACAGCCCCATATATTCAGCCTTTAAGCCTACTATTCGGTATATTTTTTTGTATCAAAGCAAAAGAAAAAGGGACATCTGTTACCTACAAAGTAACGGACACCTAAATGGACATAAAATTGAAAGAATCTATGTATAGATCCAGGTATTTCATAACATTTTGCCTGTTCATTTCATTACTCTGCATGCAGCAGCAAACACGGGCTACCGAGTTGCATCCACCACACGGACAGCAAACCGATTCTGTCATTCTTTTCCGCTTCGTGCCCGGTAAACTCATGTTCTATTCTCCGTTCAAAGGCAACGACCGCGCCATCCGTGATGCCGCACAGCTGATAGACAACCACCGCAAGCTCATCACCGAGGGTAAGGCGTGGATTGTCATCCGTGGCTTCTGCGGCTCCTACCCCAGCCGTGAACAGAACCTGCGTGCCGCCAAGAACCGCAGCAACCAGGTGAAGTCGTGGTTCATCACCCATCACGGCATGAAGGAAGACTACTACCGCACCGTCAACACCGACTCCGCCTTCCGTGGCAGCCGCGACGTCGTGGCTCTTATGGGGCTGATGTACGCCCCCGGCTACGAGCCGAAGCCCACCGGCCCCACGCCTGAAGAGTTGCAGGCCCGCCGTGACAGCTTGGAACGGCTCCGCATAGACAGCCTGCAGGCCATCGAGGCAGCCCGCCGGGAACAGCTCCGCCTCGACAGCCTGAAGCGGGCCGAGACCTTGCAGCAATTGCCGCCCGCCGACAGCGTTCCGCCTGCACAGCCCCGCATAAAGGTCTATCAGGCTACCCCCTGGTACATCAAGTCCAATCTTCTGTATGACGTTCTGTTGATGCCCTCACTCGAGGTGGAGTATCGTTTCAACGAACGCTGGTCGGCCGCCATCGAGGGCAACATGGCCTGGTGGCACAACGAAGGCAAGCATAAGTATTATCAGCTGGCCACCATCGTGCCCGAAGTCCGTTTCTGGTTCAAGCCGCAGGGTGCCCGCAAGGGGCATTACGTCGGCCTCTTCGGCGGATCGGGCTGGTACGACCTGGAGAACGGCAACACCGGTTACCGCGGCGAGGGCGGCATGGTGGGCGTGAGCTACGGTTACATGTTCCCCGTGGGTAAATACTTCGCCTTCGAAGCCGGCATCGGCCTGGGCTACGCACACCTCAAGTACGAGGAATACCTGCCGCTGGACGGCCACTACGTCTATCAGCAGACCGACCGCACCCACTATTTCGGCCCGCTGAAACTGAAATTCGCTTTTGTATGGAACATCGGCCGCTGGACGGAGAAAGGAGGACGAAAATGAATAATGCACAATGTATCATGAACAATGGACGCTATCTGCTTCCGGTCTTGCTTCTGCTGACGGTGACCGGCTGCCGCAAGGACCTGTGCTACAACCACGACGAACACTCCATCGCCGTGAAAACCGAAGTTGTGGCTGACTGGGAACAGCTTTGGGAACGCCACTACCGCTTCGACTGGGATGAACTGTGGCCCGAAGAGTGGCCGCGCGACTACGAAGAGTTCCTGCCCGAGCAGGGCAGCGGCATCCGTGCCCTGGTCTATACCGACGACCAGGTGGCCACCGGCAACCTCGACCAGGACGGCGGACGCCTGCCCATGAACGAAGGCCGCCACACACTCCTCTTCTATAACAACGACACCGAATACATCGTCTTCGACGAAACGTCCAACTCGGCCACCGCCACCGCCACGACGCGTACCCGCACCCGTAGCAGCTTCCAAGCATTGCACGAAGGCGAACGCACCGTGACGCCGCCCGACATGCTCTACGGAGCCTTCGTCCGCGAATACATCGCCGAACGGACGCTCGAAGCCGTGGAGCTGCCCATCGAGATGCGCCCCCTGAGCTACTCGTACCTCATCCGCTACCGCTTCGCCTCGGGGCAGCAGTACGTGGCGCAGGCACGCGGCGCACTGGCCGGCGTGGCCGACAAGGTATATCTGCAGGACGGGCACACCGACGAAGTGTCGTCCACCGTGCTCTTCGACTGCAAGGTGGACGAGCAGGGCTGTACCGCCCTCGTCCAGTCGTTCGGGGCGCCCGGTTATAGCTACACCGACGGTTATACTGTTGACCCTGCCACACAGAACTACACCCTGAGCCTGGACGTGATGCTGAAGAACGGCAAGCAGCTGACCTACACCTTCGACGTCAGCCCCGGCATGCGCGCCCAGCCCCGCGGCGGCATCCTGCTGGTGGAGGACATCGTGGTGTCCGATGAAGACGGCACGGAAGGCTCCGGCGGCTTCGACGTGGATGTGGACGACTGGGGCGACGAGATAGACATTCCGCTGCCGCTGAACTGAACATCCGGTGCGGCATGTGCCACCTCTGTCATGCTGAGCGCAGTCGAAGCATCTCCTGCATTGGAGTAATAGAAACGAAAAAGAGACATGTTTTAATTAAATAATTGTTTAACTAAATTCTTTAGAGTATGAAGAAAAGTTTAATGATGCTGGGCGCAGCCGCAATGGTGCTGGCCAGCTGTACGCAAAATGAAGTGATGGAGGTGGCTGAAAACCGTGCCATCGGGTTTAATTCGTTCGTTAACAACACTACAAAGGCCGCAACGGAATTTACAGGAACTGCAACCTCCGGTGACATCTACGTAATCGGCTATTATGGAGACAACAATGGAACTCTGGATCAGGAGGTATTTGTCAATGAGCTGGGAAGCACCCTCTACTATTGGCAAGATGGAAAAGACTACATTTTCGGTGCCTATGCCGATGGTAAAGGAGGTAAAATTGATGGCACTACATTTAGTGCAACAGACCAAAAACTAACTTTTATAAACTATACCCCTGATGATACAAAGGACTTGGTTGCAGCCATTTCCGATAAGGTTACAAATGTAACGGCAAATACCCAAGACGAAGTCAGCCTTACATTCAAGCACATGTTGGCACAAGTTGGTTTCACCTTTAAAACCGAAGTTGGTACGGAATACACACTTAACATCAACGACATCCAGATAGAACAAGCTATCAAAACTGCTACAGGAACTTATACAAAAACTGGAGATGCTATTGATTGGACAGGAGATGCTACTGCTGATGGTGAAACATCGTATGCCTATACAAATATTAGCGACCTCGCCAACGCAGTAAACAAAACTGCCCAAGAATTCAAACTGGTCATTCCGCAAACGGTTGACGGAACAAACCTTAAAGTTACTTTCAAAGCCACGATTAAAGGTGTAGGCCTCGATAACACTTCTAGCCCCAAAGAGATTGAAGTCGCTCTGCCTACAACAACTTGGCAAGCCGGATATAAGTACAATTATACTACAGTCATCAATGCCGAAAACATCATAGAAGACACTTATCCTATCGAATTTACAGTAGAAGAAATTCCTGGTTGGACCGATGGAGGCAATCAAGATCTTACTGCCCCTACAGTACAACCCTAATCCTTTTATTTACCCTACAGCCCGGGCGTGCCTGACCGCCCGCCCGGGCACAACGCAGCCCCGCGCTGCACAAACGAACCCGAAACATTAACCATTTAAAACCGAACGATTATGGCACAGAACCAATTCTCAATGGACCTCAACCTGAAGGCCTACCCCAACCAGCTGACGCCCGACGTGGACGACGACTACACCGTCAAAGTGGATACGCAGAGCACCCCGCTCAACCTGGACGACATCGCCCGCGCCACCGCCCAACGACTCGGCGAAGAAGAAGTGAAAGTGAAAGCCGCCCTCCAGGTGGGCATGGAGGTCATCGCCCAGGCCGTGGCCAGCGGTTTCTGTGTCTCCACCCCCTTGTGCTACGCCCAGCCCATGGCCACCGGCGTGGTGATGGAACACGAACTCTCGCAGCCCGTCGATCGCGACAAGGTGCGCGTCTATGCCTCCTTCCGCCAGGGCACCGCCGTCACCGAAGCCCTCGCCCAGGCCAAGCTCCAGCTCTTCCTGCAGCCCGCCGCCACAGGCCCCTACATCGCCGGCATGACCAGCGCCTTCTACAGCGAACAGACCGGCACGGGCGGAGCCGTCACCCGCGTCCCCCTGCCCATGGAAGCCGGAGGCATGGCCGTCATCACCGGCAGCGGGCTGAAGGTCGTGGGCACCGACCCCACGGTGGGTGTCACCCTCACCTCGGTGGACAACCCCGGCACGTCCTACTTCATCCCCGCCTCCAAGATTTCGCCCAACACGCCCAAGAAGCTCCAGTTCGTGCTGCCCGCGGGCGTCACCGAAGGCGCCTGGACGGTGAAAGTCACCACCCAATACTCCGGCAGCCAGAACCTGACCAAAGAACCCCGCTCCTTTACCCTGCCCCGCCCCATCTACGTGGGCATCGCCCCCGACGAGCCCGAAGAACCGGGTGGCAGTGACACGGGCGGAGGCGGCCAGAGCGGCAACCCGCTGTAAGAGGCACACAGCCCGGCGTTCCGCGTGGGACCTCCAACGGCCTCCACGTGGGACACTCCAACGGCCTCGCGTGGGACACCCCAACGGCCCCGCGTGGGACACCCCAACGGCCTCGCGTGGCGACCCCAACGGACCGCACGCAAGCAAAACCCGAAAAGAAAAGAACAACATAGAAACTAAAACCAACAGCAACGATATGAAACGCATTCCAGCAACGCTACTCTGGGCCTCGTCCCTCCTGCTTCTCCTCCCGGCCGCCTCGTGCACCGACACCCTCGGCGGCGACCCCGACACGGACGCCCGCGCCATCACCTTCACGCCCGCGGCGGAGACGCGCGCGGCGGTGGAAACTGATTTCCCCGACGGCTCCAGCTTCAGCGTATGGGGCTGGTATGGCAGAGACAGCCAGATTACCAATAACGTGTTCGACAGCGAAACCGTAACGAAAAGCGGCGAAGCATGGACATACGGAGGCGGCAACCGCTACTGGATAGCTGGGATGACGTACAATTTTTATGGGGTGTATCCGGTCTATCCCCAAACAAGTAATGACAACGGAACTACCGCCACGGTTGATAACAACGGAAAAATCAACGTCACGAATTTCGACTGCTCCAAGACCGGCGAAGAGGCTGTGGACCTGATGACAGCAACGCATACACGCACTTACGACGGAACAAATGCAAACGCAGTCAATATGCCATTCCAGCACGAACTGGCACGGGTGAAAGTAAGCGTCGAAAGCAACGGCGCAACCGTAGACGATCTGAAGGTCTACGGCGTGGGCTACCAAGGCAATTTCAACTCAGGCAACACGCCCAAATGGACTGAGATCGTAACGGCGACAGAGGAAAAAACTCCGCTTTCAGGAACCACAGAGCTTGACATGCTCCTTCTTCCTGCTACCGATTTGACTAATGCCAAGCTGAAAGCAACCTACCACTACGGAAACGATGCATCCGCTACCCGCACCGACGAGGCATCGCTCGCCATCGCCGGAGGTTGGATAGCTGGCAAACAATATCACTACAAGGTCTCTATTGTAGCTGGCAAACTTACGATTACCGTAACCGTAGTGGACTGGAATGAAGAGGATACCTCCGTCAAATGGGAATAAATCGCAATAAAATAATCATATGAAACAGATATTACACACAATCAGTTATATGGCAGCCTGCCTGCTGACTGTTGCGGTAACCTCGTGTACCGACGACAGCAATTCGCTGCCACAAGGCGGAACCACCACCATCCGGCTCAACATCCCCATGCTCGAGGCGGCAACACGCATCACGACACCCACCGAAGAGCAGGAAACCGAAATCAAGACCCTGCGTGTCATTATCAGCAACAGCGACAAAGCCTACATCAACAAAGCCTTTACAGAAGCCGAATTGAGCACAGGAACACTTACCATCGACAATGTGCCCGTCGGCGAGGTGCAGATGTACGTCATAGCCAACGAGGCCGCACTGGGAAAGGACTACAGCGATTACAATGACTGGAAAGGAGATGTAATAGAAGTTTCCGGACACACCCACCGCAAGGTACTGGTAATGGACACCAACCGGGAACACTTCCCCAAACGGGGCTCGACAGCCGAGTTTCCGCAAGAGGGCCTGCCCATGAGCTGGGAAAACCTGGCGCTCACCATAGACCCGCCTGCCTCCGACGGAACCCCGCAGGAGGTTGAAGTGGAACTGATGCGTGCCGTGGC
>CASFUX010000268.1 GCA_949297975.1 uncultured Bacteroidales bacterium
ACGAGCCGTTGACCTTGCGGATGGCTATTTCCTTCGCCTTTTGCTTGGTGGTGAACACAATCAGCCCGTACACCCCCATCACGGCAATGAGCACGACCAGCAGCCCGAACAGCCCGATGAGCTTGGCCATGTTGGTCTCCTGCTGGTACAACCGGTCCATGTGGTCATCAAGGAAGTGCACCTCGAACGGCTCGCTGCTGAAATCGCCCCACACCTGCCGGATGTGGTCCACCGCCCCCACAAGGTCGTTGCCTGTGAGCCTGACAAAAAGGTATTTATACCAATGTCCTGTAGATACTTGAAATGACATGGGCTTAATCCGTTCACGCAGCGATTGAAAATTCATGTCTTGGGCTACCCCCACGATGCGGTTTCCTACATAAGTTGTCCCCAGCACCTCCTCCGCCTTAAATCCGTAATCTCGCAAGAAAGCCTCGTTGACCATCAATTCGGCTTTGGCGGAGTCGGAAAACTCCGGCCTCCGACCTTCCAACAACATGACATCAAAAAAGTCGAAGAAGCGTTCATCCACATCCCACACGAAGGAGTTCACCTGCTGCCCTTTGTAGCTTCTTCCCACAGTGGAATAGAGCCATCCGGGCAAATCATCGGCCAGGCAATAATCCTTCACGCGGGCATCCCGCAGCAATTCTTCCCCCAGCAGGTGAGCGTTCCCCTCTATTATATCTTTCAGCGGGACATACGCCACCTGCTCGCGGTCAAAGCCCCAATCGTAGCGTAGCATGTAATCATTCTGCTGCTTGATGAAGATGGAAATGCATATCAAGGCAATGGCGGTGGCAAATTGCAGGATGACCAACGCATTGCGCAGGCCGGATGCCTTTACACCCGAAGCAAACGAACCTTTCAGCACCTCGGCCTCGTCGAACGAAGTGCTGTAACGCATGGTGTAAAGCCCTACCAGGAAGGCAAGCAACAGCACCGCCCCGAATACCCCGGCCAGCAACGTGGCATACGCGCCCAGCGGCACGTCCATGGCCGGGAAGAAGTCCTGCGCGAAAGCACTGCGGTTGATCGTCCAAAGTCCCAGCAAGGCCATGCCGCCCGACAGCAGCACGAACAGCACACTTTCGCTGGCGATGGTCAGCCGCAAAGTCGTCCGGTTGATGCCCAGCACCCGGCGTATGCAGATGCCCCGCACCCGCGAGGGAGCCATGGCCATCGCCAGGTTTATGAAGTTGACAAAGGCCACCAGCAAGGTCAGTACCCCGATGGCCAGCAAGGAAAGGGTCGTGGGCAGGCGTGCGCTACCGCTCAGCACGGAGTAAGTGAGGTAATGTTCGTTCAACCGGGTCAGGCATAGTTCCGAATAACCCTCATCCGACTTTTCCCTCAACCTTTCTACTGCCTCTTTTCCTCTCACCTCCTCTGAATTGATTTTTTCTTGAAGTGCTTTCAAATCGGTATCTACGAGGAAATAGGCTTTGCACCCCCAACTGGTACGTGCTCGTTCTTTCAAGTAAGTATAAATGCCGTTCGCCAACGAGGAATTGGCCGGGAAGTCGCGGTACACGGCCTGCACCACCCATTGCTCCGAACCACCATACGCATAAAGCACCTGACCGATAGGGTCGTCCTGGCCGAAGAGCCTTTCCGCCGTTTTCTCGGAAATCAAGGCGTGCCCCGGTTCATCGAACAGGCGGGTGGTGTCGCCCCGCACAATCTCCGGAGAAAACACGGCAAAGAAGCCCGGACTGGTCTGCAGCACTGCCACCTGATGCGTCTTAGGCATTCCTCCCTCCGCATTCAAGTCGATGGCGGTTTCGCCATTACCAATGCCACTGACCAAACACAAGCTTTTCAGCTCCGGCACTTTTTGCTGCGTTTCGAACGGGTCTTGCTGGTTCACATAGTCCAGCGTCACCCAGCTGTCCCGCCCGAAGTCCACGTAAAATTGCGCTATCCGGTCGGCATTCTTATATCCCCTGTCATACGTGAGGTCGTAGTGCACCTGTATCAGTACCACGAAGAACACCAGCAAGGCTACCGACAGCCCTACAATATTAATAATAGAAGACGTGGTGAACTTGCGTAGCACCGAACCGAAATTGCGAAAAAGATAATTCATGTTGATTGGTTATTTACCCCAACCCCCTAAAAGTTGTGTGAATAGTACCATATTCCT
>CASFUX010000269.1 GCA_949297975.1 uncultured Bacteroidales bacterium
AGCGCGGCGAGGGTTACTTGCTTGTATTGCTTGAACTGCTACGACAGCACGTTGCTGAACGCCATCAAGCCAATGTCCGCCCCGCACAGGAACACCAGTATGAGGGGCAGGTTGAGCGTGGTCACAGCCTTCAACATGTAGTAGTACTCGCCCAGCAGTACCAGGATGAAGCTGCCCGATATGCCGGGCAATATCATGGCGCAGATGGCGATAGCCCCGCAGATGAACAAGTACCAGTAGGCGTGCGACGAGTTGAGTGGCGTGTTTTCGGGCGAGCAGATGAAGAAAGCCAGCGCGGTGAACAGCACGAACGAGAGCAGAGTCTTCCAGTTCCACGTCACGTCCTTGCCGATGAACACGGTCGAAGCCACCACCAGGCCGAAGAAGAACGCCCACAGCAGCACGGGCTGGTGTTCCAGCAAGTAGGTCATCAGGTGCGCCAGCGAGAGGAAACTGGTGGCGATGCCCGCAATGAGGCAGACGAGGAACGTGCCGTCAATTTCTTTCCAGAACGTTTTTACTTGTCCCTTGAAGAGTGGTTTCAGGCCGTGCGGGATGTTCTTGATGGCCGTGATGAGCCTTTCATAAATACCGGTGATGAACGCGATGGTTCCGCCCGACACACCGGGCACCACGTCGGCGGCTCCCATGGCCACGCCTTTGGCAAAGAGTAGAATGCCGTCTTTTAGTTTCATATGTTGATAGTTGTTTAGTTACAAGTTTTTTCAGCTACGAGCTACAAGCTACAAGTGCCATGCGGTATGAACCTACTCGCTACTTGTAGCTTGTAGCCTGTAGTTCGTAGCTAAATACGCTTTATCTTCGCTTCCGGGCATATTTCCCGGAAGATGTCGAGGGCTTCTTTGTCCTTTTCCACTGCTTGGTGCAGGTAGTTGGCCGCCACGTCCAGGTTGCCCAACTTGAAGTGCGTGATGGCCAGGAACAAGTGGATGCGTTCCACTTCCGCGTCCAGCCGGTACGCCGACTCGTAGGCCGACAAGGCCGCCCGGTAGTCGCCGAACTCGATGTACAAGCAGCCGATGGCCACCCACGTCTCCGCCTGCCCGGGTTCGCATTCCAAGGCTTTCAGGTAGGCTTGCAGCGCATTTTCGGCATCGTCCAGCCCGAGCAAGGCCTCCGCCGCGTATATCCAGCCATCGGCATAGTCAGGTTGCAGGCGGATGGCCTGGCGTATGTAGAGCAACGCCTCCCGGAACCGTTCCTCCTCCAGCATACAGATGCACAGGCCCGTCAGCGCGTCGTAATCCTCCGGGTCGGCCTCTAACGCCTTGTGGTAATACGCGATAGCCTGCGGGTAGTCCCCTTCCTTTTCGTAGCATTCGGCCATGCAGGCATACACCGTGCGGTAGTCCTGGGTCATTTCGGCATATTCCGTGTACCAGTCGCGCGCCTCCTTGTACCGCTCCAGTTCGAGCAGCAGGTGCGCCTTTTGCAGGTAGGAGAACGAGTCGCTCGAGTCGATGGCCACTACATAGTCGTAAGCCTCCAATGCCTTGGCGTAATCTTCTTGGGCAAAATAAATCTGCCCCAAGTTGAACCACGCCTCGGACACGAACGGGTCCACCTCCACGATGTGCCGGTAGATGTCGATGGCCTCCTGCGTGCGGTCGGTCTGTTCGTAGCAATACGCCAGTTCGAACAGGATGTCAATGTTGTCGGGGCGGATGTCGCGTCCCTGTTCCAGCAACTTGGCCGCCTGGGCAAACAGGTTCGCGTCCATGTAGATGTAGGCGATGTCCAACAGCACCAGGTCCGTGTCGCCGTCATTGGCGGCCGACTGCACCACCTGGCCGCACAGTTTGGCCGCTTCCGCCTCGCGTTGCAGTTTCAGCAAAGTCTCGATTTTCAGCAATTGGGCATCGTAGTCGTCGGGCAAGTTCAGCGCGTCCAATATGCGGAGAGCTTTGAGGGGGCTGTCGCTGCTGAGGTATATCTTCGCGCGTTTCATTTGCAGGGCGTGGCTGTGCGGGTGCTGTTGCAACCCCATTTTCAATGCCTTGGAACTGTCCTTCGTCTTGCCCTTGCGCAGGTAATAATCTATGATCGATTCAAATTCATCCACGTCGAAATAACCGGCGGAGGCATTTCCCGAAAGGAAATCCTCGTACCGCTTCACGGTCAGGTCCCGGTCATCGTCCAATGAAGAAGCTTGCTTGCGATCCATGTTGCAAAAGTTTTTGCAAAAGTACGCTTTAATAATTAAGTAGGCAAGTAAACAAGGGAATTAGTAAACGAGTAAACGAGTGGTGCGGTGTCGCGGTCGGTTGTGGAGATGTCACCCGGTGGCATCTCAAACTTCACCACCGTAGCCTGTCGGCTGATTTGGGTTAAATAAAAGTTAAAGGCGGAACAAGGAACGGGCAAACCTTGTTACTTTTGTGCGTTGCCAAAGAGCAAGAGCGATAGGCAAAAACAAGTTTAACAAGTATAAAAAAGAAAGAGAATGAGAACAATTTTGGATTCCCGCATGGGAGTGGCTCTGAACAAGCAAGTAAATGCCGAAATATGGTCGGCTTATCTGTATCTCTCCATGTCCTACGACATGAAGACCAAGGGTTTTGCCGGTATGGCCCATTGGTTTGACGTGCAGGCCAAGGAAGAATTCGGGCATGCGCAACGTCTGATGGAATACATCGTGGCGGGCGACGGCAAGGTAAAACTGGAACCGATTGCCGAAGTGCAGCAGGAATGGAATTCGCCGAAGGATGCCTTTGCCGATACCTTGATGCATGAAAAGGTCGTTACGGAAAAAATCCACGAATTGATGGACATGGCCGTGGAAGATAAGGACTACGCCACGCAGAACATGCTGAACTGGTTTGTCGACGAACAGGTGGAAGAAGAAGACACCGCACGTGCCTTGCTCGCCACGCTGGAAGCCATTGAGGGCGACAAAGCCGCCATGTACCTCTTCGACAGCAAGCTGGCCGCCCGCAACAACTAAGCGGGCATGGGCGGATGCGCGTCCGCCTATACATATAATATTATAGGAATACATGCGGAGCGATGCAGGGAGTTTTCCCCGTTGTCCCGCATGTTTTTTTACCCCCAATCCCCTAAAGGGGGCTACAGGTCTACCGTGTCGTGTGAAATCCTTTGCGCTCTTTGCGGTTTAAAAAAATCCCGTTCTTTGCGGTTAGCATTTCAGACGCGGCACGCCGAGACACGAACACCGTGTCACTACAAAAGGCAGACATGAAAAAGTCCCCGGAATTTATCCCGATTTATCGGGAGGGGATTTAGGGGTAACCTATAGAAAACCGACAAAGAAACTATAGGACGTTGGTCAGGAAACTATAGGACGATGACCAAGATACTATAGTTTGTTTTCGGGTTTGCAATAGGACGTTCGATGCTGGCCAATAAGATATTGGCCTTCAAAAAAGCTAAATGTTAACAAAGAAACTATAGGACGATGGGAAAGAAACTATAGGACGATGACCGGGAAACTAGTAGGGGTATTTCAGCTACAAGCTACGAGCTACAAGCTACGAGTGAGGTTGTGTAGAGGCGGAAAATTTTCCGCCCTTTTGCGTCCAAGGCCAACGGCCTTGTGGCATTCAACGTAGGGCAACGCCCTACGACACGTAGGGGCGAAAAATCTTTCGCCCTTAGCTGCGGGACAAAGGTAAGAAAAATGGGCAAAAGAACAATTTGCGTTTATTTGCGTTCCCCGATTTGTGTGCATCCGTTCTGCTCGTGTGCTAAAATTTACGGTAACAAAGAAAATTTTTCGTATTAAAATACATGATAAATCAATAAACTTTCTTATCTTTGACCGCCCAAGGGTGACGAAGCAGGTGAAGCAGGCAGGCGTTCCTTCTTATATTAAATGTATATTCTTTCAGGTTTGTCGCTTTTTGATGGTAAAAACATGAAAATATCATCGAAAAACGAGATAAAAGAAAAGGATTAACACGAATTTCTTGTTTCGTTTGCATTATTTCAATAATTTTGCGCCCGTTTTAAGAGAAGGAGTTTTGAACCGGAGGGCATTCAAGGCATCAATCTTGTAACTTGTAGCTCGTAATTTGTAGCTATATATAATAATGTATAATGTTTAATTGAAGTAAATGAGAAAACTGACTTTCTTTGTTACGTGCTTGTTTGTGAGCATTTTCTCATGTTTCGCTCAGGAGACCATCATTACCGGGACGGTGTATGATGATTTAGGCGAAACAGTCATCGGAGCCAGCATCATGGTGGAAGGGACGACCGTGGGAACGGTGACCGACTTCGATGGTAATTTTTCATTGGCCGTGCCGGAAGGAGCGACGCATGTGACCATCTCTTATGTGGGGATGAAGTCGCAGACGCTGCCGGTGCAGGATGGTATGAAAGTTACGTTGAAGTCGGATACGCAACAACTGCAGGAAGTGGTTGTGCAAGGGATGGTAAAACAGGACAAACGTTTGTTCACCGGTTCGGCCGTGAAAGTAGATGCCGACAAGGCCAAGCTGGACGGGGTTGCCGACGTGAGCCGTGCGTTGGAAGGCCGTGCGGCCGGTGTGACGGTGCAAAATGTGTCGGCCACGTTCGGTACGGCACCTAAGATCCGCGTGCGTGGTGCTACCTCCATTTATGGTGCTTCCAAGCCCTTGTGGGTGGTCGACGGTGTAGTGATGGAAGATGCGGTGGAAATATCGAGCGATGCCCTCTCTTCCGGTAATGCGGAAACGCTGATTGCTTCGGCCATTGCGGGTTTGAATGCGGATGACATCGAAAGTTTCCAGATATTAAAGGATGGTTCGGCCACATCTATTTATGGTGCGCGTGCCATGGCGGGTGTTATCGTGGTAACGACCAAGAAAGGGCGTGCCGGGGTAAGCCGTTTGAATTATACGGGTGAGTTTACTTACCGTCTGAAGCCTTCGTATCGCGATTATAATATTTCCAACTCGCAGGAGCAGATGGGTATCTATCGTGAAATGGAACAGAAGGGCTGGTTGGAATTTACCCGCTTGAATAGTGCCATCAACTCGGGCGTATATGGCAAGATGTACGACTTGATGGACACGTACCGGGGGAACGGGACGTATTCCTTGAGCAATTTGCAGGCAGCCCGCAACCTCTATTTGCAGGATGCGGAGTTCAACAACACGGATTGGTTTGATGAATTGTTCCTGAACTCGCTGATGCATAACCATTCGGTCAGCTTTTCCTCCGGTTCGGACAAAGCAAGTTTCTATGCCTCCATCTCGGCCATGGAAGACCCGGGTTGGTACAGGCAGAGCGATGTGCAACGGTACACGGCCAACTTGAACGCTTCGTACAACCTGATGAAGAACTTGACCGTGTCCATGACGACCAACGGGTCGTACCGCAACCAGACGGCTCCCGGTACGTCCAACAGGACGACCGATGTGGTGTCGGGCGAAGTGAGCCGCGAGTTTGACATCAACCCGTTCAGCTATTCAATGAACACTTCACGTGCATTGGATCCGAATGAGACGTATCGCCGCAACTACTGTGATTTCAATATTTTCGATGAATTGGAACAGAATTATATCGACGTGAATGTGGTTGATACCAAGTTCCAGGGTGAAATCAATTACAAGCCGGTCGTGGGACTGGAAATTCATGGGCTGGCTGCAATACGCTACCAGTCGAGCCGCCAGGAACACCACATCATGGACCAGTCCAACCAGGCGCGGGCTTACCGTGCCGGTATCGACCCGGAAGATGCTACCATCCGCGATGCGAACATGTACCTGTATACCGACCCGGACGACCCTACGGCTTTGCCCGAGACTGTGTTGCCCAATGGCGGTATATACAACCTGACAAACTACACGCTGTTGAGCAAGGACTTGCGGGGAACGGTAGCCTATAACACCAGTTTTGACGAAGATAAACATATATTGAACCTTTTCGGGGGAGCTGAGTTGAATGCGACCGACCGCCAATCTACCTGGTTCCGTGGCTGGGGTTACCAGTACGACATGGGTGGTACGCCGTTCTACGACTACAATGTGTTCAAGCAAGGTGCGGAAGAAAACACGGATTATTATACGAACGATTATACCTATGCCCGCAGTTTGGCTTTCTTCGGCATGGCAACTTATTCCTACTTGGGACGCTATACGGTGAATGGTACTCTCCGCTACGAAGGGACCAACAAGTTGGGACGTTCGCGCCAGGCGCGTTGGTTGCCTACGTGGAACGTGTCGGCGGCGTGGAACATGCACGAAGAAAGTTGGTTCCGCGATACATTTAATGATGCATGGACGCACGCCATGTTCAAGGTGTCGTATTCGTTGACGGCCGACCGTGGTCCGGCGGATGTGACCAACTCGCGTGCCGTGTACTACAGCTATTCTCCTTATCGCCCGTTGGCGGGCGACCGCGAGTCGGGTATGGAGCTTTACCAGCTTGAAAACAGCGAACTTACCTACGAAAAGAAGTATGAGTTCAACGTGGGTACGGCACTCGGCTTCTTGGACAACCGCATCAACGTGGAAGCCGACTACTACACGCGCAATAACTACGACTTGATAGGTTATGTGCAGACACAAGGTGTCGGCGGTGAAATCACGAAACTCGGCAACGTGGCCTCGATGGCTTCGCATGGTTTTGAGTTCTCCATTTCTACCCGCAACATCATCCGGAAGAATTTCACGTGGTCAACCGACCTCATTTTCTCCTATGCGGAAAACAAGATTACGGAATTGGATGCCCGCTCGCAAGTGATCGACTTGGTGCAGGCCGGTGGTTACGCCCTCGAAGGCTACCCCGTGCGTGCCTTGTTCTCCATCCCGTTTGCGGGGTTGAACGATGAAGGGCTTCCCACTTTCTACACCAACAAGGAACGGACGGAAACCACGGTGGTGGATATCAACTTCCAGGAGTTCAACGACCTTGACTTCCTGCAGTACGAAGGGCCGGTGGAACCGACCATTACGGGTAGTTTGGGCAACACGTTTACCTACAAGAACTGGAGCTTGAACGTGTTCCTTACCTATTCATTTGGAAACAAGTTGCGTCTCGACCCGATATTCTCGGACGAGTACACCGACCTTACGGCCATGCCGAAGGAATTCAAGAACCGTTGGATGGTACCGGGCGATGAACGTTACACCACCATACCGACCATTGCCAGCGTGCGCCAGCAGCAGAAGTACGGTTCGACCAACTTGGCGTATGCCTACAATGCTTACAATTATTCGACGGAACGGGTAGCCGATGGCGGTTTCATCCGTCTGAAGGAAATCTCGTTGAATTACAACTTCCCGCAGCGTTGGTTCGAAGGGCAGGAAGTGGTGAGCAGCTGCGGCATCAAGGTGTCGGCCACCAACCTCTGCCTGCTGTACTCGGACAAGAAGTTGAACGGGCAAGACCCTGAATATATGAGCGTGGGCGGTGTATCGTCACCCGTGCCCCGTCAGTTTACCATGACGCTGAGAGTAGGTTTTTAATCGTGAACTTTAAAAACGGATTTTAGAAAGATGAATGCAATATTGAAATATGCGGCTTTTGCGGCTTGCCTGCTGATGGTGTCGTGCGACTTCCTGGACCGCACACCGGACAACCGTACCGAGATAGATACGAAACAGAAGGTGCAGCAACTGCTGGTGTCCGGCTATTCGCAGGCCAATTACGGCATGATGGCCGAATTGAGCGGCGACAACATTGTGGACAACAACGCCCCGGATGCGGCAGGGGCTTTTGAACGGCTTTCTCCCATGAGCCGTATCTTCGACGAGGCTTTTGCCTGGGACGATATCGTGTCCGGCAACACGCAGGACTCCCCGTTTTACGTGTGGAACTATTGTTATAAGGCCATCGCCACGGCCAATGCCGCCTTGGAAGCCTGCGACCGGCTGGAAAAGGAAGGCGAGGACATGAATGCCGAACGGGGCGAGGCGTTGCTCATCCGGGCTTACCACCACTTCGTGCTGGTGAATATCTTTGCCCAGCATTACAAGGACAGCGTGACCAGCCTGAACGATTTGGGTATCACGTATATGACCGAACTGGAAAATACGGTAGCACCGAAGTATGAACGTCTGTCGGTGACGGAAACCTACGAACACATCGTGGCCGACTTCGAAGCAGGCATCGATCTGGTGGACGAGAGCTATTACTCGCAGATAAAGTACCACTTTAATATC
This sequence comes from uncultured Bacteroidales bacterium, assembly GCA_949297975.1. GTDB lineage: Bacteria > Bacteroidota > Bacteroidia > Bacteroidales > Paludibacteraceae > QVMH01. Next base: position 8,133 of record CASFUX010000269.1, read on the forward strand.
AATGCTGCCCATGCGTTCGGTGCACGCCTGTACCTGTATTTGCGCGAGTGGGACAAGGTAATAGAACATGCCAACGCCGTGTTGGGCGAAGACCAGCGGAATGCGGCCAACGTGTTGTTCAATGCCACGGGAGTGTCCTACTCGCAGCCCACGCAGGAAATATATGCTTGGATAGATAAATCTTCACCGGCCAACCTGCTGTTGATGCCTGCCACGTCGTGGTGGAATGTATATTCGATGATACCGGATTATTCTCGCTACGCGTTTAATGGTACGGCGCAGACGGAAGCACTGAGTGGCCCTTGGGGAAGTCGTTTTACGGGTTATACCCTGTGGCAATACGACCAAAGTTTGGGTGTGTTCCCGGCCAAGTTCATGTACATATTCGAATATAGCGACAAGGTGGCCATGACGGGCTATGCCCACAGCATTCGCCGCGAGTTCACCACCAACGAAACCTTGCTGTGCCGCGCCGAAGCCTATATCTACAAAGGTGAGTTGAGCAAGGCGGCTACGGACATGTGTACATGGGCGGCATCCTATGGATATAAGACGATGACAGAGAATGACATCAAAAACTATAGGGGTACCAAGGTGTTGAACAATCAATTGATGAGCCCGAAATTCACCATCCCCGCAGATGGTGAGCCTTATGTGCAGAGCGTGCTGCAATGCCGCCGGGTGGAAACGTTGCTGGACGGGCTGCGTTGGTTCGACCTCAAGCGGTACGGCATCGAAGTCACCCACCGCATAGGCGACGGCAAAGGCGGTTATGTGGACGAATTGCTCACGTGGAACGATGAACGCCGTGCCTTGCAGTTGCCGCAGGAAGCCATCGTGTCCGGCATGGTGGGCAACCGCCAGGGAACGACAGGCAACACGCTCACGGACGAATACCGCGTGCCGGGCTATGCCTCCGACCGGGAAAGCGAGCAGACCTTGCGGGAAAAAGCGCAGGGATTGATGCCCGCGAAAGCACCGGTAGCCGATGAATCCAATGTGAAATAAACAGGAACAGGTAACATACAATGATTATGATGAATAGAATGAAATATAAAGTATTGGCCTGCTTGGCCTGTGCCATGGCCGTGTTTGCCTCGTGCGAGCATGAAGAGTTTACCGGTACCGTGTTTGACAACACGGACACGGCTCCCTATTTTGTTAATCCGGGCGAGAACCGTATTGCCATCGATACGGTAATGGATGCCACGGTGGGCAAGATGATTATCTACATGGACACTACGGAATATACGTTCGAGTTCGACCATTGGTTGTATTTCAGTTATCTGAAACCTTATAACCTGGATTTCCGTTACAAGATGCAGGACGTGGGTTCGGATGTGGACTACAACTTGGTGCCTGCCCGCTTGCAGCAGTCGGACACGTTGGCGCACCTGGCCAAGTATCTGTGGTTCGATGTGTATAACGACGTGGTGGGCGAGGATTTCTTGAAAGAGTATGGCCCGCGCATGATGCACTTGATAGGTTCGCCTGCCATCAATGCCGCCCAAGGTACTATCGTGCTGGGTACGGCCGAGGGGGGCATCAAGGTAACGCTTTACTATGTGAACAATTTGAACCCGCGCAACATCCCGTTGCTCAACGAATATTACTTCAAGACCATGCACCACGAGTTCGCGCACATCCTGCACCAGACGCGCAGTTATCCGCAGGACTTTGCCGCCATCTCGCCGGGTGACTACGACCCCAGCGGCTGGCAGACGGTACCCGACTCGACTGCCAATCGGACCGGCTTCGTGACCAGCTACGCCATGAGCGAAGTGCGTGAGGACTTTGTGGAAACCATTGCCAACTACATCGTGAAGTCGGACGAAGAATGGAACAACATGCTGGAAACGGCCAGCCGGGGCATTGTGCGCGACTCCACTACGGGGCGTGATGTCATTCTGCAAAAGTGGGACATGTGCAACGAATGGTTGGCTGACCGCTGGGACATTGACTTGGACGAGTTGCGTAACGAGGTGCAGACCCGCCAGGCCAATATGGACTTGCAGAAAGTAATGGATGACGAGTATTAAAAAATGAGATTTTTAAACAAACGAAAGAACAAAAGATGAAGAATAAGGTTATATATCATGTAGCGTTGGCGTTGCTGGCTGGTGGCGTGTTTGCTTCGTGTACCAGGGAGGTGGAGGACATCTTCGATGTTCCCGGGGCGCAACGCCTGCAAGAAGCCATGACGGAGATAGAGCAAACCCTCGTGGCCGCCCCCAACGGTTGGGAAATGCGGTATTATGCGCAGCCCGAGACGGCAGGGTATGTGATGCTGGTGAAGTTTGATTCCAATGGACGTGTTACCGTGGCGGCCAAGAATGCGGCTACAACGCGCAACCGTTATACTTCGGCTGTCAGCACATGGGAGGTGATAGGCGACAATGGCCCGGTTATCACATTTAATAGTTACAACGATGTGATGCATGCTTTTTCCGACCCGCAGAATGACGGTGTAGGTTTGGGTGGAGATTATGAGTTCATGGTAGTTGATTGGGCGGATGCCAACCATTTGCGTTTGAAAGGGAAGAAGGCGGAGGCTTATATTGATATGTATGCGTTAGACCCGGCGCAGGATTGGGAGGATTATTATGCGAAGGTGGATGCGTTGAATGAATTGGTATTTTTAAACAACGATGGTGTCGTTTTCAATTTTTCTTCAGAGGATGGCGTACGCGAGATAGAATATGGACACCAGCTGTTTAATTTCTTGGATGAAACAGAGTATTACGGAATGATCATGTTACCTACAGGCATTGAATTTTATTCGGGTATTCCTGTGGGGGCGAGTGTGGCTCGGCATTTTGAAGTGAATGAAGATGCAACGGCGTTGATTTGTACAGATGACGGTATTGATGCAACATTTACAGCTGGTGAAACAGCGGCTGAATACTGTGTGTCCTACATGAATGGGGGAAGGCAGCGTAGTTGGGAGTTGAATCTTGACAACTTGGAAGGTTCGGCAAAAACAGCTTATGACAACTTTGTTGATGCAATGGGTAATGTGACTGTTAAAAGCATAGTGTTGAATACGAGTGATACGATTAGCTCATATCTCTATGCGGTGACTTTCCGCTTGAATGGAGTGGAATACGTAGGGCATTGGTATGGTGATGTTCAAGGGACGGAAAATGCCGTGCAGTTTGTCTATGAGGATGCTGATGCTACAGGCAGGAGCTTGTTTGCCCGTGCAGGGAAGCAGAATGAGGAAGCGGGACGTGCATTGATTATGGATGCATTGCTGGAAAAGAAGATGACAGTGAAGTCTAATGTGTCAGGCACCCTTAACTATAGCGTGCTCCGGTTTACGGACGAGACCGATGCCGGTTGTAGTTTTACCATGGCTAAAAGGTAGTTTTAGAAGATAAAAATAAAGTAATTTATCAATTAAAATGGATTGCGTATGAAAAAGATGGTTTTATCTGTGGTTGTCGCAGTTTCTACTTTCGCTGCGATGTGGGCCAATGAGCCTAAGAAAATGGAACGGATGGAACAACCGGCAAAGGTGTTCCAAAGTTCAGTTGATTTGCAAAACGAGGAACACTACGTTTTTGTAAATAACAGTAAAGAAGAGACTTTTGCGCTTAAAACTTTAAAGCAAGATATGAGCGAAGCTCTTCCTTTGTCAGAAGAACTGAAAGTGCCATTGAAATCGGTGGCTGGTGTCAAAGAGGCGCGTAATATATTGAAGGCTGAGGCCGAACAAGCACCGACTGCCTTTTATTGGAAGCCGGAAGGAACGATGTTCATTGGTGTTGATAGGACTACATATTTGATGTATTATGGAGGGATTGTCGGCTCTTGGCTGAATGGCGTGGATGCTTGGGTGTTTCCCAATTATAGTGCAGATGCAGAGAACGTGACTTATCAAAGTTGGATGTCTAACAGATTAGGGGCAGATGCTTCTGATTATTTCTCTATGAATGAGGATGGCGATTGGGTTGATGCATATACACCCGTGTTGAAAGGCAATCCAATGTATATGAATTCTTGGAATATGCCAAGGCAGATTGTTTCCAACACGCTCGGTGTTGACACATTTGCGCTTTCTGCGTATGATGTATCAGATGCTTCTTTTGAGGCAGGTATGTCTTTGACAGTAGCGGGTGCGTCTTACCTGTATGATGACGGTATGTGGCCTTTGACTGCTGCTCCTATGTTGGATAGTCGACTTGGAAATTTGCGAGGTTTGTTGTGGAGTACTACAAGTAGTGTGCAATATGTATATGGGACAGAACCTATCACGGTGGAGGTAAGCGAGACGCAAGACACGGTGTTGAATGTGGATGGTTTCTTGACGCTGTATGAAAAGCCAATGTCGCCGTTGTATGTGAAAGATATCACATTGTGGGTTACAAGTTTAGGTGAACTTCAAGGGGATGCTTATCCTTACGTGGAACCCGCTATGACGGCAACGGACACCTTGAAGTTAGTGATTATGGACAATAGCGGTAACTTATTGGCTTCTTCGTATGCAACAGGCGATAACTTGACCTATTACGACCCGAGTAGCGAAGATCTCGCTGGATTAGGTTGTGGTATATTGCAGTTCCCATTGGTGGAAACGGATGAATATGGTTTGGTGCTTTCCGAAGGTATTACGTTGACTGATACGTTCAATATCATGGTATCGGGCTTGAGTGGGTTATCTTGCAATATGGGTATTTTTGTGGCAAGTACGCCTTATACTGGTGGTATGACTTATGCCATAGATAATCAAGGGATGTTAAGGAGATACGCTTCTGCCGATCCTTTCATGATGTTGAATGGCGTATATACTACGTTTGAAGATGCTTATCCTAATCTTGTGTTCACTGATGGTTCAAGACCAGACCCTACGGTGAACGAACTGGTGATAGAACCTGCTGAATTTACAGATGGTTCGGTGTTGAATTTGGCGGTTTATGATAGTCAGTCAGGGAATGTGGAAGGTTCAACTCCGATGATTAATAGTTCGTTTTATCCGGTTGATACGTTAAATAACAATACGCCTAATATCCGGTTCAGTGCTCCTGATTGGTTGAGTTGGAGTTATTATGATGGCTATTGGGAAGATTTGGATGCTTTCGATTTGTATATTTTGGCAGATGATCTTCCTGCTGGAACTAGTGGACGTGAAGGAGATGTAACGATTTCTTGCTATGGTAAGTCCATTACGTATCATGTAACGCAAGGCAATCCTTCGGGCATTGCAGAGACTAAGGTTAACACCACCAAGCTCTTCTCCACCGTCGATGCGTTCAACTTCGCCTACACGGATGATTTCACCTCGGTGGACGTGTACAACGTGAACGGTCAGAAAGTATCGAGCTATGCCTTGCCGCAGACCGGTGCGTTCAGCATCGCGAAAGCGGGCTTGGCCGATGGCGTGTACATGTTCCGCATGAACGGCAAGACCACCGAAGTGCTCCGTGCCGTGAAGTAGTGCATCAGCACACGGATTACAAAGATTATACGGATTATCACGGATAATAGGAAAAAGGAATGCCTCTCGCAAAGGGGGCATTCCTTTTTTTTGTGTTTGTGTAGAGACAAGGCATGCCTTGTCTCCTATGGGGAAGGTTGATTAGGGATATTTAGCAGTAGGATGTTTGCTGTTTGAAAAATAATCACTTACTTTGTGGCGGATATTGGTAAAAAGGAGGCTGTTATGTGCATGGTTAGAAAAATCATAGGCTTTATGGAGAATGGAGTGATGGTCTTTCGCGCGGCTTCTCATGGAGAATATAGGCATGAATCGGAGGCTGTCAGCCGATTGAAGGAAGAGCTTTTTTCATCGGATATGGGAAGTTTTGAGGATAAGGTGAGGTTGAAGCAAGATGCGAAAGCAATAGAAAAAGATGTTCATGGTGCTTGGGATAAAGTTAAGTTGATTCATGGCTAAACTGCAAAAAACAGAAATGTTAGGTGTTGTGTTCACGATAGGTGTCATCATCGGTGCAGGTATTCTGATTTGGTTGAATACCAAATCGGGGAAGAAATGGTTAGAGGAACTGTAGAGATAAGGCATGCCTTGTCTCCTATGCCCAATCAATAAACACAGAGAAAAGGGAATGCGTCCCATGATGAACGTATTCCCCTTTTTGCGTATTTGGGAGACAAGGCATGCCTTGTCTCTACAGGTGATGGGGCAGGCGGCGTAAATATATTTGTAAAAATTGGGGGTTGTGGAATAAATATCGTGTTTTACAGCTATAAATTTTGCCACGTCTTTCTACTGTACTACGGTAACGTGAGTTTGCCCTAAGGAAAGCATTACATTACAGCCTGAAGGGCTGTGAGATAACAGCTTGGGGCAACGCCCCAAGAGTATTTCTGCCTACATACAATCAGGCTGTAAGCCTGAGGGACAAGCCACCTTCCTTTCTCCCAGGCCTACAGCCTGGTTTCTATGATGTCCTTTTTTCCTGGGGCGTTGCCCCAGGCTATTATCTCGCTGCCCTTCAGGCAGCTTGCCT
>CASFUX010000270.1 GCA_949297975.1 uncultured Bacteroidales bacterium
ATAGGCTATTAAGCGGCTATTTAATAGCCTATTAAATAAAAATCTTGACAAACTAACCAACGAACAGATATGAGACTCATTTCAGCAAAAACAATTCTCGGCCTCTCCGCCCTGCTGCTTACGGCGGCCTGTACCGACGAGCTGGCCGAAAATCCGGCCGATGGTGCCCGCCCCATCGCCTTCACGCCTGCGGCGGAGACGCGCGCGGCGGTAGAAGGTAGTAGCCTGCCTTCCGGTTCCTCCTTCAACGTATGGGGCTGGTATGGCACAGGCTATGAAATCAATAAAAACGTATTCAATAATATTACCGTAACTGAAAGCGGTGGAACATGGGGTTATACCGGCGGTACCCAGTATTGGATTCCGGGCATGACGTATAATTTCTATGGGGTGTATCCAGCAGGTTATGGTAGCTGTGACAATAGCGGTGTTATTACGGTAGAAGACTTCGATTGCTCGAAAGCCGTGGATTTGATGACAGCGATGCATACACGCGAGTACAACGGAACAAATGCAGATGCTGTAAACATGCAATTCAAGCACGAGCTGGCCCGGGTGAAAGTAAGCGTCGAAAGCAACGGCGCAACCGTAGACGGACTGAAGGTCTACGGCGTGGGCTACAAAGGCAATTTCAACTCAGGCAACACGCCCAAATGGACTGTGACCGAAACGGCGACAGAGGAAAAAACTCCGCTCTCAGGAGAAACAGCGCAAGACATGTTGCTCCTTCCTGCCACCGATTTAACTAATGCCAAGCTGAAAGTGACCTACCACTACGGAAGCGATGCGTCCGCTACCCGCACCGACGAGGCATCGCTCGCCATTGCCGGAGGTTGGACAGCAGGCCAACAATACCACTACAAGGTTTCCATTGTAGCTGGCAAACTTACGATTACCGTAACCGTAGTGGACTGGAATGAAGAGGATACCTCCGTATCGTGGGGATAATAGAAAGGTAACAATGAAAAGAAACAACGATATGAAACACTTATCTTACCATTACATCGTGGCCTTGCTGGCCGCCTGCCTGCTGTCGGCAACCTTTGCCGGTTGTACCCGTGAAGCCGACGAACCGGCGGCCGACGGACGTACGGCCACCATCCGGCTGAACATCCCCATGCTCGAGGCGGCTACACGCATCACGCCGCCCACCAAGGAGCAGGAATCTGCCATCCACACCCTGCGCGTCATCATAGAGTCGGAAGGGGCAACCACCATCAATCAAGCATTTACCGCTGACGACCTCACGGGCGGCAGCATCACGATAGACAACGTGCCCGTGGGGCCGGTACAGATGTATGTCATTGCCAACGAGGCGAGCTTGGGCAAGGACTACAGCGACCTGAAGACATTGCAGGACGATATTGAAGAAGGGACTGGAAAGGTGCGCATCCATGACGACGGGCGCCAATACTTCCCCAAGCGCGGCTCGGAAATAGACTTTACCGCAACGGGGCTGCCCATGGAATGGATGGGGCAGTTGACCATTGACCCACCTACCGATACGCCGCAGACCATCGAGGTGGATCTGGTGCGCGCCGTGGCCAAGCTGAACATCACGATGAACAATGCGCTGAGCGACCCCATCACCATCAACGGCATGTCGTTCGGTGCTTTCTTTGGCGACTGCCTCTACCTGTTCCACACGACCAACCTCGACGTGCCCAACGACACGCAATATGCCGGAATGAGCTACACGGACGACATCAACATTCCCATCGAGGGTAACAGCAGCGCGACGCTGGCACTCTATATCTATCCGTCGTTTGCATGGAAAAATGCAGGGGATGCATCGCCCTACACCATCGGGTTCACCACGGTGGCCGGCGGAAATTATCCACAGCAGGCATTCGTGAACAACTACGGTGCGCTGAACTCCATCGCCCGCAACACGCAGGTCAACATCAGTGCCACGCTGCGCACGGACACGCATATTAAAATCAATTTTGAGGTAGTGTCTTGGGAGAATAACACCGTGGACGTACCCCCATTCAATTAACAAGCAACGATAGGACAAACAGATATGAAAGCAAGCAAGTTACTGTATAGCATGATAGTGGTGCTGGCGCTCCTGGGCGCTTCGTGCACCGACGACACGTTTATGGACAACCACGGCAGGGTGGAAGAAGGCATCCCCGTCCGCGTGCAGCTGAAGTTCCGCGCCGAAGCCGGCGAGGTG